>WHSN01000104.1 GCA_009380045.1 Luteitalea sp.
CGATGCCGGCTATGCCTCATGACCGCCTCGAACCACTTATCCAGCGATTCGCCGAGTACGTGCTGCGCGAGCCGGTGTACGTCCTCAGTTTCGGTCTCAAATGAGGGGATGCCTCAGTCGCAGGACCACTTCGGCCTTGACCTGTGCGAACGCGAACGCCGTCGGGTGCTCAATGGCCTTCGTCGCGATGCGAACCTTCCGCGTCGGATTGCCAAACGCTTCAAGGCTTGGGCTGATGTATGTGTTTCCCGGGCTCGGGTTCTTGTAGCTGTCCATGATGCGCCACCTGCTTACGTCATCGCCGTTGACACTTCCCGCTAGGCTCGCTAATGGTAAGCGATCGACCAACCTAAGGTTTGCCTTTCCTTCGCCTCGCGCGATAAACTGCCGGTGCTCGCATGTCGCCCGCCAATACCCCCACGACCATGAACCCCCCGTTGAAGTGGGCCGGTGGCAAGCGCTGGCAGGTGCCGCACCTCCTCCCGCTCTGGCAGCCGCACGCCCGACGCCGCCTCGTGGAGCCGTTCGCCGGCGGGCTCGCCGTCACGCTTGGACTGAGCCCTGAACGCGCCTTGCTCAACGACGCCAATCCGCATCTAATCAACTTTTATCGCTGGCTGAAACGCGGACTCACCACCGATATCAGGATGGAGAACAACGAAAAGCTGTTTTACCGCCACCGCGATCGCTTCAACGAGCTCGTGACGCACGGCCAGGGCGACACCGCTGACGCCGCAGCGCTGTTCTACTACCTGAATCGCACCGGCTACAACGGCCTGTGCCGGTTCAACAGCAAGGGCGGGTTTAACGTCCCGTTCGGCAGCTACAAGTCCATTGGCTACACGCGCGACTTTACGCCTTACCGTGACGTGTTCCAGGATTGGGAATTCATCATCGGGGACTTCGAGGCGCTGAAACTGAAGCCCAGCGATTTCGTGTACGCCGATCCTCCGTACGATGTAGAGTTCACCGCATATTCCAGGGGCGGATTCTCGTGGGAGGATCAGGTGCGCACCGCCGAATGGCTCGCCAAACACAAGGGCCCCGTGATTCTTGTGAACCAGGCCACCCTCCGGATCCAGGAGCTTTACCGGAAGGTCGGATACGATGTGCGCTTTCTCGACGCACCTCGAAGGATCAGCTGCACCGGTAACCGAACACCCGCAAAGGAAATTCTCGGCACTCGAAATCTCTGATGGCGCAGAATTCCAACACCGGCGCCGTGCTCGAGGCGATGATCCTGCCCGCTCTGACGCGGGGCGGCTACGCTTGTCAGCGGCAGCAACGAGTCGGACAACGCTGCGGAGGCCGACCGCATAAGGTTGACGCCGTCGCTGAGAAGGGCGGTGAGCGAGTGCTCATTTCCCTGAAATGGCAGCAAACCGGCGGGACGGCGGAGCAGAAGGTTCCGTTCGAAGTAATGTGCCTCGCCGATGCCGTGACCGCTGGACACGGCACGCGCGCGATGCTGGTGCTCGGTGGGGACGGCTGGACGCTTCGGGATTACTTCACATCAGGGAAGATGTCAGAACACTTGATCCACGCCGGCCTGGTCAAGGTGGTCACACTCGAAGCCTTCATCCGCTTGGCGAACAACGGGCATCTCTAAGAAAACGGCTCGGACCCGAAGCTGGTGGACATCTGCCGTCGCCTGATGGGCGCAAGATCGTGACAGTGATTTAGTCAAAGGGCAGCCGCGCTACTCCGCGGCCGTGCCACGCCAAGCCCCTGTTCTTGCCCGTACAGCAGGAAATGGGAAGCAGGGCTCCTACCCTGGCGGGCAACCCTTGGATGCGCTTCTTCGGGTATCTCTGGCCGATTAACGAGGTGAGGGGAGCCATGCCACGTCGTTGTGTCTTCTACAGCTTCCATTTCATCCCAGACAACTGGCGAGCTGCCACCGTGCGGAGCATCGGCAGCATTGAAGGCAACCGTCCCGCCACGGACAACGAGTGGCAGACCATCGAGGCAGGTGGGGACGCTTCGATTCAGCGGTGGATCGCGGCCCAGATGAATGGCCGATCCTGCACGGTGGTTTTAGTGGGTGCTGGAACGGCGAACCGCAAATGGATCAACTACGAAATCATCAAGTATTGGAACGACAGGATGGGCGTCGTCGGCATTCACATTTACGGCTTGATGAATTCGAAGGAGCTCGGCACCAAGGGTGCAAACCCGTTCGACTACATCAAGCATGGAGCCAGCGGAAAACAACTGTCGTCCATTGTGAAGTGCTACGAGCCCGCAGGATACAGCAGCAAAGAGCGCTACGACTGGATATGCAAGCACCTGTCGAACGCAGTGGAAGAAGCGATTGAAATCCGTGCGGGAATGACAGGCTAAAATCTGTCGTCAGTGTCTCATCTCGACGGGAGATGTGAGTTTTTGGTTCGTCAGAGCTACTCGCCGACACGACCTGTCTTATCGTCAGAATGCAGCCATCCGCAAACGCCTTCGGCATTCCCTAATGTGCCTTTCCATTTGCTTGACCTCGGCGCTGTACGCCTCGTGCTTGAATGCGTTCATGCGGCTTCGCGCTTTTCCTTTGGCCGTCTTCACCCCTGCCGTTCGCCACGGCTTCCACTGGTGAATAAGCTCCGCTTGTCGCTGTCGTTCCTCTGATGTCCATTGGCGCATGCCCGCTCTCCGTGAGTAATAATTCGTTTGCCGATTTGGCCTCGATAATTTCGTTCTGTCGTGTTCCCAGATTAACTTGCTGATTCGTCGCTACATTCTTTATAAATGTTGTGCGTCGGCGTTTTGGCGGCCGTTTGAGCTCGGCCAGTGTTGCGACGGTCATGGGTCATTTAGGGTCCTCAGGTTTATGAGCGACGCCTCGACGCAAGTCGCTTTTCACGTCTCGCAGTTCTTGGGCCTTGGTGTCATTCGCGCCCACGCCGCCGAACAATGCGGAGCGAAGGGCATGCGAATCCTTTTGCATCTTGAACTGGAGCCCCTTGTGAAAGCGGATGCGATAGCGCGCGTGATCTCGGTCGAACCGAATCCAAGCAGCCTTCCCGTGACAAAGGAATTGAACTACTTGTACGAGCCGGACGACACATAGCACATGTTCTCCGGTGGCAAGGACCTCGACGCGATTCTCCTGCAGAGCGTTCGCCGAATGATGAAGAGCGCGCCACCGGCGGTACATGTCCACTACGTTGAAACATTCCACGCATTCAATCGCATGCGGGCACAGTTCGGGCGGTCACGCTACCCACTAAACGAATTCCTCGAATAGGGGTGTTCCTGACGGCTTGCGCCACGTGGGAAGCTGGCTGCTGGCCGCGATGTAGTCACATGTGATACAATGTGACCTCAAGTCAAGGATGCTGGCAGCAGCGTAGGGTCGATCATGGCTGAACGTCGAATCGGAATCCGTGAGCTCAAAGCAAAATTGAGCGAGTGCGTGCGTGAAGTCAGGGAGGGTCAGACGATCGTGGTGACGGAACGCGGACGCGCTGTCGCTCGCCTCATCCCCGATGCCACGTCCGTGCGTGAACGGCTGGCGGCGCTGAAGAGCGCCGGTGGCATTCAGTGGAGCGGTCGGCGATTGACCCGGACGAAGCCCGTCGCACGGCTACGCGGCCGGCGCACGGTCGCTGATCTGGTGAGCGAGAATCGCGAGTGATTGCGTACTTCGACGCCAGCGCCTTGGTGAAGCGCCACGTCGAGGAGCGGGGAGCGCGCGAGACGCTCGACTTCGCGGCAAGCGCCGAGGTTGTCGCCACGTCCCTGATTAGCCGAGCGGAAGTCGCGGCCGCGCTCGCCAAGGCGGTTCGCGCAAAACTGTTGGCAGAGGACGAAGCGCGACAAGCGCAGCGCGCCTTCGCCGCGCAATGGCCTGACATCGCCCGAATCCCTGTCACGGAGGCGCTCGTGTCGCGCGCCGAGGTGCTGGCTTGGGAGTACGCACTCCGCGGTTATGATGCGGTCCAACTCGCCTCGGCGGTCCTGTTTCAGGAGTCTCTAGGGACCGCGGTGAGGCTGGCGACGTTCGACAAGCAACTCTGGGATGCCGCGCGGCGTGCCGGGTTTGAGCCCTGGCCGGACAAGGCGCCCCATTGAGGGTGGCTTCCTCAGCTCTGTGTGCTGACGGTCGATGACGAATTCGGCATAGCTCGGCACGTAGCCGGGCCGTTCGACTCAGGCCGCGGGTCGCCAGAGCTGCAGATAATGTTGGTTGCGTGCCCCCGCAACCAATCCTTTCGGTCCGGATTTCCGGGCCGTTTCTGCGTACGGCCCCCGATCGCGCGCGGCCGATCTCACGGGTTCCGCGATCCGAGACAATCCTGAATGTCCCGAATGATTCCGAGGGGTGCCAAGGAGTAGTGTGGCACGAAAGCTTGGCACACTCCACGCCAATCAGCGGATTTTCAGTCGGCCCTCGCGCCGCTTGCCCACGTTCTTCTGGCGCAGGGAGGATGCCGGCGTAGAACCGCCGCGTGGTGTCGATGCTCGCGTGGCCGAGCAGCGCCTGCACATCGCCGAGGTCGGCGCCCGCCCCGATGGCATCGATCGCGACCGAGTGCCGCGCGTTGTGGAGGGGATGGTTTTCGGCCAGCCGTGCGCGCGGGCGAGGGCAAGGAGCTGGTTGTCGTCATAGCGGCCCAGCGCTCCGGCGGCGAGGAACAGCCCGACGGCCCCACGCATCTCTTTGTTCAGATGGATGGCGTGCGTCGGCCCGCCCTTCGCGCCCCGCACGATCCAGAACTGCTCGCGCAGGTGGAAGTCCTCCGCGATGGCGCGCACCATCTGCGCCGGCCGCTGCGCGGTGGTCGTCAGCGTCACGTACCGGGCGTAGTCTCGTCGTTCGGCGCTCTTGAGCCGCGTGCCACGCGCGCACTGTTCCAACGCGTCGGCCACCCGCTGGACGGTCGCGATGTCGATGCCGACCGGCGTGGGGGCTGGTGGCTTGGGCCGCTCGAAATCGTCGCAGGGCGTTTTCGCTTTCGGGCCGTCGGGGGTTTTATGGACGTGCTTCAGGACGCGCCAGCGTTCCTTGAGCGTCTTCTCGGAGGCAGGGGCCTTCGTCGCCTTGCGGTCGAAATCTCCGACGACCTCGTGGGTCACCGCTGACGCACGTAATCGAGCCCTACGACGCCGGTCGGGTACGGGGTGGCGGATCTCAGCGTGAATCCCGTGTGCGCGTCATCTGCCCAGAGGCGCTTGCCGCGGACCAGCGTCAGCGGGTAGAGCAGCACGTGCAGCTCGTCGACCAGGTCGTGCGCGAGCAGCGTGTGCACGAGCTGACTGCTGCCGTCCGTCACGATGCTCCGTCCTGGCTGCGCCTTCAACCTCCGCACCGCCTCGACGATGTTGTCGCGGATGATCGTCGTGTCGCGCCAGATCGGCTTCTCCAGCGTTCGAGAAACGACGTACTTCTTGGGCGCGTTCATGAGGTCGCCGAACGGATCTCCCGGCGGCATCGGCTCGAACGCCTGCGCGTGAATCACGTACGTGCGGCGGCCGAGCAGGAAGGCATCGACGTCCTGCATCATCGCGCCGAAGCTGCCGCCGATGTCGTCGTGCCAGTACGGCATGGTCCATCCGCCGTGCTCGAACCCGCCATCCGGATCCTCGTCCTTTCCGCCCGGCGCCTGCATGACACCATCCAATGACACGAACTCAGACACGATCAGCTTTCGCATAGGTCCTCTCGTCTCACGATCGCCGGGGCGCCTGACGCGGGTAGCGGCGCCAAGCACCTGACATTCGAAGGTCACGACAAGGGCGGCTCCTCGATTCTCGCTGCGGCCGTGGCCCACGCTTCGTTGCCTACGCCGCGCGCCGGACGCCAATCGGCAGCACACGATGCCGCATGTACGCGACGAAGGTCGCCATGCCGAGCAGCAGCAGCGTGATAGCCGCCGAGCTCATCTCGCCGCGCACCAGGTGGAGGGCCGTCGCCGACCCGGTCACGATCATGATCCCGCCGGCCGCCAATGTGACCAGCCACGGCATGATCCGCGTCAGTCCCGGAAGTGTAAGTCCCACCGCGGCCAGCACTTCGGCGACGCCGAGGAAGAGCTGGAACCACCGCGGCAGCGACGCGTTCATCTGTTCGGCGATCTCAGGCGGGGGCGAGAGAAAGAGCCAGCCGTGGGCTAAGAACGCAACCGCGAGCAGCACCTGCAAGACCCAGAGCAAGATGTTCATGACCGTCACCTTCCGTCCTCTACCAACACATCGAACGAGAAACGCTCGGATCGACATCCGACCACGAAAATGAGGGGGCCACGGTGAAGTCTGGAGACCTCTGGCGACAAGCTCGACCGAAATGCGAATGCAGAAGCGGCGGCTGACCCCCTGGCGCGACCGTCGTCGTTCGGCAGCGTAGTTGGAGGCATCTCGGTAGTTGGAGGCATCTCGCTTGCCGCGGCCCGCCGTTGAAGCTCGCTCTCGCACATTCACTCCCGGGTATGTCGGGAGAGCACCTCGCGATGCGACGGCGGAACACAGGATCGACTCGGGTGCTGGGAGGGAACTGCACCTGGCAGTTGGCCGGTCGCTCGAGAACAGGTTCGGCCGCATACCGGCACGCGCGGCAACGACATTCGAGATCGTGATCAGGGACGCCGCGGGAGTTTTGAAGGCCGTGTCGGCGCGATGAGCGCATCGAGCCGGTTGGGCGGCACTCAACATTGCGGCCTGTCTCCTCTCAGCTCGGTTCTTTCAGGCTCGGGGACGTTCAATAACCGGCCGTTAGCCGCACCATTGAACCGATCGGCCAGCAAGCGGCCGCCGGCACATCAGCGCGCCTTCGACTCTAAAGGCGCCTCGCGTCGTGTAGCCCTCCGCCTCGCTGCGATGTCCGAACTGATCAGTGTTGCTCCAGCTCGGACCCGCCGACGAATTGATCGTCGTGGAGACGTGGACGCTCTTCACGAGCGGGCGAACGGTCAGGTTGATTGCGCTCTAACGGCCCGCCTGGTTGCGTGTCGCTCGCCGGCTGCGCGTCGCCCCAGTTGCTCGGCTTGACCGATGCGGCGTCGAACGGCTACCGCTCGGCGCTCTGCAGGCCATCGAACGTTCAGCGCCACAAAGACGAGAACGACACACCGACGCATCATGGCACCCTTCTTCGGCGTCCGCCTTCCGGCACTATGGTTTCGCCGTGCGCGAGCATCGCCACCAGCGATGCGATCTTCCTGGCCCGCCCGGCCGGCGTCTTCATGTTGTTCGTGCGAAAGGCGAGCGCGAAGAGATTCTGGCGGCCAAGTGTCTGGAACGTCTTGCGCGCCCGCGGATCGGCTTCGATCGCGGCGCGGAGATCGTCAGGGATCGAGGCCTGGGTCGCGGCGCGAATCGGCGCATAGGCGGCGTCCCAACGGCCATCGGCCTTGGCGGCATCAACCTGTCGCTGCCCGGGCGGTTCCATGCGCCCCGCCGCGGTCAGTCGCGCCACGTGCCCGCGGTTGATCTGGCTCCAGATGCTCCTGGCGCGCCGCGGGGTGTAACGCTGGAGAAAGGATTGGTCATCAAGCCCTTTGCGGATGCCGTCAATCCAGCCCCAGCACAGCGCGACGTCCAGGGCCTGCGCGCTGGTGACGGTCGGCTTACCGCCGCCCTTCTTGTAGATCCGAAGCCAGATCTCGGTTTCACGCGCGTGGTTGGCGCGCAGCCAGTCTTCGAACACGGCCTCGCTCCTGAAGGCCCTAATCTTCTTCGGGTTCGGAACTACTGGGGCCATGCACGGGTCAGTCTCGCATATTCGGCGTGCCGAGATGACACCGCCACGCGATCCCGGCAACTGGCGCTGAACGCCACGGCTTACGAGACGAGGCTCCGTACCTGAGCCGCCCGCGAGAGCGAGCGCGACTTCGAGATCGGGGAACATGCGGAAGTCGTCCAGCCCTGTTGCCTCACTCGCCACGACTTCCTGACAGTGAACCTGACGTATGGACCGGGTCATCGACGAGGCCTGGCCGCCTCTTGCGGCGCGAGTGCCTCAAGTCGCCGGGCGCGTCCGAGGGCGGCTTCAAGCTTGTCCTTCTTCAACGGCTTGCTCAGGTAGTCGTCCATCCCGGCGGCGAGGGATTCCTCGCCGTCTTCTTCGATGGTGTTCGCCGTCAGCGCCACGATTCTCGGCCGGCGTCCCTCGGGATGATCGCTGCGAATCTGTCGCATCGCCCCGAGTCCTTCCAGTTCCGGCATCTGCAGATCCGTGAGGACCACGTCATACGGCATCCGCCGGACCGCGTCGACCGCCTCGAGGCCATTGGCGACGAGGTCTGCGCGATACCCGAGCCGTTCGAGCATTGACCTCGCAACCTTTTGATTCACGACGTTGTCGTCGGCAACCAGGATCCGAAGGGGGTGCCGCTCGCCCAACCGCGCGCCCGACGGTGCGGAACAGGCATCGGGGCTGCGTACGCTGCCCGGGTGAGCACATCCGACACGGCCTCGAAGAGCCGCGACGCCTTGATCGGCTTGGTCAGGGACGCGGCGAGACCTGTGTTTCTGCCCCGCGGCGATCGAGCGACGTCAGCGCGATGAGCGGGGGCGCGGCTCCGCCGAGCGCCGTGCGAATCTCGGCGGCGAGCGTCGTGTCGTCGGTCCCGGGCATCTGCATGTCGACGATCGCCAGGTCGAATCGCCGTCCCTGTTCGATCCATGCGAGCGCCTCGGCACCGGATGCCGCTGCCGAGACAACGAGCCCCCAATTTTCAGCCTGCCCCTGAACGAACTGTCGCGGCGCGGCGTGGTCACCCACGAATCAATACACGGCTGCCGGCGAGCCGCGGTTGAGGGACATCAGCCAGGCGAGCGTCGCGCGAAAGCGGGCCCGACACCGCTGCCAGTGTTCCGGCCGAGGCCTGTATGGTGAACAGGAAACGTGTGCCTTTGTCTGGCTCGCTTTCGACCCAGATCCGTCCACCCAGCAGTTCGGTCAGACGCCGGCAAATCGCGAGACCGAGACCGGTACCGCCGTACTTGCGGGTGGTTGACGCATCGGTCTGGCTGAACGGTTGGAACAGCCGATCGATCCGATCCGCCGGAATCCCGATTCCCGTATCTTCGACCGTGAATCGAATTTCAAAGCGCCCAGCGGCCGACTGGGTCGCCGACACGACATGGACGGCGACGTCGCCCTGATTGGTGAACTTGACGGCGTTGCCCCGCAGGTTCACCAGAATCTGTCGAACGCGGGTCACGTCGCTCACACACCGGGCGTCAGCGTAGCGTGTTCGGGTGGGGCGACCTGTCTCATCCGACACAGCGCAGTGCCGACCACGCCGTGCGAATTGGTTCTCGATCCACGATGTTCCGGCGCCGAGGTTGAAAGGGACGGGCTGCACAGTACGCCATGTCGTTCATATATCAACCTGGCGGACGGGCCGCCGCACGGCCCTCGATCTCGCTCCAGATTTCGACAATCGGCGCACGGGGAGAGTGAATCGCGGAGCGGTTCTCCGAGTCTTGATTACCCGACGGCAGTGGAGTAAGACCGGGACATGCACCTCGTCTTCGAACAGATCCGCGCCGGCGGCGACCGGAACTTTGGCTACCTGCTCGGCGACCGGGACGCCGGACGGGGCGTGCTGATCGATCCGTCGTACTCGCCCGAAGTGTTCGTCCAACGCGCCCGAGATCAGGGGCTGACGGTCACGCATGTGATCAACACACACGGTCACCCGGATCACACCAACGGCAATGCCAGGGCGGTGGAGCTGACCGCGGCGCCGGTGGCAGCGTTCGCGGACTCGTTACTGGTCAGACCGGACCTTGGCCTCGGCGACGATCAGGAGATCGGCGTCGGCGGCCTACGGCTCCAGTTCCTCCACGTGCCGGGGCACTGCCCCGACCACGTGGTGATCTACGAGCCCTCGTGGCGGATCCTGATGAGCGGCGATCTCCTGTTCGTCGGGAAGGTCGGGGGCACCACCAACGATGACGAGACGCGCACCGAGTGGGCCAGCCTTCAGCGGCTGCTCGCCCGATTCCCCGACGACGCCACCGTGTGGCCCGGGCACGACTACGGGGCGCGACCCAGCTCCACGATCGGGCTCGAGCGCGCGACGAACCCGTTTCTCCGCTGTCCCGACATGGCCGCCTTCATCGCGCTCAAGCGAGACTGGCCGGCCGTCAAACAACGGCTCGGCCTGAAGTAGCCGGCTCCTCCGGACCTCGAGATGAGTCGCTCGATGATCACTCTGGCAGCGTATCTTGCCGTTATCGCTGCCGTCCTGGCGCTCCTCTGGACGGTGCAGCGCCGTTTGATCTACTTCCCCACGGGTGGCGTGCCGACGGCCAGTTCGACAGGATTGTCCGATGTCGAGCCGGTGACCTTCGAGACCACCGACGGCCTCGGGCTGAGCGGCTGGTTCGTCGGAGCATCCGGACCCTCGCCGCGCGTCACCGTTCTGGTCTTCAACGGGAACGCCGGCAATCGAGCGCATCGCGGGCCCCTGGCGGCGGCGCTCCATCTGCATGGATTGCAGGTTCTTCTCGTCGACTATCGGGGCTACGGCGGCAATCCCGGGGCTCCGACCGAGGAGGGCCTCGCCGCAGACAGCCGCGCCGCCCGAGCGTACCTGGCCGGCCGCCCCGACGTCGATCCCGCGCGGATCGTGTACTTTGGCGAGTCGCTGGGAACGGCAGTGGCGATCGACCTCGCCGTCACGCACCCGCCGGCGGCGCTCGTTCTGCGCTCGCCGTTCACATCGATGGCCGACGTCGGACAGCATCACTATCCGTTCCTGCCGGTGAGCCTTCTTCTCCGGGACCGGTTCGCGGCGATCGACCGGATTCGCCGAATCCGAGTGCCGCTCCTCGTCGTCGCAGGCGGGCACGACCGCATCGTGCCGATCGAGAATACCCGGCGCCTGTACGACGCCGCGGTGGCTCCCAAGACGCTCCTCGTGCTTCCCGACGCCGATCACAACGACTACCAGTTGCTCGCGGGAGACGAGATGATCCAGGCGGTCGTCCGCTTTCTTCAGCCGCTCATGTGACGGCTGACGAGAAGCCCGTTCCTCTCCGGCGCCAACGCATCCTCGGGCCTGTGGGTTGACTGTGATCCGTTCGAAGGTCATCGACGTCCAGCGACAGGGATGAACAGTCGTCAGCGGCGTGGCTTCCCGTGCCTCACCGTCATCTTTCTGTCTGGCGCAGTGGCACTGGGTGATAGGCTGAGACGACCTTTCGTGATGCGACGCCCCCGGCTTCCGTCAGAGTGAACCTCTCGCAGTCACCGATTGATGCCTGAGATGAACCGGCTCCGATACATCGCGTTCCTTTTTCTGACCAGTCTCACGTTCGCCGGCGTCGCGGGCGCGCAGGAGAGCCGCGCTGAAGCGCTGAGACAGGAGCGAGAGGAGAAACAGCGGACCGCCCAGCCGTACGACCCGAACACCCTCGAGACCGTGCTGAAGGCCGTGGAGAGGAGTGGCGTTCCCTTGATCACGCGGGATGGCGTCTACGCCAAGCTTGGGAGCCTCACGACCGGCAGCGGGTTCGCCTATGGGGCCGGGTTTCGTACGCACCGTTTCTTGAGTCGGGAGGCCGGCGCCGATGCATGGGCGGGCGCCTCCATCAAGGGCTATTGGGCCACGGAGGCACGGGTGCGGTTCCCGAATCTGGCCGATGGCCGCGTTCTGGCGGAGGGGTACGGTCGGCGGCACGAGTACCCCCAGGAGGACTACTTTGGCCTCGGCCCGGCGTCGGCTCGTGACGCCCAGACCGACTACACCCTGCGCGTCAGCACGTTCGGCGCCCGAGCGGCAGTACGCGCGGCTCCAATCGTGGCCATCGGCGGCGGCATCGAGTACCTGGAACCCCGGGTCGGCAACGGCAAGGACCAGGCGCAGCCGTCGATTGGCGAGCTGTTCGACGAGGCGTCCACGCCGGGACTCTCGGGGCAGCCGAATTACCTCCGCACGATCGCATTCGTCGATATCGACTGGCGACGACCGCTGAACGCACGCAGTGGCGGTTGGTACCGGGCCGAGTTCAGCCGCTACGACGACCGGGATCTCGGGGCCTTCACGTTCAACCGCCTCGACCTCGACCTGCGCCAGTTCGTCGGTTTCCTCTCCGAGAGACGCGTGCTCTTCGCGCGCGCGTTTGCCTCCACCTCCGACACCGCCACCGATCAACAGATGCCGTTCTATCTGATGCCGACGCTTGGCGGGAACGACTCGCTGCGTGGGTTCCGAGACTACCGGTTTCGGGGACCCCATGCAGTCCTCTTCCAGGGCGAGTACCGCTTCGAGATCTGGTCGGGGCTCGACGGCGCGCTGTTCTACGACGCCGGGAAGGTGGCCATGCGCCGGGCCGACCTTGGTCTCAGGGATCTCGAGTCCGACTACGGCTTCGGCTTCCGTTTCAACACCGACAACGGGGTGGTCGTTCGGGTGGATGCCGCATTTGGGAGTCGCGATGGCAAGCATCTGTGGATCGTCTTCGGCGGCACTTTCTAGGGCGGGCGAGACGGTGTGCCGCGGCAGCAGCACGCGAGCGCTGCCACTCGCGGCAGGCATCGTCGTGCTCGGGGCCATGGGTGCGCTCGCTGCTGGCGGGCCGCGCTTCTACCCCGACGATCCGCTGTCGATCGACGACGACCGGATCCTCGACGCGTCGGCCGTGGTGCCAGTTGAAGACGCTAACAGCTACGACTTCGTCGTCAATACCTTCACGACGCCAGGCGAGCTGCGGGACGTTCGCGCCCTGAATGTCAATACGCTGGACGAGGTGCCGGACTCGAGCTGGTTCGCGAGTCGTATCGGCCGCGGGGCGATGTCCACCGCGGATCTGGTACGTGGGCCGGACCGCTTGGAGTCCATCTCGCTCGACGACTGGGTCGTGTCGGGGGGCAAATCCACCGGCGTGCAGCCGGGATTCCGCATGACCGATCCTGTAGGGCACCTGTACCAGATCGAGTTCGATCCCCCGGCGAATCCCGAGATGGCGACCGGCGCGGAACATCGGGACGGCGTTCTACCATGCGTTCGGCTACAACACGGTTGACGTGTACTTGGCCGAACTGGATCCCGACCGGATCGTCATCGCGGATAAGGCGAGCCAGTTCGACCCGCGGATTGGCGAGCGGAGACAGCTCACGCGCCGGGATGTCAACAGCGTCCTCCGCCGGGCAGCGCGCCAGGCCAATGGCAAGTATCGGGTCCTCGTCAGCCGCTTCGCCGACGGGAAACCGCTGGGCAACTTTCGCTACTACGGTACGCGGCCAGACGATCCGAACGACACGGTTCCTCACGAGCACCGCCGCGAGCTCCGCGCAGCACGGGTCTTCGGCGCCTGGCTCAACCACGACGATTCCCGCGGCGTCAACAGCCTGGACATGCTCGCTCAGGAACAGGACCGCCGTTACGTGAAGCACTACATGTTCGACTTCGGCTCGATCATGGGGAGCGGCACCGTGTACGAGCAGCGTCATCGCGCGGGCAACGAGTACATCCTCGAGTGGAAACCGGGCTGGCTCACGTTGGCGACCCTGGGCATCTACACGCGCCCCTGGATGCACATCTCGTATCCGAAGGTGCCACCGGCCGTCGGACGATTCGAGGCGGACGCCTTCCAGCCGGAGCTGTGGAAGCCTGAGTACCCGAACCCGGCCTTTGCCAACATGCGCCAGGACGACGCGTTCTGGGCGGCGCGCATCGTCTCCCGATTCGACGACGCCACCGTGCGCGCCATCGTCGAGAAGGCTCGATACAGCGATCCGCGCGCGACCGATTACGTGACCCAGACACTTCTCAAGCGGCGCGACAAAGTGCTGAAGGCGTGGTTGACCCAGGTCAACCCGCTGGTCGACTTTGCCCTGAGCGAGACCGGCGAACTGACCTTCGCGAACGCGGCGGAGCAGGCGAACGTCGCGACTCACGCAGGCAGCTACCGACTCCAGTGGGCCCGCTTCGACAATCTGACCGGCATCGCGACCGACGTTGACGGCGAGCTGACCGCAGGCGACCGCCGGGCGCAGGCGCCAGGTGCGCTCACGGCGCGCGGCGCGGCCCCGGAGTTCGTGCAGGTTCGCGTCGCAGCCGTTCACCCGGCGTTTCCCGCCTGGGCCACCCCTGTCACGGTCCACTTTCGACGGGTCGGGAACGGCTGGAGACCCGTGGGCCTCGACAGGCTGTCGGAGTCGAGTCGCGCGCCGGCCGCGGTCAGGCGACCGGGTGTTACTCCATGAGCCGTTCGGCCGGCGCGCCGGCCCCTCGCGGCGCCGAACCGCGCCGGGTGAGACGCCGATGAAGCTCTTGAACGCCCGGCTGAACGCCTCCTCGGACTCGTAGCAGGCGACCTGCAAACCAAAACAGCGGCGCCATCCTCCTCGTCGAGCCGCATCACGCCGCGTGAATCCTGGATGTCTCGTCCGGCGTCACCTTCGTCGCGACGAACGTGGAAGGGGATCAGATGGTCGCAAGACGGACGTTGGTGCTCCGCGGGACGGGCAAGACAGGCCGACGCGGGACCGAGCGGCTCGAGGCGCGAGGTTTGCGCGTGCGCCTCGGCTCGAGATCCGGTCCGCGGGATTTCAGCGAGTACGTGCGGGGCACTGGCGCGGCCGGCGCATGGAATTGAGGGCCACCATGGAAACGATCGGCCTGCTCGATTTTCTCACGCTCGTATCCGCAATCGGTTGCGGGCTCGTCGCGGGGATCTTCTTTGCGTTTTCCACTTCCGTGATGAAGGCGCTCGGGAACCTCCCGCCCGAGCAGGGCATTGCGGCCATGCAATCAATCAACGTGGCGATCATCAACCCCTGGTTTCTGACGCCGTTCCTCGGGACGGCCGTCACGTGCGTGTCCATGGCCATCGCCTCGCTCGTGCGATGGGACGATCCGCGCGCCTGGTATTGGCTTGGCGGCGGCGTAGTCTATATCGTCGGCGTTCTTCTCGTGACGATGATTTTCAACGTGCCGCGCAATGACGCTCTGGCCGCCGTCGCCCCGGCGAGCTCGAAAGCCGCTACGCTCTGGGTCGCCTACA
>WHSN01000195.1 GCA_009380045.1 Luteitalea sp.
CATTGCGCCAGCGGCGCGCCTCGATGATGGGCGGCTCGACCTGGTGGTGTTCGAGGAGGTCTCACGGTTCGCGACGCTGCGCGGGCTGCCGCGCCTGTTCAACGGCACCGTCGGTCGGATGCGAGGGGTGTCGTCACGGCAGATCGAGCGCGCCACCGTCCAGGCGGATCTCCCGATCAGGTTCCATGTGGACGGCGAGCCGGTTCAAGGGGGCACCTGTCTGGCCGCACGCGTGCGTCCGGCCGTCCTCCGCGTGTGCGTGCGTTGAGGCGACGGGTGACACGACACCGTGCTCCCGGCAGCGATCCGGACGGCGACGATCCCGACGACGAATCCAGGTACCGTGCGGCGTCGCTTCCGAGCGCTCTGCGGCGCCGATCCCCGCACCTGCGGCGTCAGATCACTGTGGGAGCCGAACCAGCCAGGCGTCGCGAACCGCCGGAATCTTCCGGATCGCTTCGAGCGCCTGGTCGAGCGCGCCAGCCTTGCTCGCTTCCTCGTCGACGTTGACCACCCCCATCGCGCCGGTCTCGTTCCGTCCGAGCGCGAAGTTGGCGATGTTCACGCCGAGCCGGCCCAGGATGGTGCCGACCTCGCCGATGACGCCGGGCTGATCGTCATTGCGGACAATCAGCAGCGTGCCCGCCAGCGGCGCTTCGACGTTGATCCCGCTGACCGAGACCAGCCGCGGGCTGTTCGGCTCGAACACGGTGCCTTCTGCCCATCGTTCACCGTCGCTGGTGTGCAGCTTCACCGACACCAGGCTGGTGTAGTGGCGGGCGCGCGTGCTGCGGGACTCGATGATCTCGATGCCGCGCTCGCGGGCCGCCGCCCGCGCATTCACGATCGAGACGCCGCCGGATATAATCGGCCGCAGCACACCCGCCGCGGCGCTCGAGGCGAGGATCTCCGCCGCTCGGCTGTCGGCCAGCGCGCCGTAGTAGCGCACGCCGATCCCTTCGACGCGGGCAATGCCGATTTGAGACACGATGGCGGCCAGACTCTCAGCCAGGCGCATCCACGGCTGCAGGCGCTGCAGCTCCTCTGGCTGGATCGACGGAAAGTTCACGGCGTTTCGCACCACGCCGTCGCGCAGGAAATCGCGCACCGCGGCGGCGGTGTCGAGCCCGACCAGCTCCTGCGCCTCTTCGGTGGACGCGGCGATGTGCGGTGTGGCGACCACCTGTGGCAGCTGCGCCAGCGCCCAGTCGGCCGGCGGCTCCTTCTCGAACACGTCGAGCCCGGCCCCGGCGACAGCGCCGCTGGCGATCGCACGGCGGAGCGCCGCCTCGTCGACGAGCTCGCCGCGCGCCGTGTTGATGATCCGGATACCGGTCTTCACCTTCGCGAAGCGGGCATCGTTGAACAGATGCCGCGTCTCCGGTGTCGAGGGCAGGTGCAGCGTGATGTAGTCGGCGACGGCGCACACCTCGTCGAGCGGCAGCAGCTCCACGCCGAGGCTGTCGGCGATCTCACGGGAGATGAACGGGTCGTGGGCGACAATGCGCATGCCGAACGACTGAGCCCGCTGGGCGACTTCCCGACCGATGCGGCCGAGCCCGGCGATGCCGAGCGTCTTGCCGCGAAGCTCGTTGCCAAGGAAGCGCTTCTTCTCCCATTTGCCCGCCTTCATCGCCTGGTCGGCGGCTGGAACCATCCGCGCCAGCGCCAGCATCAAGGCGCAGGCGTGCTCGGCGACGCTGATGCTGTTGGCGCCGGGCGCATTCACCACCAGCACCCCGCGGCTGCTGGCGGCGACGACGTCGATGTTGTCGACGCCGGTGCCAGCGCGCCCGACGACCCGAAGGCGTGGGGCAGCGGCGAGGAGATCCTTGGTGACTTTGGTCGCGCTCCGGACCAGGAGCGCGTCGGCATCGGCGAGATCCGACGCGAGATCGGCGGGACTGCGGCCGGTGCTGGCGTCCACCTGCCATCCCTCGGCGCGCAGCAGCTCGACCGCGGAGTCCGGCAGCTGGTCGGCGATGACGATCTTCAACGCGTGCTTGATGCGTGCGGGGCGAGGGTTTTCAAGTAATTCACTACGTTCCATATCTCTTCAGGTTTGATCCGTGTCGCGTAGCCGCGCATGCTCGTGCCTTTCGAGCCGTCGCGGGATCATCGCGGAAATTTCGCCATCAGTGGCGCCATGCTTCCAGCCAGCATCGGTGAAGTCGGAAGGCCGGGCTACAGTATAATCCCGAGGTTTTGTCGTCGCGTCATCGGCGTTCGCCCCGTGGTGGTGCAATCCGCTAAAACATTCGGAACCGACATCACAAGGGTGCAAACGACCGCTCTTTTCCACAGAGTTTTCCACAGTTTCTGTGTGAATCGCTCGCTTGCAGCGTGAATCGCTCGCTTTTTTCCGGGGGTACTGACCTAAATGACGCCACGCACGAACGGATCCGCCATCTCTCGCCTGAACGGTCGACTGACCGTGCCGGACAATCCAATCATCCCGTTCATCGAAGGGGACGGGACCGGACCGGACATCTGGCGTGCCAGCGTCCGCGTCCTGGACGCCGCGGTCGAGCGCGCGTACGGCGGCAAGAAGGCAATCGCGTGGATGGAAGTCTACGCCGGCGAAAAAAGCTTCAGGCAGTTCAACAACTGGCTGCCTGACGAAACGGTCGAGGCCTTCCGCACCTATCTGGTCGGGATCAAGGGCCCCCTGACCACGCCGGTCGGCGGCGGGATCCGGTCGCTGAACGTCGCGCTGCGCCAGATGCTCGACCTGTTTGTCTGCCTGCGGCCCATCCGCTGGTACCAGGGCGTGCCCTCGCCCGTGAAGCGCCCCGAAAGGGTCGACATGGTGATCTTCCGGGAAAACACCGAAGACATCTACACGGGCATCGAGTATGCCGGTGGCAGCCCTGAAGCGCAGAAGGTGCTCGACTTCTTCGCGAAGGAGTTCCCCGAGGACTTCAAGAAAGTGCGGTTCGGCACCGGCGACGCATCGAAGCAATGGCAGCGCGTGCTCGAAGGACTCGGCGCGCCCAGGCGGGAGGTGGGCGTGCAGGTCGGCGTCGGGCTCAAGGCGATCAGCTACCTTGGCACCGAACGGCTCATTCACAGCGCCATCAGCTACGCCATCGCCAACGGGCGGAAGAGCGTCACGATTGTCCACAAGGGCAACATCATGAAGTTCACCGAAGGCGGCTTCCGCGACTGGGGCTACCAGGCGGCCAAGGACTTTTTCGGTGCGGTCGAGATCGACGCCGGCCCGTGGTGTCGCATCCCCGAGGGCAAGCCAGGCGCTGGCATCGTGATCAAGGACGCCATCGCCGACATCACCCTCCAGCAGGTGCTGACCCGGCCCGAGGAGTTCGACGTGATCGCCACGCCCAACCTGAATGGCGACTATCTCTCAGACGCGCTCGCGGCGCAGGTCGGCGGCATTGGGATTGCGCCCGGCGGCAACATCAACGCCGTCACGGGCCATGCGGTGTTCGAGGCGACGCACGGCACGGCGCCGAAGTACGCCGACCAGGACAAGGTCAACCCCGGCTCGGTCATTCTGTCCGGCGAGATGATGCTGCGACACATCGGGTGGAACGAGGCGGCCGACCTGGTCGTGAAGGGGATGGACGGCGCCATCGGCGCGAAGCAGGTGACCTACGACTTCGCCCGCCTGATGGAGGGAGCCGTGGAGCTGAAGACCTCGGAATTCGCCGACGCGATGATCGCGCACATGTAGTCACCCTGGGTCACGAAGCGCTCCCGTTGGTTCTTGCGCTTGGTGACGTCGTGAAGCACCTGTCTTCGAAGGAGCCCGAGAGATGAATCGCAAAGTCACCGTGGTGGGCGGCGCCGGCAATGTCGGCGCGACCGTCGCCCGCAGCATCGCTGAACAAGAGCTCGCCGACGTCGTCATCGTCGACATCGCCGATCAGAAGGCGGCCGGCGTCGCGCTCGACATGCTCGAGACCTGCCCGATTATCGGCTCCGACAGCCGGGTGATTGGCGGCTCCGACTACGCGCAGACCGCCGACTCCGACGTCGTGGTCATCACGTCCGGGGTGCCACGCAAGCCCGGCATGAGCCGTGACGACCTCCTGAACGTGAACTTCGGGATCATGAAGGCGGTCACCGAACAGGTGATCAAGTACTCGCCCAACTGCATCATCGTGCCGGTGGCGAACCCGCTGGACGCGATGTGTCAGGCGGTGTTCCGCCTCAGCCGCTTTCCGCGGGAGCGGATCATCGGGATGGCGGGCGTCCTCGACTCTGCGCGCATGCGCACCTTCATGGCGATGGAGACGGGCGTGTCGGTGGAGAACATCCACGCCTTCGTGCTCGGCGGACACGGCGACACGATGGTGCCGCTGCCGCGCTATTCCACGATCGCGGGCATCCCGATGCCCGACTACCCCTACTTCAAGAAGAATCCCGAGCGCATCGCGGCTATCTGCAAACGGACGGCTGAGGGTGGCGCCGAGATCACCAAGCTCGTCGGGACCAGCGCCTGGTATGCGCCGGGCGCCGCCGCGGCCGAGATGGTCGAGTGCATCCTGAAGGACAAGAAGAAGATCCTGCCCTGCTCGGTCTACCTCCAGGGGGAATACGGGATTCGCGACCTGTTTGTCGGCGTGCCGGTGAAGCTCGGCGCGCGGGGGATCGAGGAGATCATCGAGATTACGCTCACCGCGGACGAGAACGCCGCGCTGCAGAAGTCGGCCGGCGCGGTGAAGGAGCTGGTCGATGTGATCGGCGTGTAGAGCAGGGACCGGGAATCGGGCCACGAGCGCTCGAAAGCACGAAGACGATCGCGCTGAACGCTGCCCGGCGGTGGCGCTACCGGGTGGCGAGCATCGCCTTCATGTACTCGCGGGTCATGCGCGCGATGTTCGAGATCGGGATCTCCTTCGGGCACACCGCTTCGCACTCGCCTTCGTTCGAGCAGCTGCCGAAGCCTTCGGCATCCGCCTGCTCGATCATCGCCACGACCCGGCGCTGGCGTTCTGCCTGGCCCTGCGGCAGCAGCGAGAGATGCGAGATCTTCGCCCCCATGAACAGGTGCGCCGACGCGTTCTTGCAGGCGGCGACACACGCCCCGCACCCGATGCAGGCGGCCGAGTCCATGGCCGTTTCGGCAATCTCCTTCGGGATCGCGATCGCGTTGCCGTCGGGCGCTCCGCCAACGTTCACCGACACGTAGCCTCCGGCGGCGATGACGCGGTCCATCGCGCTGCGGTCGACCACCAGGTCCTTCACCACGGGAAACGCCACGGCGCGCCATGGCTCGATGGTCACCGTGTCCCCCTCCTTGAAACGGCGCATGTGAAGCTGGCACACCGTGGTGCCGCGATCGGGCCCGTGCGGGATGCCGTTCACCACCAGGCTGCACGTGCCGCAGATCCCTTCGCGGCAATCGGAGTCGAACGCGATTGCGTCCTCCCCCTGCTTGATCAGCCCTTCGTTGACGACGTCGAGCATTTCGAGGAACGACATGTCGGGCGAGACGTGGTCGGCGGCGTAATCGACCAGGCGCCCGGCGGAGGTCGGCCCCGTCTGGCGCCAGATTTTCAGCTTCAGTTTCACGACAGGCCTACTTGTAACTGCGTTGGGTCGGGTGAACTTCCTCGAACTGCAGCGGTTCCTTGTGCAGCTCCGGCTGGCGGCCGACGCCGGTGAACTCCCAGGCCGCGACGTAGGCGTAGTTCTCGTCGTCGCGCAGGGCCTCGCCTTCGGGCGTCTGGCTCTCCTCACGGAAGTGGCCGCCGCACGACTCGCGGCGGTGCAGGGCATCGAGAGCGAGCAACTCGGCGAACTCGAGGTAGTCCGCCACCCGGCCGGCGTACTCGAGGCTCTGATTGAGGTTGTCCGGCGTGCCCGGCACCGACACGCCGTTCCAGAACTCGTCCCTCAGCTTCGGAATCGCCGTCAGCGCCCGTTCGAGGCTCTCGGCGGTCCGCGCCATGCCGACGTCGTCCCACATGATGCGTCCGAGCTCGCGATGAATCTCGCGGATGCCGCGATTGCCCTTCACCGACAGCAGCCTGGTGATCTGCCGCTGCGCGTTGTCGGCCGCTTCCTTGAATGCGTCGTGGTCGGCCGTCACCTTCGGCTGCGTCGTGCTGGCGAGGTAGTGGCCGATGGTGTAGGGAATCACGAAATAGCCGTCGGCGAGACCCTGCATGAGCGCGCTCGCGCCCAGGCGGTTTGCGCCATGGTCGGAGAAGTTCGCCTCGCCGAGCACATGGAGACCCGGGAGGTTGCTCATCAAGTTGTAGTCAACCCAGAGCCCGCCCATCGTGTAGTGGATGGCCGGGTAGATGCGCATCGGCACCTTGTACGGGTTCTCGTCGGTAATCTTCTGATACATGTGGAAGAGGTTGCCGTACTTCTCCTTGATGACGTCGGCGCCGAGCCGCTGGATCGCGTCCTGGAAGTCGAGGTACACGGCCAGGCCGCTCTCGCCCACGCCCCGGCCCTCGTCGCACGCCTCCTTGGCGTTGCGCGACGCGACGTCCCGCGGCACGAGGTTGCCGAAGCTCGGATACTTCCGCTCCAGGTAGTAGTCGCGTTCCGCCTCCGGAATCTGCTCCGGCGATCTCGCATCACCCGTCTTCTTCGGGACCCACACCCGGCCGTCGTTTCGCAGGCTCTCGCTCATGAGCGTCAGCTTCGACTGGTGCTCGCCGCTCACCGGAATGCACGTCGGATGGATCTGGGTGTAGCAGGGATTGGCGAACAGCGCGCCGCGCTTGTGCGCCCGCCAGATCGCGGTGACGTTGGAGCCCACCGCGTTGGTCGAGAGGTAGTAGGCGGTGCCGTAGCCCCCGGTCGCGAGAATCACCGCGTCGGCGGCGTAGCGCTCGATCGCGCCGGTCATCAGGTTGCGCACGATGATGCCTCGGGCCTGACCGTCGATGACGACCAGATCCAGCATCTCCCGGCGTGTGAACAGCCGCACCGCGCGCTGGTGCACCTGCCGCATCAGCGACTGGTAGGCGCCGAGCAGCAGCTGCTGCCCGGTCTGGCCCCGGGCGTAAAACGTGCGTGACACCTGGGCGCCGCCGAACGAGCGGTTGTCGAGCAGCCCGCCATACTCGCGCGCGAACGGCACTCCCTGGGCGACGCACTGGTCGATGATGTTCACGCTCAGCTGCGCCAGCCGGTAGACGTTCGCTTCGCGCGAGCGGTAGTCGCCCCCCTTCACCGTGTCGTAGAACAGCCGATAGACGCTGTCGCCGTCGTTCTGATAGTTCTTGGCGGCGTTGATGCCGCCCTGCGCGGCGATGCTGTGGGCGCGACGCGGACTGTCCTGAATGCAGAAGTTCAGCACGTTGTAGCCCAGCTCACCGAGCGAGGCGGCGGCCGAGGCGCCGGCGAGCCCGGTGCCAACGCAGATGACGGTGTACTTGCGCTTGTTCGCCGGGTTGACCAGCTTCATCTCGAACTTGTGCCGGTCCCACTTTTCGGCCAGGGCGCCGGACGGCGTCTTTGCATCCAGCTTCATAGCGCCACCCGTCCCGGCTGCGACAAGAACACCCAGACCGCGATCACGATGAAGGCGCCGGCGATCGCCACCGCGAACACCTGTCCCGCGGTCCGGATTCGCGGTGTCCAGCGCGGGTTGTCGACCCCGAGCGACTGAAACGTGCTCGACGCGCCGTGCCACAGGTGCGACCCGACGACGATCATGCTGAGGACTTAGAA
>WHSN01000221.1 GCA_009380045.1 Luteitalea sp.
CGATAGGACTGAAGAACACCAAGGCGTACGAAAAAGGAACGAACTTGACAGCGACAACTCTCATAGAAGTACTGTTGGCGCGTCCGCGCGCAGCGGAATCATCGACATGTCACAGACGATTACTCGGACACGCTCCTAGCGCGGCGCCGCGCAGATCGTCGTAGCCTCCAGCGCGGAGCGACACGTGCGGTGCGAGCACAGGGTCAAATATTCGTTTCGCCGAGGTGATGTCACAGGCACAGGAAGGGACGCTGAAGGTCTCGATTCCCGTGTATCGCGGCGAAGCATCGGCGATTCGGGTGCGCGTTGAACTCTACGCAGACGCAAGGAATGGTGGAGAACCGTTCGTGCAACAGATGACGCCGATCGGGTCCATCCCGGACATCCCGAACGCGTTCATCTATCGCGCGACGATCCACACCGCCCGTCCGGCTGCCGACTTCACGGTTCGCGCCGTTCCGTTTCGTCCGGAAGACGCGTGCCGATTGAGAATCCGCTGAGTGCATGGCGACGTCGATCGAGACAGTCGTTTCGAGCCAGCTATTCGACATTCGTCCACGAACACCGGTGCGTACAGCGGTCTGATTCGGTTAGAATGACGGGGCGGGTGCGAGCGAGCCCGTCGGGAGGAGCGATGCCCATCGGCAAGCTGAAGAAGCGCGCGGCCGCGCGCAAGAATGAGAAGAAGAAGAAGACGCCTGCCAAGAAGCATGTCGGCGACGTGCTTGGGTTAGGTAATGCCAGGCCGCCGAGCAAGCCCGTGAAGTCGGCGGGCAAGTCCAGGCGCCCGAAGGGCATCGAGATCACGCCGCGCAAGCGGTCGCGGACGCACCTCCGTCCCGCACGCGTTCGAGGCTGACTTACGGTCCCCGGCAGCCCCTCACGACGGCGCAGGGGCTGACACGGATTCGCTGAGTTGGTCGGCCTGAATGCCCCGCTCTTGGTCCTTCGCGGTGGGAAGGCTCCTTTGATCGACCAGCCTCAGCCGGATCAACGGTCCTGTCGCGCGGAGGTGCCAACCGGTATCGCTGCGCCGGGATAGGCAGAGTCGCCAGACTGCCAGCGCTCAGCTTCGCGGCTCGACCTGGATGTTGTACTACTCGGTCATTTCCACGATCAAGCCGTCTTGCACCTCGTATTTCTGGCATTATTCGTTCCGGAACGGCTGCCCCGTCGCCGTTACACTTCCCGCTTCGCTTCCGAAGTGACAACGGCTCGCCCTCGGCGACGAACTGGTCGGTATTGAAGGCAGTGATCTCAAGCCGCTCCAGGGTACGCTCGAAGAATCTCCTCGCCTTCGCTCGTTCAGCGAACTCTGCGCGGCTAAACTGCGGATTTCGCCCCGCAGTACGTCCAGCGCGACTCCGGATGAACCGTTTCGAGCAGCGCGTCGAGGTCGCGCGCCCCGAACGCTGCGAACCTGCCTGTAACGACGGCGGTGGGGTCGTTGGCGACAGTCATGGTCGTGCTCCGAGCGAGGTCCTTTCGACGACGTCCTGGTAGCCGACCGCAGTGCCGTCGCCGCGGGGATCGGCGCCGGCCTGGATTCTTGAATGACGAAGTCGAACGGAAAGCAGTGACATCGATTGTTGAGTATGCCCCTACGGCCGCCCGGCGCCGAGGTCTTGGCGCGCCATGAGGCTGTTCTCCAGGCCCTCTACATCCTTCGCGAGCAGTTCCCCCATCGTGTCGATGCTGTCAACGATGAGAGAGGTCTCGTCGCTGACGGCATCATCTGAAGCCGTGGCCAGCGCCAGTTGCGTCTGCCGCAGCGGCGGCAGCGCTGGCGGTCCCGACCGCTCTCGTACTGCGGTTGCGAGCGTCATCAGGCTGGATCCGACCTGCGATGCGAGCTCCCGGATGGCCGGGAGCGCATCATACACGTCGCGCTCCAGCCCTGCATGCAGCGACAGTGCCGCCAGCGCGTTCCGGCGAGCGGCGCCGACGAGTCCGACCGCCGTGCGTGGCCTCATCGTGTAACGCGAGCGCGGTTCGGTGAGCATCCGCTCGACAACGGCTTCCGAGTTGGACCGCGCCAACCGCGCGGATGCGCGGATCTCATCGAGCTTCGTCAGCTCAGGCGTCGACGGGCCGGCATACGCCGCCAACAGCGATTCAACGTACCGACTCTGCGTCTCGAGCATTGCCGCAATCGCAGGGCGCGCCTCAGTCGCGGTCCACGTCGGCCATGCGACGTAGGCACACAGCGCGAGCACTCCTGCGATCGCCGTGTAGATGATTCTGTCCGTGGCTGCGGTGGCTTCCGGAATTCCCGCAAGGGTCATCAGGAATACGACATAGCCGGTGATGCAGATACTCACCGCAGCGTAGTTTGCCGTTGCGAACCCATAGGCGCCCCACACGAACCCGAGCACGAGGACGATCAGCGCGACCGGGCCTGGGGCGAACAGGTAGGCAATGGCTGTGGCGCCTGCGGCACCCAGGACTGTGCCGGATACCCTGCCTATGCTGAACGCGAACGTGTCATGGAAGTCTGGCTTGAGCACCAGCGCGATCGTCAGCGGCAGCCAATACCCACGTGGGAGCTCGAGCGCTCTGCCTCCGGCCGTCGCAAGTGTCAGCACCGCCGCAAGGCGCAGCGCGTGACGGCACGCGGTCGAACGTCTCGTGAGATTGGCGTGCAACGTGATTAGCCCGTCGCGCAAAGCCGGACGCGGTGGGCGCTTTGCGATGTGCTCCCGCTGTGGTGCCAGGTGTCCTGGAGCGGCAGTCAGGACCCCGGCCGTTCGCCACGCCGCGCGGATCTGGCCGAGCAACGGTTCGACGATGGCACTGGACGACAGCCGCCCGACGCAGCTGGCGAGGGACCGTGAGAAACCCGGCTGCTCGCGCGGCTCCCTTCCATCGCTGAGGGCAGCAGCAATTCCCGCAAGCGCCTGAGCCGACAAGTCGGCCAGCGTCCGCGCACAGGATTGGTCCGCCTGCCCAAGGCGCCCATAGTGAACCGCGAAAGCTGCCAGGCTCGCGCGAATTCTTTCGGCTTCGTCGAGGAGCGCCTGGAAGACGAAGATCTCACCCGACCGTGCAAAAGGCTGCGGGTCCGCGAGTGGTGATGCCGTGCCGGCAAACGTATGCGGCTCGGGCGGTATCCCCTCGCGAGCGGGGATCATCGATGCATAGGCCGCCAGGCTTCGGTACGCCGCGGCGATGCTTCGACGCTCGACCGAGAATCGTCGCAGAGGCCAGATCACGACGACCAGTAGTGTCTGTACCAATCCGCCGCCAAACACGAGCGCTGCGCGGCCTGCCGCCCCTTCAAGGTCGGACGGATAGCCCCCGGCGATCAACACCGCCACGATCGACTGCAGTCCCACGTAGGAGGCGCCATTCCCGAGCGCCACAAGAAGCCCCCCAGCGAAGGCCCAGAGTCCTGCAACAACGACTGTTGCCGCGGTTGAGTGACCCGCGAGGGATCCGATGAAGACGGAGAATGCCATGCCAACGGCGGCGAGCAGCATGAACACAGCTCGGCCCCGATAGGCGCCCTGGAACGAACCGAAGCCAACGCCAACGGCGCCCGCCGCGCCAAACACGCCGACGAGGGGCTCGTTGATCGCAAGACCGATCAGGAGGGGAACCGCGACGCCGATCGTGCACCGTACCGCCGCCAGCGGCTCGAGCTGCGACCAGTTCACTGTCAGAATCGATCGAATCGCCTGCCTTACCGTGCTATGCATATACACCGCTCTGGACTCGTGCGTTCGCAACGTTGGCGCTACTTGCTGCCTTCGCGGCTTATGCCGCTGTGATCTGCCTTCTCCTTCAACAGACGCGGCCTTTAGTCTTTTACGTCCTCGATACCATATCCACGGAGATGGCTCATCAGCTCCTGCTCTGTCAAACACTCTCGGCGCATGTTCTGCCATGGGATCCAGCCATCGCTGATGGTGTGGGTCGGCGGTGAGGCAACGAATCGCACAACACGCACGTGGTAGCTGAGAGGATTAACCGTGTAATTCGTCTTCGACGAGGATGATCGCGACGATCATGACGACCGCAATCGCAACCACCACGAGCCCAAGGACCTTCCCCGTCCGGTCGAACTCCCGCTGAAGCGGCGTTGATTCGTCCGGTGTCTCTTTCAAGAGTCCGGCAATCCGCCCCATTTCGGACTGCATGCCGGTCGCGGTCACGACCGCCGTTCCATGCCCGTAGGTGGCTGCCGTACTGCTGAGCACCATGTTGTGTCGGTCGCCAAGCGCTACCTCCCCCGCGATGAGACGCCATCTGCCGGATGCTATCGCGACGGCGCAGGCAGGCCGGTGTGAACGAAGAGTGGAGTATGTCGAGCATGCAACCCGACGCGCGCACGCTCACACGAACCCGCCGCGTCAAGGCAGCACTCGGCCGGGCCGGCCGCTGGATGCTGTTCATGGTCGTTCTCTGCCTCGCCCTCATCGGCTTTCTCCATCTCACCAGAGGGACGGAGGTGCAACACGTTCGCGGTGTCGCCGCGGATGGCGTACCTATTGGTGTCAGCGAGCCGCAGTTTCCGCTCGTCGTCACGATGATGACCGGCGCCTGGCTGGCGTCCGGTAACCGGGTCGAGGTGACGTTGAACGGCGACGGCCCCTGCGCGCGTCTGTGGCAGAACCTGCGGTCGGCGCGGCAATCGATTACGCGGCAGTTGTACTGCGGCGCCCCGGGCCGCATAGCGGCGACCCTCCAACAGATTCTGCTCGAGGCCGGCGTGCGAGTGTACGAATGGCAGCCCTCGATACTGCATGCGAAAACGTTCGTCGTCGGTGGTGAGTGGTCGACCATCGGATCGATGAACTTCGACAATCGTTCGATGGCGCTCAACGACGAGGCGACCCTCATGGTCGCTGGATCGAACAGTCGGCGAGCAGATGGATCGACTCTTCATCGAGGATCTCCGATATGCTGACGATATTGCAGCCGCACGGTTCCGGCAGCGATCGTGGTTTCAGCGGATGGCGGAGCCTGGCGCCAACCTGATTGCATGACTACTATGAGCCGTGAAGGGCGTGGTAGATGTCGACGCCTCCGCGCCGCAAAAAGGGTGACGCATGACGGTCACCAGACGTAGATGAAAACAAGACCAGCCGACTTTCGCATCGTGGTGGCGACTGATGGATCGTCTCAGGCCCGCGCGGCCGTTGCGACTGTCCTCGCCGTGCCATGGCCTGTCGAGACACATGTTCGGGCTGTCATTGCGAGGCAGAGTCGTCCTCCGTTATAGCCGCTCGATTCTTCTGTCGGCGCTCGATCAGAGCGCCACCGAGGGTGCCGCGCGGGCACACAGTACGCTGGCCCGACGATGGCCGAGCGCGGAAGCCGTTGTTGTGGATAAGGCTGCGGTCGCAGGAATTCTCCACGAAGCCGAGCGATTTCGCGCTGATCTGGTCGCAGTGGGCTGGCGCGGCCATGGCACCGCGCGGCGTCTGCTGATGGGCGGCGTGTCTCGTGGCGTCGTGCGAGGCGCCAAGTGCTCTGTCCTGGTTGTCAGACAACGGCCGAGGCGTGTGCGAAGGATCGTGATTGGATTCGACGCTTCGCCAAATGCTCAGCGCGCCGTGCAGTTGGTCGCCAAGTTGGTGGCGCCGCCGGACGGACGCGTGACGCTCGTCAGCGTCGCGGAAATCCTGGCTCCAGGCTCACACGGGCCAGTCGTCGGTGGCATCCGGTCGACGATTGCCCGTGAAGTCAGGCGCATCAACGCTGAAGGTGCCAGAGCGACACTGAAGGCGCTGAACCGCGCCGCCGCGGAACTCAAGCGCAGCGGATGGCGGACTCATACCCAACTCCGGACCGGCGAACCGCTTCGCGAACTGATGACCGTGGTAGGCACCGCGGATCCGGACCTTCTGGTAGTTGGGGCGCGAGGCACCAGCGGCGTGCGCCAACTGCTACTGGGAAGTGTCGCCGAGGGTGTCCTCAACCGATCTACTGTTCCCGTGCTCCTTGCACGATGAGCAGCTCGTCGCGAGTGCCAGACACCAGTAAGGCTCGCGGCAGCCGCTGAATGGAGACATAGGGTGATCGATTTCACACAGGTTCTCTGTCCGGTCGATTTCAGCGAATCATCGACTCGAGCGCTCGCTCATGCCGCAACGCTCGCGCGATGGTACGAGGCGCAGTTGACGGTGCTGCACGTCGTCCCGACCTTCGATCCAGTGCAGGTTCGAGGCGAGCTC
>WHSN01000227.1 GCA_009380045.1 Luteitalea sp.
CCTGAACCTTCTTGGCGTGCATCTCGGCGCGCACCAGGCGATCTCGGGCGCAGGCGAGGACAATCCGAGGGGTCACTGGGAACACAACCCGCTCGCCCTCCTCAACGATGAGATCCTGAACCGGTTCGGAGGACGCTGGGATGAGCCGCCGGCGTTCCCTCCGTCGTGGCCGCGTGATCCGCGTTTGGCGGACCTCAGGGAAAAGGCCCGGCAGATCCTGGCCGCGGATTTCGCGACCGAGCCGTTGTGGGGATGGAAGGATCCCCGGACGTGCCTCACGATCCCGTTCTGGCAGGATCTGATCGGCTCCCTGCGCTATGTGATGTGCGTCCGCAACCCGTGCGCGGTGGTGGCCTCGCTCGGTCGCCGCAACGGAATGAGCTCGGTGAACGCCGAGCGGCTGTGGCTCACTCACGTGCAGTCCAGCCTGGCCCATACGAGCGGCCAGCCCCGGATGTTCGTGTTCTACGAGGACGTCATCGACGATTGGGCGCTCGCGCTGCGGCGCCTGGCGGCTTTCATCGGACGCCCGGAACAGGGCGAAGACCCGCGCGTGCACGCGTCGGTCAGCGAGTTCCTCGAGAAGGATCTCTGCCACCATCGCATGTCGATGGAGGATCTGGCCGGCGACCGGCGGATCTCGTTCGCGACCAAGGGCCTTTATGTCGCGTTGAGGGGGCATGCCCGGCGGGCGGCCCCGGTCAACGAGGCGTTCGAGCTGGATCGAGCCAGCCGCAGCGTCCAGAAGGCCTTGGATCTGATCGGCATCGGAGCTCTCGAGACGTGGGACCGAACGGTCGCGGTAGCCGCCGAGCGGGACACCCTCGCGCGCGAGAACCTCACACAGGCCGCCGTCATCGCAGCCCTGCGCGACGAACAACGCCGCCGGGCCGATGCCGGCATTCTCGGCGAGAAGGCGACGGCGCTGTCGGAGATGCGGAGCGTGATCGCTGAGCGCGACGTTCAAGCACGGGAGCACGACGCCGCCCTGCGGGCGCTGCAGGAAATCCACGCCAGCAGCGCCTGGAGGCTGGTCACCTTGTCGCGGCGCCTGATCGTCGGCTTCCTGCCTGCCGGCACCAGACGGCGGCGGGTCTTCAACGCGGTCCTCCGGCGTATCGCGCAGCGCGCCGATGCCGGCCTGCGCACCGCCTGACGTGCTCTCCGTTCAGCACGAAGCAGGAGGGCCCGACCGGTGAGCGCGACCGAGGCGCTGACATTCGTCCTGTGCATCGAAAACAACGCGATCCGCGCGCAGGCGCTGCTTCTGTGCGAGAGCATCCGTCAGTTCGGCGGCTGCCACCGCCGCGCTCCGATCATCGCCGTGGCCCCGCGCCCCGGCCTCGGGATCGACGGCGAGGCCCGCGTGCGGCTGGAGGCGCTGGGCGTCGAGTATGCCGAGGAGCCGCTCAATCGCGTCTGTCCTCAATATGGCTCCGCGAACCGCGTGTTCACGGCGGCGTGGGCCGAGGGGCGCGCCCGCTCCGAGTGGGTCGTCGTGCTCGATAGCGACACCGTCTTTTTCGAAGCGCTGGAACTGCCGGTGGCAGCCGACGTGGCCGTGCGGCCCATCGACTCGAAAGGGAGCGCAACCGAAGGACCGGGTGACCCGTTCGACGACTACTGGACGCGGTTGGCTGCCATCCAAGGCGTCCCGCTCGACGGCCTGCCGTTTGTCCGCACGACGGATCGCCGTCACCGGGTCCGCGCATCCTACAACGGCGGGCTGGTCGTCGTGCGGCGGGAGCGTGGCATTCTGCGCGCGTGGGCGGATCTCTTCTCACGCTCGGTCGCCGCCGGCCTGAAGCCGTGGCGGGGCAGCAGCCTCAACGTCTACGCCTCGACCGGTTTCGTCGGACCGGAGGCGAGCGAATACTGGGGATCGAATCAGGCGGCGGCGGCATTGGCGATCTGGGGCACGACCAACCGCGTGTTCCACTACCCTGATACCTACAATGTGCCGCTGCACCTGTTGATGGAGCATCCCGAGCTCGCGAGCGGCCCGCGAACATCACCGCTCGTTCACGTGCACTATCACTGGCTGTTCACCAGCCCCTACTACGAGCGCGCCCTCGCCACGTTGCAGGACCTGGGCGCCGGACGCGACCGCCTCGACTGGTTGAGGGCCCGGCTGCCGATTCACTAGCGCGCAGCCAAGGCTGACCGTGGGGCGGTACGGGCCTGCCCTGGGCTGAAACGACCGTGACCTCTCGACGTGCCGATACTTCTCTTGCTGTTGAGGTGCAGGGCAGATCGCACGCGGGCAGATCGCACCTTTTGTCGATCAAGGCTTTCGACAGGCGACTATCTGGTAGTACGGTGATCCTCACGGTCAACGAGCCATGACGGCCATGCTGAAGATGAAGAAGTTCAACATCGATGAGCTCGAGCGGGCGTACGCCGTTTAAGTGGGAACCAGCAGACGTCGCCGTCCGGTCCTGCTCGCCCTCGTTGCGGTCCTCTGCCTGGTCGGGGTCGCCGCGGCGCAGCGGCGCTTCTTCTACGGGTGGGACGAGACCGTCCGTAGCGCCCCGTATGATGGGCGGTTCACCTTCGCCCGTGTGCGTTACCGTCCCGCGCCGGGCGGCACCTGGGCCGGCGGCCGCCCGTCGTGGGTGCACGGCTATCCGCTGGCCGAACAAAACCTGATGCGGATCATGAACGAGATCTCGCTGCTCGACGCTCACCTGGACGACATCAACGTGGTGACGCTCGACGATCCGGAGCTGTTCACCTACCCGATCGCATACATCATCGAGGTGGGCTGGTGGACGCTCACCGATTCCGAGGCGGCCGCGCTTCGCGCCTACCTGCTGAAGGGCGGCTTCCTGATCGTGGACGACTTCAAGGTCGAGGGCTGGCGAGGCCTGCCCGGCGGTGGCTGGCAGCCGTTCGAGGCGAACGTCAGACGCATGTTCCCGGGGGTGCGGTTCTTCGACATGGACCCGGCGGATCCGCTCTTCCATTCCTTTTTCGAGATCACGACGCTCGACGACTTCCCGCAGGCCTACACCAGTGGCAAGGCGGTCTTTCGTGGAGTGTACGAGGACAACGATCCCAGGAAAAGGCTGATGATGATCGTCAACTACAACACGGATATCTCCCAATACTGGGAGTGGTCCGGTCGGGGCTTGCGACCGTTCGACGACACGAATGAGGCCTACAAGCTCGGCGTGAACTACCTCATATACGGACTCACCCACTAACCGGCCTTTTCGGCCGGGTCGGCGCTCCGGTCAAGTGTGCCGTTCAGCACAGTCGCGGATCGCAGCGCAGAGATAGTTTGGTAACGGGAATCATACGCCCATAGAGTCCTGGCGTCGCAGCTCGTGTTTGTCCGGTCGCGACCCGCAGCTGCCGCGTGAACGTCAGGAGACCGCTCCCGACTGAACCGTTGTCGTGTCCCCCTCGTCCGGGGGAGCCGTCGGAAACCTGCGCTTCCTCGATGCGTCGGCAATCGAGCGTGGTGCATGAGCAACCTGAGCGAGATGCCGAATGAAGGACCAGACCGACACACTGGCGCCAAACCCTGAACGGCAACCGGACGAGCAGGCGGCCGACACGCAGGCCGCGATCTTGAACGCCTTGCCGGCCCATGTCGCGTTGATCGATCCCGATGGCGTGATTCTGTCGGTGAACGAATCCTGGCGCCGCTTCGCCGCCGCCAACCTGCTGCTCGGCTCCGGGCTCGGCGTCGGGCAGAACTACCTCGCCATTTCGGAGCGCGCCAGCGACGCCTGTTCCGAGGAGACGCGCGCCGCCGCCGCCGGCATCCGCGGTGTGCTGCAGGGCGAGACCAGGAAGTTCGACCTCGAGTATTCCTGCCACTCGGCGACCGAGCAGCGCTGGTTCCAACTCGCGGTGGTCCCTGTGCACGCCGGCAGGCGAACCAGCGCGGTCGTCATCCATATCCCGATTACCGAGCGCAAGCAGGCGGAGGAACGGTCACGTCTGCTGGCCGGGCAGTTGACCACGACGCTCGAGAGTCTCACCGACGGTTTTTTCACCGTCGATCGAGACTGGCGCTTCACCTACGTGAATCGTGAGGCCGAGCGGATGTTCAAGCGGCCACGCACGGAGCTGCTCGGCAGACAGATCTGGCAGATATTTCCCGAGGCGCGAGACTCCATCGCCCGGCAGGAATACGAGCGGGCGCTCGGCAGCGGCGTCGCGGTGCAGTTCGAGATGTTTTTCCCGCCGTTCAACGCCTGGTTCGATGCGCGGGCATTCCCGTCGCCGCAGGGTCTGGCCGTGCACTTCCGCGACATTACCGCGGTTCGGATGGCTGGCGAGGCGTTGCGCGTCAACGAGGAACGCTCACGGCTGCTCGCCAAGGCCACCAACGATGCCGTCTGGGACTGGGATCTCGACACCAACGCCCTCTGGTGGAACGAGGGCTTCTCGACACTCTTTGGCTATGGCCCGGAGGAAGTCGATCCGACGGTGAAGTCATGGACCGATCACATCCATCCTGACGATCGCGCCCGGGTCACCGACAGCATCCATCGGGCGATCGAACACGGGGCCGAGGGCTGGACCGGTGAGTATCGCTTCCGGCGCCAGGACGGCAGCTACGCGTACGTCCTGGATCGCGGGCACGTCATTCGCGATGGCGCCGGCAAGCCGATCCGGATGATCGGCGGCATGACCGATCAAACCGAGCGGCACCGGGCCGAGGAGACCCTGCGGCGGCAGCAAACCGAGCTGCGAGTGCTCTTCGACCTGGTGCCGGCAATGATCTGGTTCAAGGACACGAAGAACGGCATCCTGCGGGTGAATAAACTGGTCGCCGAGACTGCTGGATTGTCGATCTCGGACATCGAGGGGAAGACATCCCACGAAGTTTATCCGGAGGAAGCGGCCGGATTCTATGCAGACGATCTGGAGGTGATCCGTTCGGGCACGGCCAAGCTCGGGATCATCGAGACGGTCCGGGACCGGGCGGGCAAGGAGCTCTGGGTCCAGACCGACAAGGTACCGTACCACGACCAGCACGGGAAAGTAATCGGCATCGTCGTCATGGCGCAGGACATCACCGAGCGCAAACTGGCGGAGCAGCGCCTGCGAGCCAGCACGGAGGAGATCTCCCGCGCCAATCGCGCGCTTCAGGAGGAGATCGTCGAACGAAAGCGCTCGGAGGACGCGGCCGAAGCCGCCAACCGCTCGAAGAGCAAGTTTCTCGCCAACATGAGCCACGAGATCCGCACACCGTTGAACGGCGTCATCGGCATGACGGAGCTGGCGCTGGCCACGGAGCTCACCAGCGAGCAGCGCGAGTACCTGGAGACGGTCAAGTCGTCCAGCGAGTCACTGCTGACCGTCATCAACGACATCCTCGACTTCTCGAAGATCGAGGCCCGGCAGCTCAGTATCGACCTCATCCCGTTCGATCTGAGTGATTGCCTCTCGACGACGGTGAAGACGCTGGCGACGCAGGTGCACCTGAAGGGGTTGGAGATGGTCTGCGACATCCGGCCCGATGTGCCAACAGCGCTCGTCGGCGACCCCAGCCGGTTGCGCCAGATCATCACCAATCTCGTCGGCAACGCCATCAAGTTCACCGAGCGCGGTGAGGTCGTGGTGACCATCGAGGTGGAGACGCAAACCGACCGTGACGCCATCCTCAGGTTCAGCGTCTCGGATACCGGCATCGGCGTCCCGCCGGGACGGCAGGAGGCGATCTTCAAGCCGTTCGTCCAGGCTGATCTCTCGACGACGCGGAAGTTTGGAGGCACCGGTCTGGGGCTCGCGATCTCGCGGAACCTGGTCGCGCTGCTGGGTGGACGCATCTGGCTGGAGAGCGAGACCGACAAGGGCAGCACCTTCCACTTCACGGTGTCTTTCGACCTTCAGCAGGCGCCGCCGCCGACGACGGCGAGGAGCGAGCAGATGCGGCGTCTCCA
>WHSN01000028.1 GCA_009380045.1 Luteitalea sp.
CAGAACAGTCTGTGCTATCGTCGGTTCGTTCACGCAATCGCCTCCGTGTGGGGAAACGCCGTCTTGTCAACAGCGTAGTACTCACTCGGAGGCGTTTGTGTTTCAGGGAAACTCGCTCACTCGTGAATTATTCGGGCTAGCGACAGCGTGTTCGGTCCGGCATTCGTCTCCTGCACGGCGCGAATCAGACAACTGGACCTTCGATTTGTCGACGAGTGTCATCTTGCGCCCCAGGCCCGGCTTCAAACCTACGCTGCGACCGTGCCGACACGTTCAACGATTTCGCGAATCATTGCGGCAGTGGTCCCGCTTTTGTTCGATGGATGCTGCGCGTGTTCGTGCTCGTGACGTGTGTCTCCTACTTGTGCGGCCAGCCGACCGATCGTCGCGAGCAGGTGCAGAAAAAGAACGGCCAAGTAATCACCGGCGCTGCAACGCGCCCTCGAACTCCAGCACCTCGTAGGTGCCGCTGCGGTTCGTCCACCTCACGCGGCGAATCGTCGACGTGGCCGGCGCGCCCTCTTCCTGCACGTAGACGAGGATCTCGGAGAAGGACGTGAAACCCTCCGACGCCCCGCCGTGGACCTCCACGATTCGGCGGGTGAGCTCCTCTGCGTCCGTGATGCTCGTGGCCTCGGTCTCGACCACGAGAACGTCGTAGTGGAGCTCGTGGTTCGTGATCCGCCAGCGCCCGTTCGGTGAGGAGTACCAACACTGCTGCGCCCGGGCCACCAGGTAGTTCTCGACGCGCCGCTGCTCGCGACAGGGACGGGGAACGCGGTCGATCCGGTCGTCCGTCCTCACCGCGCACCCCGTCGAGGCCATACCGCCTTCGGCTAGGACGACACTCATCAGGATGTGTCGGATCGAAGCGTGTGCGCACGACCGCGCGTTGAAAGCTGGGACAGGCACGGCGGTGGATCGTACAATCCGCAACCGCCGCATCGCAAGAGGCGCGGGGTCCGTGACCGCGCGGGGGGCACGCGATCAGGCCGTCGCCGGGTGAGGCGAGCCTTACGCGCCGCGCAATATCCCGGTACACCGGTGTCGGTGGCGAATTGCTGCCAGCCATCGCGCGGAGAGGCTCGCGTTGCCGCAATTCGACCAGTCCCGGCGCCCGCGGGCCGGCTCGGCGACGTAGGAGCGAACGCCGAGGGCATCGAGCTCCACCATGATGCGATTGCTGTGATAGCCCTTGTCCGCGATGATCTCCTCCAGCCGGTGCGGGTCATCGACGTCGGCCCGCGCGGCTTCGACCTGCTCGAATGTCGCCGTCACCGTCTCGACGATCGTCGTGGTGTCGCCTTCGTCCGCGTCCTGTACGGTGACCGCGACGATCGCTCCCGTCTCGAGATCCACGGCAGGCTCGGCAGTCCCTTCGGCGTGCCGTGGTCAAAGAGGATGAGCACCGGCGGGGACAGGGTCGGCGCGGAGGCTCTGTGCTACGAACTCCAGGACGGCTGTGATCTGCTCGCGGGTCACGTCGAACTGCTCGATGACCTCGTCGATGCTGCTCGTAGCCGTTGACGTACCGGGCACGTCCGTTCCCCCGGCGAGCTCCAGCACGTCGTGCAGGAATCCGTAGCCCGGCGCTGGCGTTGATGTGACGGAGCGTCCCCTCGCCCGCTTTCTGGCACGACAGCGTTTTCTTGATAGCGTTTTCTTGACAGCGTTTTCTTGCTCGCCGCAGCGGTCATGCTTCACGAGCAGACGCTTCGTGGTTCCTCGCGTCTTCGTGATACGCAGAGGGCGAAATGCGCTAGTTGCCGCGTCCACCCGGCGTGCTTGGCGCCGGCGGCGGCGCAGCGCCGCGAGCCGGTGGCGGCGGCAGCGTGCCCCCTTCGACGAGGGTCTTCATGTTCGCGAGCGCCCTCGTGAACGTGGCGGTCCTTGCAGCCTTGTCCTTCTCGCGGGCAGCATCGTCCGGGAGCATGGAGTTGTCGAAGATCAGCGTGTAGAGGAGCTTCGAGGTGGTTGGCGTCACCGGCCTCGCCTCGAGCGTGCCGTGATACAGGTTGTACGGCCGGTCAGCCCTGACCGGTTGGGTGTAGGTGTACGAGAACTCGGTCTTCGCGACGAGGACCTCGGTTGCGACGGACCTCACGGCGCCGACTTCCCCATCCTTGCCTGAGAGGATCTTGCACCCCGCCGCGATCTGGAGCCACTCGCTGATATCGCAGTACTTGCCCACGCGCTTCCACACCTCGGCGGCCGGCCGGTTCACGGTGATTTCCAGAGGGATGGAAACATAAGTAGGCTTTTCGACGACCATGTTGACGGCCGGCGCCGCCGCGCCCTGGGCCGCCCCCGCAGTCTGTGCGCTGGTCGAGGCCACCAGACAGGCCATTGAAAGCGCACACGCGGCCGCGCGACTGAGCTCATTCCGCATCGTTTTCCTCCAAAGGATGGTGCTTTGCAGCGTTGTTTCGGCGAGACATCTTGGCACAAGCAGGCCGGCGCGCCAACTTCCAAAGCCGGGTCAGCCGCGTATCGTCCTCGCACCGGCGGCCACAACGGCAGGCGATCTCGAACTGGAGTCGAATGAAGGCAGTTGACGCGGATCGGACACGTCGCTGGGCGCGCTCCCCTCCTTCAGGTGATAGCACCGGGCATGGATTCATCAGAGCTCTCCCAGCACCGCGGGTTCTCGACCTCGCTGCCGGTCGCCGAACGGGTCAGCGCCTTCCTTCGCGCGGTCTATGGATGGATGTGCGCCGGCCTTGCCATCACCGCTGCCACCGCCTGGATCATCGCCGGCTCGCCGGCCATCGTCGGTGCGATCGCGGGCAATCGGCTGTTGTTCTGGGGGCTCATGGGCGCACAGCTCGGGCTCGTGTTCGTGCTGGCGGCCCGCGTCGACAGGCTGGCTTCGTCCACGGCGGCGCTGCTGTTCGTGCTCTACTCGGCGCTCACCGGCGTCACCATCTCGTTCATCCTCCTCGCCTACACCGGCGAATCGGTCGCCAATACATTCCTGATCACCTCGGGGATGTTCGGCAGCCTCGCCGCCTATGGCACGCTCACCAAGCGCAGCCTCGCCGGTCTGGGATCGTTCCTGTTCATGGGCCTGATCGGCGTCGTCCTCGCCTCCATCGTCGGCATCTTCTGGCGGAGCGACGCGCTCCAGTTCGTCATCTCCTTCATCGGCGTCATCGTGTTCTCCGGGCTCGCGGCCTACGACGCGCAGCGGCTCAAGGCGATGGCGCTGGCGTCTCCGGGCGGGCAGACCGGGTCGTATGCGATCGTCGGCGCCCTGGCGCTGTACCTCGACTTCATCAACCTGTTCCTGTTCCTGCTGCGGTTCACCGGCAGCCGGCGCAACTGAGATTCGGTCGCGGAACGCGGCCGAAACCGGGCCCCGTCGCCTGACGCGGCCACGACGCGGCCACCGCCATGCCAGCGAACCGACGACGGTTCGGTAAGTCCTCTGGATGGTAGCGGGCACCACGCCGGTGCCGGTGCTGTGGCTCTCCGTCGGGGGGCCGATCCTCGGCGTCGCCGCGTGGTTCGGCTTCCAGTTGCTGCCCCGGCTGGCGGGCCAACCTCGACTCCGGGCCTGAACTTCGTCACCTTCGGCTTGCTGTATCAACCCGTTGCCGGATCCGCCGGTGGCTTCCTGGCCGGCAGGCTGGTCTACGCACTCACCAACGCGCTGAGAGTGGTGAACATCACTCGGGGAAACCTGGGCATCAACGAATGGATCGTCGCGATCGTCGGAAAGGCGCTCGCCTTCGAGGTGACCGCTGGACTCGCGTTGCGCTCCTCTTCAGGGGCATCGCGCTCGCCGGGCAAGGGCTCGGCGTGCCTCTCGGGTGGGTCGTGGCTTGGACTCCGGACCAAGCCATGAGCCGCACCCTCAGGGCGCATCACCTGGTCGGGTATGATCACCGGGCGGGATGAGACTGCTCGTCGTTCATGCGTGGCTGAAAGGCAACCTGGGAGATGTGCTGCAGCTTTCGGTGCTGCTTTCGGCTCTGCGTGATCTGAAGCCCTCGGTGCTCGACCTCGCGGGATTTCCCGCTCGGCCGGCAGATGCGGCGGCGGAAGTGCTCGAGCTCTCCGACCACTATCTCGCCGACCCCTTCGCCTGGTATTGGAAGCTCACACCGAGGCCGGTCCGGAAGGTGGTGTTCGAGCCCCTGTGGCGGCGGACGCGGAAAGGTCTCTTCTCGCGGTACGATGCGATTGTCTGTGCGCCCGGGCCGTACCTTGCAGATTACGATTCCCGCGCTCCCAGTGCCCTGTGTGACATCACGCTCGCCAGGGAGATCGGTCTGCCGGTCATGCTCTCGAGCCACTCGATTGGTCCACTGCAACCGGATGCCCTCGCCGCTGTCGAACGGGCCACGGTCCGCATCGCGCGCGAGTCCTCGACATATGCATACCTGCAGGAGCGGGCGATTCCCTGCTGTCTCGCCGCCGACCTGGCGTTTCTCTACCCGTACGCCAGCGCGTCGGCGAAGCCGGCCACGACGACGATCGAGCAGCCCTACCGCTTGATCTTCCTGCGCTCGAACAACCTGGATCCGGGTGAGCTGCGGCTCGAGGGCGGCGCACTCTTCGCCGGGTCGCGGTTGATCGCAGCGCCCTCCCCCGACCGCCTGGTCCTGGCGACGAGCGACTACCGGCGGGACCAGCGGTTCCTCTCAATCGTCGCCCGCCGGCTCGGCGTCCCCTGGATCGGCTGTCGTCAGGTGACCGAGCTCGTGGACCTCGTCCACCACTCGGCGGGCGTGGTTTCGGACCGGTACCATCCCGCCATCTGCGCGGCGGTGCTCGGCAAGCCGGCGCGCGTGCTGCCGAACCGCGAGCCGCACAAGATGCACGGCCTGAACGACCTCCTGACCGGCCACACTCTGAAGGAGCTGCAGGATCTCGCCCGGGCGGGATTGAACACGCTCCGCGATGCGTTGCGAACCGCGGCATGAGCGACAACGCGCTTGGACGACCGATGCGCCTCCTCTCGCTCTACCCGAGCTTCTGGCCGAGGCAGGGAGGCGGGCAGATGGTGCTGGCGGCGATCGCGCAGGGGCTTTCCCCGCGAATCTCGAACACCGTGCTCACCCGGCGCTTCCACGACACGCCGGCGCGTGAAGAGTACGACTACCTCTCGGTTCGCCGATACCCGAACCCTGCGCCCGAACGGTGGAAAGACTACGCGACCGGCGCACATCACGTCTCTTTTCCGCAGAAGTGCGTTGTCACCGGCTTCGATGTCATCTGTTCGCTCGCTCCGCTGTACAGAATGGCAACCGAGGCGGATGTCATCCACGTCCACTTCCCGCTGCCACTGGGCGTGAGCGCCCTGATCGTGCGGGCATTCGTGCACCGGCCGATGGTCGTCACCGTTCACGGCAACGCCGATGTCTATGAGCTGCCGCCGGCGCTGGCGCCCGTCACCCGCGCGGTGCTCAAGCGCGCCGACGCCGTCGTCAGCGTGAGCCACGATCTCGCCGAGCACCTGCGCCTGACGATGGGGGTGCCGAATGTGACGCTGATTCCGAACGGCATCGACGTCGATGCCTTTGAGCCGAGCGCGACCACCGGCGAGCGTCTCTCGCTGTTTTCCATCTCCCGGCTCGTGCCACGCAAGAACATCCACGTCCTCATCGCCGCCGTCGAGCAGCTCGCGAGCGAGGGCGCTCCGCTGTCGCTGACGATCGCCGGCACCGGGCCGGAATTGGAACGGATTGAGCGCCTTGCCCGGCAGTCGAGCGGCGCCGTGCGCTTCCTCGGCTTCGTCGACGAGGCACACAAGCGACGATTGCTGTCCGAATCGGACGTCTTCGTGCAGCTGTCGACGCGCGAGGGGCTGTCGATCGCGGCGCTGGAGGCGCTGGCGTCCGGTGTTCCCTGCGTCGTGTCCGACATCCCTGGGGTGCGTGAGCCGATCACCGTCGGCCAGACCGGCTGGTACGTGGACGATCCGGAAGACGTGCAGAGCGTCGTCGAGACCCTGCGACGCGTGGTGGCGGATCGGCCCGGGCTGGGCGCGATGAAACAGGCCTGTCGCCTCGTCGCCCGGGAGCGGTATTCTCTGCAGGCGATGTGCGAGAGCTATTGGACCGTGTTCACCGGCCTGCTCAGGACCCGGGCATGATCGGGGCTGCGACTCGCGGTGAGCGCACCGTGCTGGTCACGGGCGCGGCCGGCTTCATCGGATCCGCGTTGTGCAGCCGGCTGGTCTCGCGGGGCGATCGCGTGATTGGCTACGACAACCTGTCGCGCGGCCGCCGCGCGCATCTGCCCGGCGCGGTGCACCTCGTCGAAGGGGACATCCGCGATCGCCGGCGGCTGCGTGAGACGATCTCGGGAACCAGGCCCGACTGCGTGATTCACCTGGCGGCGATGCACTTCATTCCCGACTGCATGGCGCGCCCCCGGGAAACCCTCGACGTGAACGTCGAGGCGACGGGTGGTCTTCTCGAGAGCCTGGTCGGCAGCTCGGTTCAATGCTTCATCTTCGCCTCGACCGCCGCCGTCTATGCGCCGAGCGATCACCCGTGCGTCGAGGAGACGACCCGGCTCCACCCGCTGGAGATCTACGGCGAATCGAAGCTCGCGGCCGAGCAGCTCGTCACGGCGTTCCACGCGCAATGCGGCATTGCGACCAGCATCCTGCGCCTGTTCAATGCCGTCGGCCGGCGCGAGACCAACCCGCACGTCATTCCTCACATCCTCGAGTCGCTGCAAACCTCGACCACGATCGAGCTGGGAAACATGGCGCCGCGCCGCGACTACATCGACACCCGCGACGTGGCGGATGCCACTCTCGCCGTGTGGGAAGCCGCGGGCGGGCTCCAGGTGTTGAACGTCGGCACCGGCGCCGCCTACTCGGTGAGTGACGTCGTCGAATCGCTGGGTCGTATCCTCGGCCATCCGATCGCGGTGGTGCAAGAGCCGTCACGCACCAGGGCGAGCGAGCGGATGCTGCTGGTCGCCGACATCGGCAAGATTCGTCGCGTCACCGGCTGGAGGCCGCGCATCGGCCTGGAAGAAGCGTTGAGAGATCTGGTGCTCGCCTATCGGCTGCAGGCCGAACCGCACATCGCGGACTGAGGAGACGGTTTCCGGAGCATGCACGCAGTCGGGTGGGACCAACCGATCGTGGACCAGCGGCGGGCGGTGCGCGCGTGGACCGCTGCGCTCGTCCTGCTGTGTGTCGCCACGCTGTGGCTCCAGTTCAGGCACATCGAGAGCACGCTGCCCTATCCTCGCCACGTCGACGAGGCGTTCATTTCCGGGCCGGCGCATCGCACCGTGGTCACCGGCACGCTGCACCCCTACACCTTCAACTACCCGTCGCTGCCGAAGTACCTGACGGCAGCTGGAATGGCGCTCGGTTTCGTTCGCGGCGCCGCGGAGCTCGAGACGAGCGACGTCCAGCGGATCGGCAACGTCGGGTATCCATACTACGAAACCCGACGGGCGATGCAGACCGCGAGGCAGTTGTTCGTCGTGCTGTCGGTGATCGCTCTCGCGGCGACCGGGGCGTCGGCATGGCTGGCGTTTCGGCAACCGGTCACCATCCTGCTCGCGCCATTGATCCTCGTCGCATCACCGCTCTTCTTCTTTCACTCGTGGACCTACCTGAACGTGGATATCGTCGGCGCCTGTTTCGTGATGCTGACGATCGCCTTCTGCCTGCTCGGGACCAGAGGGCCGTCGCTCCATCAGTCGGCGGTCATACCAGGCATCTTCGCCGGGCTGTCGGCCGGCAGCAAGTACACCATGGCGGTCGTCGGCCTGCCGGTCCTGGTCGCGATCGGTCTGCAATTCAGGGGCGTGCGGCGAATCGGCGCCTGGACCTTGGCGCTGGCGGCGATGGCGACGGCGTTCCTCGCCGCCGTGCCCTACAGCCTCATCGACATCCCGGGATTCCTCAATGGTGTTGCGTCGGAGGCGTACCACTACGCCTCAGGGCACCGGGGATTCATGAGCGATCCCGGCCTGCCGCAGCTCCAATACTACGCGCGGCATTTTGCGTCCGAGTTCGCGCTGGGCGCGGTTGTCGCTGTCGCGGGCCTCTGGCTGTATGCCGTGGCCGATTGGCGTCGGGCCGTGGTGCTGACAATTTTTCCCGCCGCGCTTCTCTGGCTGCTCGCGTCACAGCGGGTGCATTTTCCGAGGAACGTGCTGAGCGTGCAGCCGCTGATCGCGATGTTCGCCGCCTTCGGCGCTGTTTCCTTGCACCGGTGGGTGGTGGCGTGGGCCTCACGCCGGGGCTGGAGCGCCCCGAACACGCGTCGCCTCCGCGTTCTCGCCGCCGTGGTCCTGGCGATCGCCGCGATACCGCCGTGGCACGTCGCCGAGCACTTCCGGGACCGGACCGATTCCCGGAATCTGGCGCGCGCCTGGATCGAGGAGCGTGTTCCGCCCGAATGGACGATCGTGGTCCCGACCGAGCTCGGCTTCGACGCGCGACAGCTCGAGGCCGCGGGGCGGCGAGTCGTGGCCATCGATCTCCGCTCCGCTCGAGATGCCGGCGCCCTCCAATCGATCGTCAGCGGCGTGCCGTCTCCGGCGATCATCATGGCGCCGCGCTGGGGCGCCGATGTCCGGTATCCTGGAGAGGATGTCGCGAAGGTTCTCAACGATGTCGCGCGCGGCTGGCGCGCCATGAGGACGTTCGGCACGAACGACGTGCTCGTGAACTACTCCTATCCCAACCCTTGGGGTGACCCGGCTTTCGCGGTCGCCGTCCTCAAGTGAGACGCCGTGATCCATAATGTCGGTCACGCTTGGCGATCCGACCGATCGGCCCAGGGCCCGAGACCCGCTGCATTGTGACACCCGCGCCAGCGCCAACGCCGCCCACCTCCGGTCCGCCGGACGCGAGCCTCACCCGTTCGTGGGATCTCGCACGCTGGACCTTCGTCGCATTCGGCGCGGCGCTCCTCCCGGTCATGGTGATGGCGTCGTTCGACTTTGGCACGACCTGGGACGAAAAGTCCCGCCATCGCTACGGCGAGTTCATCTGGCAGTTCTACCAGGGCACCCGGCCTCGCGAGGCCTTCGGCGAGACCGGAGGTCACCTGTACGGCGGCCTGTTCGACGTCATCTGCGTCGCGCTCGAACAGTGGCTGCCGGGCAATCGCTACGTCATCCGGCACGTGGTCAACGCGACGTTCGGCTGGGTTGGCGTGCTGTATTGCGGCCGCCTGGCGGCACAGCTGTTCGGGAAGTGGGCGGGCGTGGCGGCCATGGTTCTGCTCGCGGCGTCGCCGCGGTACTTCGCAGATTCGATGAACAACCCCAAGGACCTTCCCTTCGCGGCGATGACCGTGATGGCGCTCTACTACATCTCGACCGTCTCGCCGCGATCGCCGTATCTGTCCTGGACCACCGCCGCCAAGATCGCGGTGTCGCTCGCCCTGGCGCTGAACATCCGCGTCGGGGCGCTCCTCTACGTCGGGTATCTCGGGCTTCTGGTCGGCGCGCTGGCGATCATCGAGCGCAATACCGATTGGCGCCGTCTCGCGAACATCGCGTTCCGACTGGCCGCCGTCGTTCTGGCGGTGCTTCTCCTCGGCACGGTGTTCTGGCCGTGGGCACAAGGCGCGCCGCTCTGGCGTCCTTTCCGCGCCCTTCTCGGGGTGGCGAATTTCGATTTCGGCGGCACCGTGCTCTTCAACGGCCGCGACTACGCGGTGAGCGAGCTGCCTTGGTACTATGCCCCCTGGTGGCTGCTGATTTCGACGCCGCCGGTCGTCATCGGCGGCGCGCTCCTGTCGATGCTGTACTCACCGGGCCGTCCCGATACCCTTCGCCGACTCGGGCTCTGGGCGATTGCGCTGTTCCCGATCGTCGCGGCGATTGCGATGCGCTCGACGTTGTACGACGGCATTCGCCACCTGCTGTTCATCTACCCGGTCGTCGTCGCACTGGCGGCGGCGGGCTGGACCAGCGTGATCGCCGGCCACGCCCGCCCGTGGGTGCGCCGCGGCGCGGCCGGCCTGTTCGCCGCCGGCCTCGCCAGCATCCTGGTCTTCGACGTCCGATTCCACCCGAACCAGGCGGTGTATTTCAACCCGCTGGTCTCCGGGCCACGAGGCGCCTTCGCGAAGTACGACATGGATTACTGGGGGAACTGCGTCCTCGAAGCCGTCGCCTGGAGCGCCACCAGAGCCCGCGCGCTCGGCATGCCGATCGCCATCTCGGGGAATCCCGACCAGCTGGTGCAGCTCGATTCCGAGCGTTTCCCCGAGCTCTATTTCATCCCGCCGTATCGCGGCAAACACTTTCTGCACGTCCGGCTCGCCCGCGGCCCGGCGGCCGGCGTGAAGGAGCTGGCGGAACAGCCGGCGCTCTATCAGGTGAAGACGGCCGATGGCGTGGTGCTGTGCAACGTCATCCCGGGCCCCGCGTACTCCGAATTCGAGATGCTGCAATCCGACGCCACGCGTCGATCCGCCTCCCGACCGGCAGGCCAACCGTGATGCTGTCGCTGGACGCCTCGTCGTTGCCGCCGACATTCTCGATCGTGATTCCCGTCTACAACGAGGAAGCGAGTCTCGACGAGCTCGTCGCCGCCATCGAGCGGGCGATGCGCGACATCGACAAGAGCTACGAGATCGTCCTGGTTGACGATGGATCCACCGACCGATCGCTCGACAAGCTGAAACGGCTGGCGGCAACCCGCGAGGCGGTGCGGGTGTTCTCGTTTCGGCGCAATCTCGGCAAGTCGCTGGCGCTTCTCTGTGGATTTCAAATGGCCACCGGCGAATACATCCTGACGATGGACGCCGATCTGCAGGACGACCCGGACAACCTGTCGCCGATGTTCGAATACCTGGTTGCCCAGCGCGTCGATATCGTCGGCGGCTGGAGGAAGAACCGGCGGGACAGCGCCCTCAAGGTGGCGGCGTCGAAAGTCTTCAATCTGACGGTGCGCGTGCTGTTCGGCTTCTCGTTCAAGGACATGAACAGCGGCCTCAAGCTGTACAAGGCCGACGTCGCCCGCGACCTTCAGTTGTACGGCGGCATGCATCGATTCATCCCGTTGATCGCATCGGAAATGGGCTACCGTGTCGCCGAATTTCCGGTCAGGCACCGGGAACGGAAGTACGGCTCGTCGAAATACACGTCGGCAAAAATCCTCACCGAGATACCCGACCTGCTGACGGTGTTCTTCCTCGTCAAGTACACGACGCGGCCGCTCCACTTCTTCGGCAGAATCGGCTCGGTCGTCGCCGCCATCGGTCTCGTCTGCCTGGCGTATCTGACGATTCTGTGGGCCCAGAGCATCCCGATCGGCACCAGACCGCTGCTGGCGTTCGGCGTCCTGATGGTGCTGATCGGCGGCCAGACGGTGTTCACCGGGCTCCTCGCCGACCTGATCGTGGCCGCCAACCGGAACAAGATGCACGAGTTCCGTCTCAAGTACACGTCGGATCTGGCACCCGGCTACGATCGGCTCGACTCGCCCGGCCCGACCGGTCTGCCGGTCGGGTCCAAGAGAGACTGATCGCTAGTTCCCGCTCGCGCGGAGCGCGCCCGCCCGCGCGCATTCCTCGGCAACGGTCAGATAGCGACCGACCGCATCCGACCCGACCACATATGGATGGGGATCGCCAGGTTTCCGCTTCGCCAGCGCCGGGATCTTCGTCTTCGACTCGTCGTAGACGGTGTGATTGGAAATGACGACGTCGGCGCCGGCGCTGGCGGCGAGGTCCCTGAATCGCCGCGCCGAGGCGATGTAGGTGTCGAACCAGAACCTGTCCGGCCTGTCGGGGGTGATGTACGCCGCCCGGTTCCGTACCCAGTTGTACAGGGTGCCACCCCATGCCGCGGCGACATGCGGCTGGCCGTTGTCCCGTACCGGAACGAGCGTCGAAATGGTGCCCAGGGTGTGGCCCGGCGTGATGTGCAGTGTCAGCGTGGTGTCGCCGAGCGTGAGCTTCAGGCCGTCGGTGGCGACCATGTCGCGCTTCGGTCTCGGTTCGGCGGCGCGATCGAGCAGGTCCCAGTCCGCGGCGGAAAGGATGACGCGCGCCCCGAACGTCTCCTGCAGGAACTTCGCGCCGCCCGAGTGATCCGAGTGTCCATGGCTGACGATCACGTATTTGATCTGGGTTGGATCCAGCCCGAGCTTCCGCAGGCCGCCGACGACCTGATCCTCGACCGAGTAGCCGAATATTGAATCGATCACGATGATGCCGGCGGATGTGGTGACGGCCCATGCCGAGTATTCGCTCTGGCCGACGAAGTAGAGATTGTCGAACACCTTCGCGGGCTCGACGTGCCATGTAGACCGATCGGGGACCGCCGGCGCCTGCCGGGCGGCGCCTCCCGCTGGCGCCGGTGGCTCTGGCGGCGCACACAACCGCGCGAACAGGTTCGGATAATCCTTCCCGGCCGCGGCCTTCGCGGCGGCGACGTGACCCTGCACCGTGTCTTGTCCGCGCTGGGCGGCGAGCGCACCAACGGTTCCGAGCACGAGGACGATCGCGACGGCGACACCGAGCCTCTTTCGCATACGGGCCGTTCTCCTTCTGCAATCCGTCATCACCATCATCAGCACCAGCACCGCCAACGCACCGAAGACACCCTGTCTCGTTCGGCCCGGACCCTGACAGTGCTCGAGCGCGTTCGAAAGATGCCCGTGGCCCCCCGGGGCGCTCCAGGATCAAACCACATAGAGCCACTTCCCGCCCGGCGGAGGCTCAGGAATCGCAAGGGCGGGGACCACGGCGAGTTGCCGCACGCCCGCTTCTCTGTCCACGTCTTCATGCTGGCGCGTCGTGCTGGCGTCGTGGTGGCGACGTGCAGGCGACGTGCAGGCGACGTGCAGGCGACGTGCAGGCATCGGGGGAGGGTGGCGGTCGGAGCGTTACGGCGCCTCCGCGTACGCGGCGCGGGCCGCGGCAGCGAGGCCGTTGGCGCGGGGCCATGCCGGGTGCTTTGCCTGGAGCTCCTCCTGCACCGCCTTCGCGGTGTCGTCAACCGAACGGCCCTGGGTCTTCAGCTCGCGCGCACGCGTCTGCACCGACTGCATGATCGCCCGGTTGGCCGGAATGAGCGAACCGTCGCCCACCGCGCCGTGCGCAGGAACGATGGTTCTGGGGCGCATCTTCTCGAACAGGTCGAACGCGGCCAGCCACGCCGTCATGCTCGACGCCTGGTTGGCGGCAAGAAACGAGTTGTTCATCACGACGTCACCCGAGAACAACACTTCGTCGCCTTCCACGAAGAACCCGGTGTCGCCGCGGGTATGCGTCGGGCCGACCACCACGAGCCTGACCCGGACCCCGCCCAGATCCAGGACATGTTCGCGGTCGAAGGTGATGTCCGCCTTGCGACCGGTGGCGCCCTTCAGCAACTCGGCCGTCAACGGCGACCGCGCGGAGAACGCCTGGATCTGCTGAGCGCCCGCCTGGGCGAACTCGGCCTCCTGCACCACCGAATTCACGTACTTCGCCGAAGCAGGAAACGCCAGGTAGCCGGTGGTGTGCTCGGCGTGGAAGTGGGTGGAGGCGATGAAGATCTCCGTGTTCCGGCTGATCTTGGCCACCTCGCGAGCGACCGCCTCACCGTTTCTTCGCCCCAACCCGGGATCGATCACCAGCGTCGCACGCGAGCCGACCACGATGCCGACATTCGGCACCAGCGGGACGTTGGCGTCCGGGATGACATACGTGTGGTCCGCCAGCTTGACAGTGGCGTTCTCTTTCACGAGTGGGTCGGGTACGGCGCCGCGCTGGGCGGCCGCGCTCGAGGCGACGAGGCAGAATCCGACGAGCAACAGGAAACGAGCTCCAGGATTCATGGCGAATACCTCTCTAGCTCCTGCAACCGGCTCTCGTCGTTCGAATCGAGCCGGGCCGGCGACTACGCGAAGCGGCTTCGAGGCAAGCGACCTGTCGACGCCATTGGGGAACATGGCGGTCGAGTATACTGCGCTGCGCGGCGGGGAACGCTTTGAAAAACATGGTCCGGGAGGTAGGGATATGGCCGTCTCGCGCGGACTGTTGCTGGTCCTGGTCGTCGCCAGCTTGATGAGCCCGGCGCCGGGGCAATCGTCACCGGCGGCACGCACGTCCGGATCGCCGAGCCAACGCCCGTCGTTCATCGCCGCTGCATCGTGCAAGGGTTTGGCGTCGCTGACGCTACCCAACGCGACGATCACGCTCGCCCGGAGGGTCGATGCCGGCGCGTTCACGCCGTCCGCTCCTGCCGGAAGTGCCGCCCCTCCTGCGGCCGCCGCGCAGGCGTTCCGCGTCCTGCCTGCATTCTGCCGTGTGGCCGCCACGCTCAGGCCGTCAAGCGATTCCGACATCAAGATCGAGCTGTGGATGCCGGCTGCGGAGTGGAACGGGAAGTTCCAGGCGGTCGGCAACGGCGCGTTCATGGGGAGCATTCCATACGCCGCCATGGCGACCGCGCTCGGCCGCGGCTACGCCACCGGCTCGACCGACACCGGGCACGCTGGCGGCGGCGCGGCCTGGGCCGTTGGACACCCGGAGAAATTGATCGATTACGGTTGGCGCGCCGTTCACGAGCTGGCCGTCACCTCGAAGAAGATTCTGGCGAGCTACTACGAAGCCGGCCCACAGTTCTCGTACTGGAACGGCTGCTCTGCCGGCGGACGTCAGGGCTTGAAGGAAGCGCAGCGCTTCCCGTCGGATTTCGACGGCATCATTGCCGGTGCGCCTGGTCTCGATTGGACCGGGCGCGCGGCCCAGGCGGTGCGCATCGCGCAGGTCCTGGAGAAGACCGACGCGGCGCGCCTGTCACAGGCCGAGCGCCAACTCCTTCACGGCGCCGTGATCGAAGCGTGCGATGCGCTCGACGGCGTGAAGGATGGCCTGCTCGAGTCCCCACAGCGCTGCACCTTCGATCCGGGGGTCCTGCAGTGCAAGGGCTCCGATCGTGCCGCGTGTTTGACCGCACCACAGGTCGAGACTGCACGGCTGATGTACTCGTCAGCCGTGAACCCCAAGACCAAACGGGAGATCGCCGGTCTCGAACGCGGCAGCGAGCTGGGATGGACCGACCTGGGATGGACCGGGTCAGCCCGCGCGACTGGACTCGACCAGTTCCGGTTTCTGGTGTTCGGGGATCCGACCTGGGACGTCCAGAAGTTCGATTTCCATTCCGACATCGTCCGCGCGGAGGAAAGCGACACCATCAATGCCCTCGACCCCAACCTGAAGCCGTTCATCGATCGCGGCGGCAAGCTCGTTCAATATCACGGCTGGAGCGATCCGCAGATCGCGCCTGGGAACAGCACGCAGTACTACACGCGCGTGCTGGAGGCGCTGGGCCGAGCGAGCGAGGTGCACGATTCCTATCGGCTGTTCATGGCGCCGGGCATGGCGCACTGCGGCGGCGGCGAGGGACCGAACAGGTTCGATATGGTGAGCGCACTCGAGCAGTGGGTCGAGCACGGGAGGGCGCCCGATCAGATCGTTGCGTCACTCACGGTCAACGGCACGGTGGCCCGGACACGGCCGCTCTGTCCGTACCCGCAGGTCGCGGCCTACAAGGGGACAGGAAGCGCAGACGAAGCAGCCAACTTCGTCTGCACGGCACGGTAACGGAGCGGCCGGGGGAGACCTCAGTCCCGTTTTCTCGCCGCGTCCTCCGCGGGGCTCCGTTCCGAGGCGCGCGCGACCGACAGCATGTTCCGGAGCCCATAGTTTCCCTCGTGACACGCATACTCGTAGACGCGGCCGTCGGTCTTCACCATCGGAAAACCGATGGTCCACGGCTTCGTCCAGGTCGTCGGGTCGGAGAGCGTCACCTGATAGTCGAGCGTGGCCGCATCCGTTCTCGAGAACCGCTCGACCAGATGCAGGTTGCCGGCCGAGCCACGGTAATTCGCCCGTGCACTGAAGTTCTTCGTTTCGACGACCAGCGTCTCGCCTTCCCACCAGCCTCGAGAGTCCCCAAGCCACTGCCGGACGCCGCCCGAAACGTGCGGGCGGAGGTCGATGGCGACGATGCGCGCGTCGTGAATCATCTCGGTCAACATCACGACCTGATCTGGCGTCTGGAGAATCTGAAGATTGCTGTTGTACGGTCCGGGGAGCATGCCTTCAGGAAGGCCGCGCGTGATGCACCGCTCCCAGAGCGAGCGGTCTTCCCACGAGTCCGCACCGCCGCTGCTGGCGGCCGCGGCCCGACGATCGGCAAGGCGCTGCCGCCCCTCGGCAGCCAGCGGAGGGATTTTTCCGTCCGGCGGATCGACGATGAGCGACGTGCGTTTCGTGCCGACGACCTTCCTGCCGTAGTCCAGCCACCACACCGGATGCACCGACGGCGTGACTCGCGGGTCGCCGGGCGGACGCCCGTCCGGCCGCTCGGCAGCGCGCTGTTCGAATGCGGCGGCTTCCTCGTCGGTGAGGAACGGCCGGCCCGCGTATTCATCGGGGCGTTCGAGTGGCGTCGCGCTCCGCATGTCCCAGACCCCCTGAAGATCCGGTTGACCATCGGCAGTGCGCGGGAGGATCCATGCCTTCCCGGGCGCAGCCGCGGGCCCGGGATTCGCGCGGGTGTCGGTCTGACCGGCACCGTGCGCGGCCATCAGCAGCAGAAGGAAGGCGCCGGTCGAGGCTGTCTTCGGCATGCGAGATCGATTGCTCATCTCAGCTCCCTCGTCTTCCCATTCCGCCACGCCTATCGGCGTCTGGACCACGGCTATCCGCGCCGGCTCAGGATTCACTGACGAGTCCTTAGGGCCGGCCCGGGGCGGGTGAGCCGCCGCAAGGGTATCATCGAGCCGCACCCGATCCCAGATCCGCTTGATGAGAAAAGGCCGCCGCCGGCAGTCACCACTTCTTCGCGCGCCAACCCGAGTGAACCGCTCGCTGAACAGCGTTCGTCACCGGAGTGCGCGCCTGACTCGTTGCGCGGGCTCGCGCTCGGTTGCCGACAACCACGCGGCGAAGTGATGGCGATGGCGCGCTGGGGAGCAGTTCAACGTCGGCAATCGATAATTCGATAAAATGGCCCGACCTGACGGCCACAGACGAGATGCTCGATAACACGCCCTCTACGGCGATCCTCATCCTCCTGCTCATGGGCGGCTTGAGATCGGCGCCCGTCCTCGGAGCCGGCCAGGCGGCCCCCCAGTCCGGCCAGACGGCGACGATGGGACGCGTCGTCGCGACCGTCACCACCCTGGAAGGGACGGTCCACGTGCCCGCGGTGCAGGTCGAGCTGCGCGACTTCGCCGATCGCCTGGTGATCGCGCGGACGGTCTCGGACGGATCGGGGCAGGTGTCGTTTCCGGATGTGCCTGCCGGACGGTATGTCGTCACGGCAACCGGGCCCGGCTTCGTCCCGCGCGACTCTCCGGTGTTCGAGGTGCGCGCGGGCGGAGTCGCCGAGGTGCTGCTCGACATGCACTTGACGTTCGTGATGCCCGACGTCGAGGTGGGAGCGAATGCGCCGCCTCGCCCCGACAGCGTGCAGCCGGTGTCGATGAGCGACATGCTCTCGGGCTCGGTGCTCGAGACCGCACCGCTCGAGGGCGACGATTTCCAGAGCCTGCTGCCGCTTCTTCCCGGCGTGGTGCGCGGCGCCGACGGCCGGCTGCGGATCAAGGGCGGGCAGCCAACGCAGGGCGCGCTGCAAATCAGGAGCGCCAGCCTCATCGATCCGTCATCAGGCGAGTTCGACCTGGATTTGCCGGCCCAGAGCGTCGAGTCGGTCGAGGTGCTCGCCAATCCCTTTGCCGCGGAATACGGACGTTTCACCACCAGCATCACGCAGGTGCAGACGCGGCGAGGCACCAACGAATGGGAGCTCTCACGCGGGAATCTCGTTCCGCGGTTCCGCAAGTGGCTGAGCGGCATCCGCGGGTTCGAGCCGCAGCTCTCGGTTCGCGGCCCATTCAAGCGGGATCGCGTGTTCGTCGCGCAGGATCTGCAGTTCCGCTATGTCGCGACGCCGGTGAAGAGCCTGCCTGGCGAGCCCGAGATCGACTTGCGGAGCTTCGATTCGTTCACGCGGGTTGACAGCGTCGTGTCGGCGCGCCACACGCTGGGCGGCGGGGTCATTCTGTTTCCGCGCGAGATCCGCCGGGCCACGATGAGCACCTTCCGGCCTCCGGAAGTGACGCCCGACTTCAACCAGAACGGCTGGTCGGCCGGGCTCGTCGATCGGTTCGCGCTGACGCCGGACCTGGTGCTCGAATCCACCCTCTCGGCCCGCGAATTCGAGATCGAGGTGGGCGCCGCCGGCGGCGGGCCGATGGTCTACGCGCCGGAGTCGCAGCGCGGCAGCTTCTTCAGCGACCAGGAACGGGACGTCACCAGCCTGCAGTGGGTCCAGGCGGCGAGTCTGTCCCGCGAGATTTGGGGCAGCCAGCACGTGTTCAAGGCCGGCACCGATCTTCAGCGGTCGCGTTTTTCCGGCGCCAGTTTCAGCCGGCCGGTGGAAGCGCGACGACTCGACGGGTCGCTCGCCGAGCGCATCGAGTTCGGCGGCCGCTCACGGCAGCAGGTCGAGGGCACCGAGCTCGCCGTCTTCGCGCAGGACCGGTGGCGCCTCAACTCGCGCGTCACGCTCGAAGCGGGGCTGCGCCTCGATCGGGATGCCGTGGTTGAGCGCGTGAACTTCTCGCCGCGCGCCGGCCTGGCCATCGCCGTGCTCGAGGGCGGGCGCGGAATCGCGCGGGGCGGGTTTGGCAAGTTCGTGCAGCGCACGCCGTTGAACGTCGGCGCGTTTCCAACCTTCGAGTCGCGCACCGTTTCCAGGTTCTCCGCCACCGGCCAACAGCTCGGGACTCCGCGGTTGTTGACCAATCGGATCGACGGCGACCTCCGGACACCTGAAGCATTCGTCGGCAACCTCGAATGGCATCAGCGGTTCGGCCGCCGCGCGCTGGTGAAGCTCGCCTACCTTCACCGCGACGGCGACCACGAGTTCATCCTCGCGCCGGACCCCGCGAGCGGCCAGCTTCGGCTCTCCAGCACCGGAACTTCCCGCTACCGGGAGCTCGAAGCGACGGTGCGGTACCTGGGCGGAGAAAGCCGTGACCTGACGGTGTCGTACGTGCGGTCGAAGGGAACCGCGGATCTCAACCACTACGATCAGTTTTTTGGCAACTTCCGCAACCCGCTGGTGCGGGCGAATGAGCACAACCTGACGTCAACGGATGTGCCTCACCGGCTGCTCATCCGAGGCACGATCGGGCTGCCCGGCAAGTGGAGCTTCGCCCCGGTAGCAGAGCTGCGGTCGGGGTTTCCGTGGTCGGCGATCAACGAGTTCCAGGATTTCGTCGGGCCGCGGAACCGCACCGGCCGTCTGCCGGCGGTCCGCACCCTTGATTTTTCGCTGTCCCGTCCCTGGCAGTTCAAGAAATACAGATTCCGCGCCGGCGTGAAGCTGTACAACGCGCTCGGCTCGTCCGCGGCGCGCGACATCCAGAACAACCTGACGGCCCCCGACTACGGCGCGTCGTACAACCCGATCGAGCGATCGATCGGCTTCGTCTTCGCGTCGGTGAGCTAAGAGCCCGAGCGCTATTCGCCGGCCGGAAGGGAAAGAACCCTCAGAACGGTGCCTTGTCGCCCCGCCTGCACCATGGCCAGCAGCCGCGGACCATTGGCCGAGTCCTCCGGCGTGGCTAGTCCGAGTTCTTCCAGCTCGCCACGCAGGAGATCGCCATCATGCTCGGTGAGCGGAGAGGCAGCGTAGTCCCGAAGGGGCCTCTCCGTGTTGAAGTGGCGTTTGTACGCCGCGATCCAGTTCGACGCCAACTCGAGTTGCGCGGTGCCGACGTCGAGCGCTCCGTCACAGACCAGACGGTGAAGGCGCAGTTCCAGCTCGTCTTTGACGTACGCGTTCCAGGCTGTGCCGGTGAACGGCTGCGGCCAGAGATTACGCGCATCGGGCGTTCCTCCAAGCGCTGGCGTGATCAGATAGTCCAGCTCATATTCCGCGGAACGACGGAAATCCGCGCCGTAGCTCTCGAAGACACGCTCATGAAGGGAAACTGGAATCAGTTGCGGTCGCCCGCCTGTGCCGCAAATATCTGTGAGGTTGACGGGCCGTGCCATGCCGGGTGTGAGATCTGCCCGAGGCAGCAGGAAAACAGCGGCGGTGTGGTCAACCGCCCCGAAGGAATGCGCCGTGCGGCGGCCGAGAAGCGCCCCCAGTCCAATGCTGGCGGCGAGCACCACTCCGCAGGCAACGGCCCATGAGCCAATCCAGAAGGCGCGTGAATGTCTCGGCTGCCGCGACAGCTCCGTCAATCGCAGTCTGAGCTGTGCCCGCGCGGCGGAAGGGGGCGGCATAGGCGTCGGCAGGCCTCGACACGACTCCGCGGCCGCACCAAGGGTCCGCGCCATTTCGCTCATGCGAGCACGGCATGAGGCGCACCCGGCGAGGTGCTCTCGTACGCCCACCTGCCGGCGCGCTGGCAACTCGCGGTCGGCGGCGAGCAAGAGCTCCCGGTCCGACAGGTGGAATGTCTTGTCCAGCATCGATCTACCCCTCAATCGCGCGCTGCAGGCGAGCGATGGAGCGCGTCAGCGACTTCGCGACGCCGCCGAGCGAGATGCCGAGCACCTGTGCGATCTCACGATACCGCAGTCCGCTGCCGCGCAGATGCACACAGTGCCGATCCCGCTCGGGCAGCGCGTTCAGCACGGCCATCGCCCGCTCGCGCTGCTCGCGATCGGTCAACTGCTCCTCGGGATTGTGTACAGGATCAAGCACCAGGTGCGCGGCCCGCTCATCTGCGTGGAACCGATCCTGTTCCCGCCGTCGCTGTGCACGACGCTTCAGTGCCAGGTTGTGCGCGACCCGGAAAAGCCATCCCCGGAGGTTGGATCGGCCGCCGTTGCCGCGCAGGTGCCTGAACAGGGCGAGAAACACCTCCTGCACGAGATCCTCGCCGTCGCTGACAGAGATGCCGAACGCGCACACATAGCGGAGGAGAGAATCTCTGAAGGTGTCGAAGAGGTCGAGTACTTCCTCCTCGAGTCCGGCGGCATCGGTCGCTCGCGCCGATTCGAGCGCGAGGAGCGGCGGCAGCTCGATCGAGGAATCTGTAGCGCGAGGGCTCATCAGGTCAATTCAGGGCGCACCGGCTCACATTCGCTGACGACAACGTCGGCATTCTACATCGCAAATGCCGGCACCACGGCCACGGTGAAAGGCTGGCGCCTCGCCGAGAAAGCGTGAACAAAACAGCGGCTGACGGAATATCCCAGATGGAGGCTCTGCTCTCGCCATCGGTGAGATGCCACTCACAGGAATGCAGGTCGGTGCGTGGGCCCGATCGCGCTGATGTGAGTTGTACTGACGTGGGGAGCTGCGGCCGAGGGCATCACGCGAGGAAGACGACGTCGCAGTCATCGCAGCTGGATCGCGGTCAGTCTCGACCAAGATCGCGGCTGGCAGGTTGCCTGGGGATTTCGCGATCGCACCTCGTTGACCGGCGTTCATATTCGGAAGCGAGGTTTGATGACAACGCGTGTGCAGCGAAGAGTGTCCGCCGCAATCGGTCGATCGTGGCGGCTGGCTGCGATCCCCTTCATGGTGGCCGGGCTGGGCGGCCCCGTCCTCGCCCAAGCGCCCCCGCCGACCGAGGACCCAGCAAGCCAGCAGCAGGCTTCCCCAACGTACGAGGAAACCGTTGAAGTCGTCGGCGCGACGCCGATCCATGGGGTGGGCGTCGACCGGGACAAGATTCCCAGCAACGTTCAGACGGCGACGGCCGACGCACTGAAGCGAACCGGAGGGAGCTCCATCGGCGAGCAGATGAATCTCGGGATGCCAAGCGTCCACGTCAATGAAGCGACGACAAACCCCTTTCAGCCGGATCTTCAGTTTCGCGGGTTCGTGGGCTCGCCGCTGCTTGGCCTTCCCCAGGGGCTGGCCGTCTACCAGAACGGTGTGCGGCTCAATGAGTCATTCGGCGATACCGTGAACTGGGATCTGATCCCGACCAATGCCATTTCCAGCATCAACCTGATGCCCGGCTCCAACCCGCTGTTTGGACTGAACGCGCTGGGCGGTGCGATTTCGATTCAGACCAAGACCGGATTTTCCCATCCAGGCCATTCCGTCAGCGTGTCCGGAGGGTCGTTCGGCCGGCAATGGGTGGAGGCGGAGGGCGGCGGACATACGGATCGTGTGAGCTATTTCGTTGCCGGCAGTGCGTTGTCGGAGGATGGCTGGCGCGATTTCTCCCCGTCGCAGGTCCGCCAGCTGTTCGGCGACGTTGCATGGCGTGGTGGATCGACGACCCTGAACGCAACGGTCACCTCGGGTGTCAACCGGCTGATTGGCAATGGGGCGGTGCCGATCGAGCTCCTCGATGAAGACCGGTCCGCAATCTTCACTTACCCGGATGAAACGAAGACCAGGGGAACGCTGCTGACCTTTCGCGCCCGCCACGATGCGGGATCGGCGGTCGCGTTCGATGGCATGTTCTCCTATCGGCGGGGCTCGATTCGCACGTTCAACGGCGACGACTCCGACTATGACGAGTGCGAAGACGGCGATTTCGGGGAGTTCTTGTGCTCGGACGAGGGCGAGGGCGAGCCGGTCGCAGATCAGTTCGCCAGGCTCATTCCCGTCGATGAGGATGACGAGCTGAATGGCACGAACAATACGTCGAAGACCGTGACGGACGGCTGGAGTGGTGCGTTCCAGACGACGGTCGTCAAGCCGCTGTCGGATCGACCCAATCACTTCGTTGCCGGCGCCACCTTTGATGGCGGGCGCTCGAACTACGAGGCCGATACAGAGATTGCGCGGCTCACGAACGAGCGGGGAACGTCAGGGACCGGGCTGTTCGACGAGGAGGCGGCCGTGCGGCTTCGAACGACGGTGCGGCACGCCGGCATCTATGCGGCGGACTTCTTCACCGCCGCGCCCCGACTCACGCTCATGGCTGCGGCACGGTTCAACTACAGCGTACACGCGCTGAGAGACCAGCGAGGGACCGAGCTGGACGGCGATCACAGCTTCTCGCGGCTGAATCCTGCGGTGGGTCTGACCTACGAGTTGTCCCGCGAGGCCACGGCCTACAGCAGCTTCAGCGTGTCGTCTCGGGTGCCAGCACCATCAGAGCTGAGCTGTGCCGACCCGGAGGATCCGTGCCGGCTTCCGAATGCGTTCGTGGCCGATCCGCCGCTCGACCAGGTCGTGGCAAGAACGTGGGAGGGGGGCATTCGCGGACATCGCCAGGGGCTCAGCTGGAACGCGTCGATGTTCCGGACCGCCAACACCGACGACATCATGTTCATCAGCAGCGGCCCGCTGACCAATACTGGCCACTTCGAGAACATCGGCGACACGCTCCGCCAGGGCCTCGAGCTCGGCGCGTCAGGGATGGTCAACGCCGTTCGCTGGGGGGTCGCCTACTCGTTCCTTCGCGCGCGGTTCGACTCGCCGCTGACGCTGAGCAGTCCGAATCATCCTGACGAGGAGGATGGGGAAGTCGAGGTCGAGGCCGGTAGTCGTATTCCGGGAGTGCCGCAGCACAACCTCAAAGCCAATCTCTCCGCAACGATCAAGCGTCTGACCATCGGCGGGAGCGTTCTGACGACATCGAAGCAGTATCTGCGCGGGGATGAGGCGAATCTGCTCCCGACTATCGATGGCTTCAGCGTCGCCAACCTGACGGCGAGCTACGCGATTGCCAGGCACATCGCGCTGACCGCGCGGGTGACCAACCTCTTCGATTCGGAGCACTCGACGTTTGGGCTTCTCGGCGAAGCCGACGAAGTACTCGGCGACGACTACGAGGATCCGCGCTTTCTCAGCCCGGGTGCGCCACGCGCGGCGTGGGTGGGCCTCGAGTTCTCGTTCCGATAGCGGCGTCCTTTCTCTCGGGCGGGGATTCTCTGGTCGGGGCAACGTGACCTCGCGGAGGCTCGCGACAATGCGCGGCTGCCGAAACGGATCGCTCGTATCACTCGGCCCTTGACCCGCGAATGGCCGCACCCGGGGCAAGAAACCCACCCAAAGGAGCCCCAGGCTCCTTACGAAATCTCACCGCAGTCTGACGATTAACCGATGCTTTCGAGCGCGTCCGCGGCTAGTGTTAGCGCGTGATTGATGGACGACACCACCACACCGAAAGGATTCCTTATGAGCTCGCGCTTTCTCCAGAGATGTCTGCCGCTTCTGCTCGTGCTGAACGGTCTGCTGGTCTCCCCCGCCTACGCAGGTCAGCAGGAGGGAGCGTCACTCTCCCCGGATCGGGTCGCCACCGAGAGGACCATTGCCGGCGCCAATCGCCCGGGAGCCACGCCCTTCGCTCGAACTGAGCTGTTCTTCGGCACGTCGCGACCGGACGGCCAGGAGCCGGTTTCAGACGAGGAGTTCCGCTGGTTTCTCGATAACGAGATTACCCCCCGCTTCCCCGACGGCCTCACCCTTGTGAGCGCGCTCGGTCAGTTCCGCAACGCGAGCGGCGTCATCATCCAGGAACAGTCGTTGGTGCTCATCCTGCTCTACCCTGCCGAGAACCAAAGGGTCAGCAGCAGAAGAATCGAGCGCATCCGCACCGCCTACAAGAACTACTTCCAGCAGGAGTCTGTTCTGCGGGTTGACGATCCGTCGATCGTCTGGGTGTCGTTCTGAGAGCACGACATCGACGCGGAACGGCTGGGAGCCAGCCGGGACCTCGAGCTGGCCGGCGCGGCTTACTCGAGCAGGTGTTTCAGCTCCCATTCCGGGTCGTTCGACAGTGCCGCGTAATCGTCTGCTGAAATGGAGCGCTCGGCGTACTGACACGACACCACGAAGAGACCGCGCGGCTCGTCGAGGTCCGCTCGCGCGACCGTGGCCAGCAGCGATCGCCCGCCGCTGGTGGTCAGCGCGAGCACGTCGCCGACCCGCGGGACGCGCGGCACTTCAATCACCTTCCTGAATCGCATCGAACTATGGTCAATGGGGTAGCCGTTCTGGTCCAGCGCACGGACCTTCATGTTCGGAACCCGCAGTCGCACTTCAGCTCGCATTACCCTATCTTCACACGAGGGGGACGAGCGGCTGAAGTACGATAGGCATGGAGGTTTACATGCAACAACAGACGTCAGGCATTCGGCGCGCCCTCCGCCGCGGAGGAGTGCTCGTGGTCGGCGTACTCCTCTCGCTCGTCCCGCTCAACGCCCACCACGGCTGGGACGGCTATCTCGACGCCGAGTTCGACCTCACCGGCACGCTCGAGGTACCCGTCAACGTGCGGGGTGCGCATGCGTCGATGAAAATCCGGTCGGCGGATCAGGTGTGGGATGCCGTCCTGGCGCCGCCGGCCCGGACCATCAGCGCGGGTCTCAAGGAAGGCGTGATCCCGGTTGGCTCCCAGGTGACGGCGCACGGCCATCGCCACAGCGATCCGAAGCGGCTCGAGATCAAGACCGAACGGGTGACCTGGAACGGACGCGTCTTCAACGTCTACCCCGATCGCCGGTGACCCGCTGAGCGCCCAGGCAGCGCGTCGCGCGTTTCCAGGGTCGCTGAACACATGGCCAGCGTTTCGTCTCTGCCCCAACAGGCTGCCGCCGCGCCCGACGCGCGCCCGGCGTTCACCGTCCTGGCGGCGATCAGCTTCTCGCACCTGCTCAACGACACGATACAGTCGCTGCTGCCGGCGATCTACCCGTTCCTGAAATCGACCTTCGCCCTCAGCTTCACGCAGGTCGGTCTGATGACGCTGGCGCTGATGCTGACGGCGTCCCTGCTGCAGCCGCTGGTCGGCCTCTACACGGATCGGCGGCCCATGCCCTACGCGCTGGTCGTCGGCATGGGCTTTTCGCTGGTCGGCCTGCTGCTGCTGGCGTTCGCGGCGTCATTCGGGATGCTCCTCGTTGCGGCGGGCCTGCTGGGCATCGGTTCGTCGGTGTTCCACCCGGAATCTTCCCGCGTCGCGCGGATGGCATCCGGCGGCCAGCCTGGTCTCGCGCAGTCGCTGTTCCAGGTGGGCGGCAATGTGGGATCGTCACTGGGGCCGCTCATCGGCGCGTTCCTGATCGTTCCACGCGGCCAGTCGAGCATCGCGTGGTGCTCCCTGCTGGCCGTCGTTGCAATCGTGGTGCTGGCGAGGGTCGGCGGCTGGTCGCAGGCGAAGCGGCCGGACCTCCTGGCGCCGGCCGCGGCTCGCCGCTCACGCGTTCGAACGCCGCTCGCCTCTTCGAGAGCGGTCGGCTGGCCGCTCGCGATTCTGGCGGCGTTGATTTTCTCGAAGTATTTCTACCTCGCAAGCTTGAGCAGCTACTACACGTTCTATCTAATCAGCAAGTTCGAGGTTTCGGTCCGCACCGCCCAGATCGACCTGTTCATCTTTCTTGGTGCGGTCGCCGCTGGGACGATCATCGGTGGACCGCTGGGCGATCGGTTCGGCCGCAAGTACGTGATCTGGGGGTCGATCCTCGGCGTGCTTCCCTTCACGTTGCTGCTGCCACACGCGAGCCTGTTCTGGACGACGATCCTCTCGGTCGTGATCGGCCTGGTTCTGGCGTCGGCGTTCTCGGCGATCGTGGTCTACGCCCAGGAGCTGGTGCCGGGCCGGGTCGGCCTGATCTCGGGTGTGTTCTTCGGTTTCGCGTTCGGAATGGGCGGACTCGGGGCGGCGGCGCTCGGCCGGCTGGCCGACGCGATCGGCATCGAGGCAGTCTACGCCTTGTGCGCGTATCTTCCGCTCATCGGCCTCCTCGCCGCCTTCCTGCCGGAGTTGGACGAGTGAACCGACGCGCCGATCGCCCGGCGTGACAGCAGCGAGATCGACCTTCTGTTTTTCGAAGAACGACGAAGGGAGCCGCGTCCCCTTCGTGCCGATCGCATTCATCGTCACTGCTGATCGGTCGGCCGCGTCATCTCGCGCGGTCGTGGCACTGACGCCTCACAGACGACCCGGGGGAGCTGGAGGCTATACTACCGGCATGGCTTCGCCTCTGAACCGACGGCTTGCTCTAGCGGAATTCGTGACGCGGCTGCGGCAGAAAATGTCCGACAACATCGTCGACGTTCGTTTGTTTGGTTCGGAAGCGCGGGCCGAGGCGGCGCCGGAGTCGGACATCGACGTCTTGGTCGTGGTGCAGCCAGACCGGGATCGCGTGCAATTCGAGGACCGCGTCATCGACATTGCCTTCGACGTGAATCTCGACTTCAGTGTCTATATCTCTCCGCGTGTGGTGACGCCGGAGATCCTGAATCATCCGGTGTGGCGGGAGACACCGTTTCTCAAGAACGTCGCCGGCGAGAGCATTCCGTTGTGAACCCTTCCGACGTGCTTGCTCGGCACCGGATCGTCCGCGCCCTCACAGCACTCCACGAAGCCGATCTCCTCATTGAGCAGCAGCACTTCAGCGGCGCCTTGAACCGCGCGTACTACGCGGCCTTCTACGCGGCTCGCGCATTGCTCGCCACTCGAAGTCTCGACTCGTCTCGGCACAGCGGTGTCATCGCCTTGTTCCAGGAGCATTTCGTTCGCACGGGGCTCATTCCGATCGACACGGCACGCGCCCTGGCCCGGGCCTTTGAGAAGCGGCAGACCAGCGACTACGGGGACTTCAGCGCGCCATCCGGCGACGAAGTCGTGTCGCTGCGAGACCAGGTTCAGGCATTCGTTCGAACGTGCGAACAGGCTGTACCGAAGGATTGACGTGTCCTTTGCGCCTTGAGCGCGTTCATCCCGGTGGAGCCCACGCTACCATCCAGATCAGCCAGCCGCTCCATCTCATCCTCGTCGGCCTTCCTCGTACTTTCCGCTTCGGCGTGGCTCTTCGATGGCCGTAATTTCGTGATTCCGTGCTCTTGTGGCCCACTCAGCGACTCTGCTTGGCGTCTGGCACGAGCAGCCGGATGATCCCGTCGCGCTTGTTCAGCAGGAAGATCTGGCTGTCTGGCCCGATTCCGAAGCGCAAGTCGGCGCGGGTCGCAGGCTGCTTGCCCTGCACGGCATTGGTCTCCTTCACCACCTGAAGCAGCGTCTTCGGATCGCCGTTGTGATTGAGCAGAACCCGCCTGATCGCCTCTTGCCCGCCCTTCGGCAGATTGTCGGCGTTGACATAGAAAATCTCGCCGCTCGGGTTGTCGCCGAACAGCACCAGGTTCGCCAGTTGCCTGATGGCCGTGTGGCGGTAGACGTACCCCATCGTTACCGCGGACTGACCTTGCAGGAGCGGATCCGATTGGTCGTATTCGACAACCGGATAGACGACCTTGGAATCCCCGCGCTGGTTCTCGAGGCTCACGGCGGTCCGGCTGATGTACCCGAAGCTCCCCTCCCAATCGTTCCACCCGAGGTTGGCACCGGCGGTGACGATGCTGACCTCTTCGACGATGTTCTGGCCGATGTCGGCGACGAACAGGTCGCCGGTCTTCGAATCCCACGCGAAGCGTTGCGGGTTGCGCAGGCCATACGCGTAGATCTCGGGAAGCGCGCCCGCGGTTGCATTCTTCACGAACGGATTCGCGGCGGGAATGCCGTATTTTCCGTTCTTGCTGTCGGATCCGAGCGGGTCGATGCGGAGCAGTTTCCCGAACGCCGAACCGAGATTCTGTCCCATCTCGAACGGATCGCCGCCGCTCCCGCCGTCGGCCGATCCGATGTAGAGCAGCCCGAAATCGCCGCCGGTCTCCGGTGCGAGGGGGTTGAAGGCGAGCTGTCCGCCATTGTGATTGGCGAACGGCTGTTCGAAGCGGAGCAGTTCGCGCGGCGCGGCGCCGTCGTAGGTGTCAGCCGCGGGTGTCTTGGCGGTCCACTCGAGCAGGACCGTGTCGTGCGTCCGGGTGCCGCCGGCCGGCCGGAAGTCTGGCGCCGGCGCGGTGTTGCTGGTATCGGTGAGCGTGTAGAACTTGCCGAAGCCGCGCGTTCCCGACCGGTTGAACTGCGGGTGGAACGCGAAGCTCTGGAAGCCACGCTCGTTGCCCGACGATTGGACGCTCACCCCCCAGGGCGCGGCGTTGATGTCCACATACTGCCTGACGGTGCGGCCGTCGTAGCTGACGCTGTACAGCGGGCCGCGCATGTCGTTGACGAACAGCCGCCGCGAGCCTGGCTCGTCCACCAGGAGCATCATGCGGGCCGCCTGACCACCAACATCCGGGAGCGTGGCGAAGTCGGCGAAGCTCACCCGGACCACTCCGTCGGCGGCGGGAATCGGGTCAGGAAACGGATCGTTGGTGGTCTGAGCCGCCGCTGGTGAGGGGGTCTGGGCCAGCGCGGGCATTGCCGCCAGCGAGGTTGCGAGGACGATGGCGAGGCGCATGAGGGGAGCCCTCTGGAATATTGACGTCACGCCTCACAACGTAGCACACCCCGTACCAGCAGTCCCCTTCCGGCCGGGGTCGTATACTCGGCTCTCAGCGAATGGATGTTCATCTGATCGACGGCACCTACGAGCTGTTCCGCCATTACTACGCCTTGCCTTCGGTGCGCGACCGCGACGGCCGGGAGGTTGCCGCCGTGCGTGGGGTGATCACGTCGGTGCTCGGGATGATCGCCGCCGGGACCACGCATGTGGGCGTCGCGACCGACCACGTGATCGAGTCGTTCCGCAACCGTCTGTGGCCCGGATACAAGACCGGCGCCGGCGTCGAGCCGGATCTTCTCGCCCAGTTTCCCCTTCTCGAAGAAGCGCTGTCGGCGCTCGGCGTGGCAGTATGGCCGATGATCGAATTCGAGGCCGACGATGCACTCGCGGCGGCGGCGAGCGTGGCGGCGCGCGATCCGGGCGTCAACCGGGTGTTGATTTGCACCCCGGACAAAGACCTGGCGCAGTGCGTACAGGGGACCCGCGTTGTCCAACTCAACCGGCGCACCCGCATGACCCGCGACGAAGCGGGTGTGATCGCGCAGTTCGGTGTGCCGCCCTCGTCAATCCCCGACTACCTGGCGCTCGTGGGCGACGCCGCGGACGGATATCCCGGGCTGCCTGGCTGGGGCGCCAAGTCGACCGCCGCCGTGCTGGCGCGTTACGGTCATCTCGAGGCGATTCCCGAAGACTGGCGCGCGTGGAACGTGAACGCCTCCGGCGCGGCGCGTCTGGCGCGCACGCTGGCGCAGCAGCGCGACGACGCGTTCCTGTTTCGGGATCTTGCGACCTTGCGGTCTGACATCGCCATCATCGAATCGGTTGACGTCCTGCGGTGGAGCGGACCGACACCCGCATTCGACGCGCTCGCCGCGCGGCTCGACGCGAACGTGGGCGAGGGCCGCGCGCTCTCGGAAACAGGACGAAGGGCGGCGCGCGAGTCCCGGACCTGACGACTTCAGGCAGTCCCGAAGCCGCACGAAGGAGGCGACCGGGCTGCTACGACCGTTGTGACTCGGCCGGAACAACGGTCAACTCCCGTCGGTACTTGCCGCGCAGGATGGTGACCTTCGAAGGCTGGCCGATCCGGTCGTCGGTGAGGCGGCGGTGGAGATCGTCCACGCCCGACACCGGTTCGCCCGCGAACGCGAGGATCACGTCGCCGTTACGCAGTCCGGCCGTCCCAGCGGGGCTATCCGGATCGATTGACAAGACGAGGACACCTGACGAGGCCGCGATCCGATTGGCGCGCGCCAAGGTTCTGGGGATCGGCACGCTCTGGCCGCCGACGCCGATGTAGCTTCGCCGGATGCGGCCGTCGCGAATCAGCCGCGCGGCAACGAAGCGCGCCGTGTTGCTGGCGATCGCGAAACAGAGGCCCTGTGCCGGAAGGATCACGGCCGTGTTGATGCCGATCACGTCACCGCGCGTCGTGACCAGCGGCCCGCCGGAGTTGCCGGGGTTGAGCGCGGCGTCGGTCTGTATGATGTCGTCCATCAGCCGCCCCGACCGGGCGCGGAGCGATCGGCCGAGGGCGCTGACCACACCGGCGGTCACCGAATGATCGAAGCCGTAGGGGTTGCCGATGGCGACGGCAATCTGCCCCACCCGCACCGCCCGCGAGTCGCCGAGCGTCGCCGCGCACAGTGGCGGACCGGCCGACGCGTCGACACGGATGACAGCCAGGTCGGTATCGACATCACGACCGACCACATCGGCGCCGAGCGAGCGGCCGTCGAGGAGCCGAACGCTGATGCCGCCGGCGCCATCGACAACATGGCTGTTGGTGAGGACGAAGCCGTCCGGCGTGAGGACCACCCCGGAACCGCCCCCTCGGCCGGCTTCGATTCTGACGACGGCAGGGGCAACCGCCTCCGCCGTTCGGACGACCGCGTCGGAGTAGGCGTCGAGCAGCTCTCCGTCGTCGGCCCGGGCGCGCTGCGATTCACCGATCACGGACCCAGTGTAGGAAGGCATGGCGCCTGGTCGCATCCCCCATACGGGTGGTGTACAGTCGGCACCCAGGCGACCTCTTCCCACATGAACTCAGAAGCGAATTCCAGGGCGAACTCCGCGAGCCCGGCGTAGGATCCCGCGAATGAAGCAATGCCTGGGCTGGGCGTCTTCGGTCGGGAGCCTGTCACCTCGCAGCTGGCTTTCACGATGCCGGCGTTCACGATGCCGGCGTTCCACGATGATCGCGCGGCGGGTCCTGACCGGGGCGTTCGCGCTGGGACTCTTGTATCCGGCCCTGGCGACGATCGGGATTTCCCAGCAGCGGTTGGCCGCGGCTCCGTCCGAGACCGTGACCATCTCGATTGTCGCGACCACCGATCTCCACGGCTACGTGTTCCCGTCCGAGAACCACGGCGGGCTTGCGCTGCTCGGCGGCTATGTCCAGGCCCTGCGCAGCCTGCGCGCATCGGACGGCGGCGCCGTGCTGCTTGTCGACGCCGGCGACGCGCTTCAGGGCGGCGTCGAATCGGATCTCTCGGAGGGGGCTCTCGTCGTCGACGCGTTCAACGCCCTCGGCTACACCGCGGCGGCGATCGGGAATCACGAGTTCGACTTCGGCGCTGTCGATATCGAGGGCGCCCGCGAGGGGCAGGGCGACCGCCGCGGGGCTCTCAAGGCGCGCGCGCGCCAGGCGCAGTTCCCCTTTCTCGCCGCGAATCTGATCGACGATCGGTCCGGCCGTGCCGTCAACTGGCCGAATGTGCGGCCATCGGTGGTGGTTGACTCGGCTGGCATCAAGGTCGGTATCGTTGGCGTGATGACGATTGGCGCGCTCAGAGCCACGCTGCCGGCCAACGTGCGAGGCCTGAGCGTGGCGCCGCTCGCGTCCACGATCGCCGCGGAAGCGTCGGCGCTCCGCGCGGCTGGCGCGGCAGCGGTGATCGTCGTCGCGCACGGCGGCGGGCGGTGCACCCGCTTCGGTGACCCCTTCGACCTGTCGTCGTGCGACCCCGACGCCGAGATCTTTCAGGTCGCGAGAGCCCTCCCTCCCGGCCTGGTCAACGTGATTGCCGCCGGCCACTCGCACGAGGCGGTGGCGCATCAGGTCGCGGGGATCGCGATCGTACAGGCCCACGGGCGCGGACAGGCGTTCGCACGCGCCGATCTGGTGCTGCACCGGGCGACAAAGCAGGTGACCGGCGTCAACGTCTTCCCGCCCCGCCAGATCTGCGCCGAGGACGCCGGTGAACGCGCCGGCTGTCTGCGGTGCGACCGACCTTCGGCCGTCGCCGAGCCGGCACGTTACGAGGGACGCCCGATCGCGCCGGACCCTGCAGTCGTGGCGGCGATGGCGCCTGCCCTCGAACGGGTTCGCAGCCTGCAGGCGGCGTCGCTTGGCGTCGTGCTCGACTCGCCGATC
>WHSN01000110.1 GCA_009380045.1 Luteitalea sp.
CGAAGTGTTGAAGTCGGTGCCGATTGCCCAGCGGGAAGGGGCTTACGCCCTCGGCGCCACCAGGTACGAAGCGATCCGCGCCGCACTGTTCTACGCGCGCACCGGCATCGTCGGCGCGGTGATGCTGGGGTTCGGCCGCGCGCTCGGCGAGACCATGGCCGTGACGATGGTGATTGGGAACAACCCCCGGGTGTCGGCGTCGCTGTTCGCGCCGCAATACACGATGGCCGCGGTGCTGGCGAACGAATTCACCGAGGCCGCGGACGAGCTGTACCTGCACGCGCTGATTGAAATCGGCCTGGTTCTGTTCATCATCACGCTGATCGTCAACGCGCTGTCGCGGCTCCTCATCTGGGGCATGGCGCGCACCGGACGCCGCGCGGCGCGTCCGGCCGTCGCGACCGGGCGAGCGGCGGTCGCATGACCTACGACCACTGGCGCAAGCTCGTCTCGTGGCTGTTCGTGGCGTTCTGCGCCGGCTCGGTGCTGACGGCGCTGGTGCCGCTGGCGCTGATCCTGTTCTTTGTCATCAGTCAGGGAGTGCAGGCGCTGACCTTCGAGTTCTTCACCGCGATGCCGAAGCCCGTGGGCGAGCCAGGCGGCGGCATGGCGAACGCCATCGTCGGCACGATGATCCTCGCCGGCCTCGGATCGGCGTTCGCGATTCCGATCGGAGTCGTCAGCGGGATCTACATGTCCGAGTACGCGGGCACCAGGTTCGCGTCGGCGGTTCGGTTCGCGGCCGACACGCTGAACGGCGTACCGTCAATCGTGATCGGCGTCTTCGTGTACGGCATTGCCGTGCTGCCGTTCAAGCAGTTCAGCGCCATTGCCGGAGGGATTGCGCTCGGGGTGATGATGATTCCGATCATCGCCCGGACGACCGAAGAGCTCCTGTTGCTGGTGCCAGGCACCATGCGTGAGGGCGCGCTGGCGCTCGGCGCGACGCGCGCGCGGGCGGTGTTCAGCGTCGTCGTGCCGGCCGCCGCGCCAGGCATCGTCACCGGCGTTGTCCTGGCTTTGGCTCGTATCGCCGGCGAGACGGCGCCGCTGCTGTTCACCTCGTTCAACAACCGGTTCTTCACGACCTCGCTGACACAGCCGATCTCGTCGCTGACCGTGCAGGTGTTCACCTACGCGATCTCGCCCTACGAGGACTGGCACCGTCAGGCCTGGGCCGGCGCGCTGGTGCTGGTGTCGATGGTCCTTCTCTGCTCCCTGCTCGCCCGCTTCGCGACCCGCCGGCTCGAAGGGATGATGCGGGGATAGGTCGTCCTGAGCGACGAGTGGAGCGGCCCGGACATCGGCGCCATCCGACGTCCACCCCGGGGGATACACCGAGACCGCAAGTTACGACGAGGATCGTACGATGTCGTTTCCAACGCGCCCGGCGGTGGTCGGCGGCAGCTGACGTTCCCGCCGTCCCCGGCGCGCCTGGCCGTTCTAGGGACGGCGCGGGAACTGATCCGGGTTGTTGGTGAAGATCGCGTCGATGCCGAGCGAGTAGAGAAAGTGGGCCATCTCGTCGCGGACCGACGGAAACGCAAACTTGTCGTCGGCGCGGAACGTCCACGAGGTGACCGTGAGGCCCGCGGTGTGGGCGTGACCGACCATGCCGGGGTGTCGCTCGATCACGCGCTTTTCTGGCGCGACGCCGGTGGCGAAGCGCGCCAGTTCCTTGAGCCGTGCTTCGCTCACGTCCGCGTCACTCGACGTCAGGAACACGCGCGCGACGCCCGGCAGATCGGCAGCCGCGCGGCGCACCGCCCCCTCATCGAAGCTTTGCACGATCATCGGCGTGGTCTCGAGCGACTCCGGCTTGTCGAGCCCGTGCTTCTTCACCGCGTCGACGAAGACCTTGACCATGTCGACGCCGCGAGCGGTGTAGAGCGGCGGCGACTTCAACTCGGGATAGAGCCCGGCCTTGCCGCGCACGAGGGCGACCATCTCCTCGAAGGTCGGCACCCGCGCCCCGGCGAACCTCGGATTGAACCAGCTGCCGGCGTCGAGCCGCTTGATCTCCGCGAGCGTGAAATCGTTCGCGAGCCACTCCTTCGCCCCGTCGCGGCCGGCTGATTCACGGCTGTAGCGATCGGGAAACAGCTCCTCGACGTTGGTCGTGCGCTCGAGTGAGTCGTCGTGGAGGCAGATGAGGACGCCGTCCTTGGTAATCGCCAGGTCGGGCTCGACGAAGTCGGCCCGTTGATCGAGTGCCAGCTGGTAGGCCTGGATCGTGTGCTCGGGAGCGTAACCCGATGCCCCGCGATGTGCGATCAGCTGTTTGGCGGGCGACGAGGTTTGCGCGGCGGCTCCGGCGCTGCCCAGCGCCACTGCCGCGAGCGCGAGACAGGCGGGGAAAGAGTGTGGCATATGCATTGGTCGATCGATGTCTGGGGTAGGGCCCCGAAGACAGAGACTTGGTGGCCCGAGTCTAAAGAAAAGGGCCGCGCGAGGCGACCCTTTTCGACCAACCGCAGGCGCGTTCAGAACGAATAGCGTAGCGAGAGCTGGGTCTGGCGGGCGGTGCCGAGGCCCACGGTCCGGTTCAGCGGCCCCAGCATGTAGCCGAAGGTACCGGCCGCGGCGTCCGTGAACGCCACGCCAGGAGCGCCGTTGGGCAGCGTCGACGCCGGATTCTCGTAGTTCAGGCGGTTGGTGATGTTGAACATCTCGAGCCGCACCTGGACGCTCTGCGTGTTCAGGAACCGCAGCTCCTTGCTCAGGGTGAGGTCGAGCTGCCAGAACTCCGGCCCGCGCACGGCGTTTCGCGACAGGTTGCCAAAGGTGCCGGGCTGTGGTGTTGCGAATGCGGCCGGGTTCAGCCAGCGCACGCCGTCCTTCAGATACATGTCGACCCCGGGCACCAGATCAGGTCGCTGGGTTCCGCGGCTGTTCCCGCCGGGGATGTTGGTCACGTTGCCGGGCAGGTTGTCTGGCCGGGACACGACGACGTTGATGGGCACACCGCTCCGAGCGTTCAGGATGCCCCCCACGCGCCAGCCGCCCGACCACATGCCGGTGCCCGGGAGGAGATAGGTGAGCGAGCCATTGAAGGTGTGGGGGATGTCCTGCGGGTTGACGCCGTACTCGGTGTTGTAGTCGAACGTGTTCTGCGACGTCGCTGCCTCGTTCGAGCCTTGCGTGGTGCCGCGGTTCTGCGAGTACTGATACTGCATGCCGCCGGTGAACCCGGCGCGGAACCGGCGGGTGGCGCTGAGCTGCAGCGCGTTGTACGTCGCCTCGCCGCAGCCGCTGAGCGCCTGGCCGTTGATGACCAGGCCGTCGACGCAACCAGACGTCTTGTAGTCGATCTGTCCGAACGTCGGCTGCAGGCGCGTCCGCGTATCGAAGCTGAGGGTGTTGGCCACGCCCCGCAGGAACATGTCCTTGCCCTGGCTCCCCGTATAGCCCACCGTCAGGTTGATGTCTCCTGGCAGCTCGCGCGACAGGCTCGCGCCGTACTGGACGTTGTACTCGTCGGGGCGCTCGTGGGTGTAGCCTCGAATCGACAGCTGATTCTGAAGCACGCCCGCCGGGAACGGATAGGCGAGGCCGTTGTTGGGGACATCCGCCATCTGCGCGCGGCGGCGTTGGATGTAGTTCTCGATCGGCTGAATGCGATCCTCGAACTGCCCCGGGCCGTAGAAGAGCCCGACGCCGCCCCGCACGACCGTCCGGTCGTCAACCTGGTAGGCGGCCGACAGCCGCGGCGAGACGTTGTTCTTGTCCGGGTTGTAGAAATCGTCGGGGTCGGTGGCGAAGGCGTTGTCTTCGATGAAGAAGGGTTTGGCGAGACCGTTCGCTTCCTTCACCACCGAATAGAAGTCGTAGCGCAGCCCCATTTCGAGCGTCAGCTTGTCGCTGGCGCGCCACGAGTCCTGCGCGAACCCGATCAGATAGTACTGCTGCGGCTGGAACACCGGCGAATCCAGCGCGATCTGGACGCTGGCCGGACGGTTGTCGATGAAGTCGTTGACGCTGTTGTAGCTGATCTCGGTGCTGCCGAGGAACTGGAACTCCGACTGGATATGGCGGTACTCGAACCCGCTCTTGACCGTATGCGCGCCTCTGCTCCAGGTCGCGGTGTCGCTGAAGGAAATCGACCGCGGGTCGAAAATCGAACCGGTGGTCGTCGACGCGCTGGTGGCTCGAATCAACAGGCCGCTGCGTGCGATCCCGGTGTTGCCCCGGGCGTCGATCGACGAGGAGGTGAAGGTGCCGGACAGCGACACACCGGTCGGATCGTAGCCGGCCGGCCCGAACGCTTCGGCGCTGGTGCGCGGACGGTTGTAGCCGACCTTCAGCTCGTTCACGAAGCTGCCGGTGACGTTCTGATAGCTGCCGACGAGATTCTGCGGGTCCTGTTTCGCCAGGACGCGGCGTGCGGTGACCGTCCGGTCGGGTGTGTCGACCTCGCCCTTGCTGTACAGGTAGCGGACGTAGAAGGAGTTCGAGTTGTTCAGGCGCTGATCGAAGCGGAACGACATCGAGTTCTCGTGCTGTACCGCCTCGTGCGACGCCGTCGCCAGATCGACCAGCGGATTGGCGGTTGGCGTGGTTCCGAGCGGGAAGCCGCCGAGCAGCGCCGCGACCGCTCTCGTGCGGTCCGGGCCCTGGCCGGCGCCGGCGCCGAGTGGTTCGCCGGCGACGATTCGTCGGCGCGCCTCGGCGCTCGGCACCGCCTCGGTGAAGCTCAGTCCGGTGGTCTGCCGGAGTCCTTCGTAGCTCACGAAGAAGAACGACCGGTTCGACACGATCGGCCCCCCGATCGAACCGCCGAACTGGTTCAGCGACAATGGCTGCTTCACATCGTCGTACTTGCTGGCCGAATCGAGCGCGTCGTCGCGTCGGTATTCGAACAGCGAGCCGCGGAAGAGGTTGCCGCCCGACTTGCTGATCACGGTGATGTTGCCGCCTGCCCCCAGGCCGCTCTCTGCCGGAGCCAGACCAGAGTTGACGCGGAACTCGGCGACCGACTCCATCGACGTCTGCAGGCGGAACTGTGAGCCGGTGGCGTTCAGGTAGCCGGGACTCGCATCCCACACGTAGGTGCCGTCGACGCCGTCGTAGTTCAGGTAGTTCTGCTGGTTGGACTTGCCGTTGAAACGCACCGAGGCCCAGCCGCCGTTGCCGTCGCTCGTGGCGCCGGTCGCGAGCGTCATCAGGTTCGCGAAATTGCGGCCGTTCACCGGCAGGTTCTGCACTTCCTCCGGCGAGACGTTCACGCCGATGCGGGCCGACGTGATGTCGAGCACCGGCGCAATGGCGGTGACCTCCACCTGTTCGGACAGCGAGGCGACGCTGAGCGCGATGTCGAGGCTCTCCACCTGGCCGACGGCGAGCACGACCTCGCGGTCCCTGGCCTGGAAGCCGGAAAGCTCGACGTGCACCGTGTAGCTGCCCGGGGCAAGGTTGGTGATGACATAGTTGCCCTCACCGTCGGTAATCGCCGTCCGGACGCCGCCGTTGTCCTTCGACGTGGCGTCGACGGTCACGCCCGGAAGGGCGGCCTGGCTCTGGTCGAGCACTCGTCCGATGATGCGGGATTCCGTTTGCTGGGCGCCCGCCGCCACTGGGAGCGCGACGCACAGCAGCGCCGTGATCGCCAATCGACAAAATCTCATTCCTGTCCCTCCTAAGCCGGGCCGAAGCCTGGCACTATCGACCCTTTGGCCGGCAGTCTGACGTTCTGAGAGTAGGAGGACGGTGTGATCCAGTTATGACGTCGGTGTTACGGGCGTGTTAAACGACGGTACAGGGCCTGATGACGCCATCTTTCGGCACGATGATGACACCATCGCGGATGTAGTAGCCGTCGCCGTCGGCGTGGGTGATGCCCGCCTCGTTGACCAGGCGCGCACCGTCGCCGATGCGCGCGTTCTTGTCCACGATCACGCGGTCGAGCTCGACGTTGCGTCCAATCCCGAGGCGCGGGGCATCGCCTCGGGCCGGCGCCGCGTCGTCCGCTTCGTAGTAGTCGGCGCCGAGCAGCACCGATCGCCGGATCCGGGCGCCCTGCTGCACGGTGGTGCGGATGCCGATCACGGAGCTCTCGGCGGTGCACCGGTCGAGAGAGCAGCCCTCGGCGACGATCACGTCCTGCGCGGTGCAATCACTCAGGCGCGAACCCGGCAGGAAGCGCGGGTGGGTGTAGATCGGCCGGTGCGGGTCGTAGAAGTTGAACGGCGCCCCCGGCCGGGTGAGCATGATATTGGCCTCGTAGAACGAGGCGACGCTGCCGACATCCGCCCAGTAGTTCCGGAACAGATACGAATTCACCTGATACCTGGTGAGCGCCGCCGGGATCACTTCGCGGCCGAAGTCCTTCGCCTCGTCCGCCGCCAGCATATCGAGCAGGACGTCGCGCGAGAAGACGTATACGCCCATCGAGGCGATGAACGGCTTGTCGGCGGAGTGCCCGGCGAAAATCGACCCCTGCGGAATGCTCTGCCCGATCCCGACGAGGCGCTGCCGGTCCGGCTTCTCTTCGAAGGCGACGATCTGTCCGTTGCGGTCGAACCGGAAAATGCCCATCGATGTCGCGTCGTCTGCGGCGACCGGTTGGACGGCGATCGTGACGTCGGCCTTCTGGTCGATGTGCGAGTCCACCATCTCGCAATAGTCCATCCGGTAGAGGTGATCGCCCGCGAGAATCAGATAGTAATCCGCGTCATAGCGGGAGAAGTGGCGCCTGGCCTGGCGGACGGCATCTGCCGTCCCCTGAAACCAGCTGGAGTTGTCGGGCGTCTGCTCAGCCGCCAGAATTTCCACGAACCCCTGGCTGAACGTGTCCATCCGGTAGGTTTGTGAGATGTGCCGGTTGAGCGATGCCGAATTGAACTGCGTCAGCACGAAGATGCGCCGGATGTCCGCGTGCAGGCAGTTGCTGATCGGGATGTCGATCAGGCGGTACTTCCCGCCGATCGGCACCGCCGGCTTCGAGCGAAGCTGAGTGAGCGGGAACAACCGCGATCCCTGCCCACCGCCCAGAATCATCGCCAGCACGTCGTTGTTCACAGCCACGAGTTCAGCAAATGGTACACCGCCAGATGTAACGTCAGTGTGTCATCGGTGTCACGACGGTGTAAACGGATCTGCTACAATCCAGCGGTTTTGCGCGGCGGTGAAGCCAGTCCAAGTGAGGCACGGTTATCTGTGGCGTTTCGTCTGATTCCGCGGGAGGAGAAGTTCTATCAGGATTTCCAGTCGCTCGCCGACGAGCTGCATCGCGGCGCCCTGCTCCTGGAGCAGATGCTCGAGCCGGAGCGTCCCGAGTGGGGCAAAGCCGAGGAGATCAAGGAGGTCGAGCACAAGTGCGACGCCATCACTCATGAGATCATCCAGCGGCTCAATCGCACCTTCGTCACGCCGCTCGACCGTGAGGACATTCACGCGCTTGCGCGCTCGCTGGACGACATCATGGACGCGATCGACGACTCGGCGGCCCTGATCAGGCTCTACCGGCTCGAAAGTGTCCGATCGGGTGCGCGCGAGCTGGCGTCGATCATCACCGCCTGCACCCGGCAGGTTCGCCTCGCACTCGATTCCCTGGAAGGCCGCAAGGGCGTCATCATCCACTCGGTTGAGATCAACCGGCTCGAAAACGAAGCGGATCGCGCACATCAGGATGCCGTCAGCCGGCTGTTCGACGATGAGAAGGATCCCCTGATGGTGATGAAATGGAAGGAGACGCTCGACTTCCTCGAAGACGCCACCGACCGCTGCGAGGATGTCGCGAACGTGCTCGAAGGTGTCGTCGTCAAGCACGGTTGAGCGGCACCGATGCTCTACATCGTCGTCGGCCTCATTCTGGTCGCGCTGATCTTCGACTACATCAACGGCTTTCACGACGCCGCCAACTCGATCGCGACCGTGGTGTCGACGCGCGTCCTGTCGCCGGGCAAGGCGGTCCTCTGGGCCGCATTCTTCAATTTCATCGCCGCGTTCCTGTTCGGCACCGCCGTCGCGAGGACGGTCGGCGTCGGGATGATCGACCTGAATATCGTCACATTCGCGGTCATCTTCGGCGGGCTGACCGGTGCGATTGTCTGGGACCTGATCACCTGGTATTTCGGACTGCCGACGAGCTCGTCGCACGCGCTGATCGGCGGCTACGCGGGCGCGGCAGTGGCGAAGGCGGGCTTCGCGGCAATCGTGCCGGGCGGCTGGAAGCTGACCATCCTCTTCATCTTCCTGTCGCCCATCATCGGGCTCACCTCGGGCCTGCTCCTGATGACGGCGATCTTCTGGCTGTTCCGGTCGACGGCCCCCTCCAGGGTTGACCGTTGGTTCCGGCGCCTGCAACTTCTGTCGGCCGCCTTCTTCTCGCTCAACCACGGGGCGAACGACGCCCAGAAGACCATGGGGATCATCGCCGGCGTGCTGTTCGCGGCCGGGTACATCGAGACCTTCTACATCCCGTTCTGGGTCGTTCTGATCGCGCACACGGCAATCGGGCTCGGCACGCTTGCCGGCGGCTGGCGCATCATCCACACCATGGGCTCGAAGATCACCAAGCTTCAGCCGGTTGGAGGTTTCGCGGCGGAGACCGGAGCAGCGCTGGCGCTGCTCATCGCCACCCAGACCGGCGTGCCGGTGAGCACCACGCACGCGATTACCGGAGCGATCGTCGGCGTCGGCGCCACGCGGCGTCTCTCGGCCGTGCGCTGGGGGGTGGCCGGTCAGATCGTGTGGGCGTGGGTGCTGACGATCCCCGCCGCCTTCACTATCGGCGGCGGGGCGTACCTGCTGCTCCGTCTCGCGGGAGCACGATGACAAAGCGTGCGCCACCTTCGGGACGGTTGGCGACGGCGACACTGCCGCCGTGAAGTTCCACCAGGTGGCGGACGATCGCCAGCCCCAGCCCGGTGCCACCCGGATCGCGTGTGCGCGACTTGTCCACGCGATAGAACCGTTCGAATACCCGCGGCAGATCTTCTTCGGGGATTCCGGGTCCCTCGTCGAGCACGACGATCTCGACCTCGTCCGCGGTTCGGCGGGCGGTGATGCTGATGGTGGACTCCTCGGGTGCGTAGGTGCTCGCGTTCGCGATCAGGTTCCGCAGCACATCGTGAAGCTTGGCGGCGTCGGCACGCACCGACTCTGCGCCCGGGCCGACTTCGATGGCGATGCCCTGGCGCCGGACGGCGAGGGTCGGACCAAGGTCGTTCGCCACCGCCTGTGCGATTCCCCGGACGTCACACCAGGCCGGTTCGAGCGTCTCCTGCCTCGCGTCGAGGCGTGCCAGGCGAAGCAGATCGCGGACCAGCCGCTCCATCCGGTGCGTGTGCCGCGCGATGATCGCAAGAAAGTTTCGCGTTTCCTCGGGGTCGGCGTCTCCTTCCGACAACGCTTCCACGTAGCCGCGAATCGCCGTCAGCGGCGTGCGCAGCTCGTGCGAGACATTGGCGACGAAGTCGCGGCGAATCTGGTCCGCCCGGCGCAGCTCGGTGATGTCGTGCAGCACGACGACGACGCCGTGGACGTCGGCGGCGCCGGTCGGGGCGGCTCGCGCCATCAGCGTCCGCCCCGCATCGCGGGGTGGCGCGAGCTCCATCGAGTCCGAGACGCGGCCGCTCAACGCCGCGGCAACCAGATCCGCAATCGCCGGATGGCGGATTGTCTCGATGTAGTGCCGCCCGATCGCGGAGTCGCCGATCCGCAGCATGCCGCGCGCCGCCTCGTTGACGAGCTGCAGGCGCCCCTGTGGGTCGACGACGACGACCCCCTCGACCATTCCGGCAAGAATCGCGGCCATGCGTCCGCGGTCTCGCGCGAGGTCCGCCAGTCGGCTCCCGAGCTCCTGGACCGATTCATCGAGCACCCGGGCCACCACCCCCAGCTCGTCGTCGCCGTAGTCGAGACGCGGAGGCGTGAGATCGCCCTGGCGGTATTTCTCGGCGACCGCCGCGATGGCGCGCACCCGCTGGCCCATCCGGCCGGCGAGCACCAGCGCGCTCGCCGCCGCGCCGGCGAGCGCGAAGATGAGCGCCGCAACGGTGGCCGTGAGGACAATCCACGCCTGCTGGCGCAGATCGGACAACGGAAGCGCCACCCGTACGAACGCGATTGCCGGATGGCGGACGGCTGTGGCCACGTACAGCATGTCGACCCCGAGCGTGGTGCTGGCCCGGCGCGAACGGCCGATGCCTCCCTCTCGCGCCTCGACGACCTCCGGCCGGCTCGCGTGATTCTCCATCTGCCGCACCGCGTCGGCCGCTTCGGAGGAGTCGCCGAGCACACGGCCGTCGGCTGCAATGAGCGTGATCCTGGCCCCGAGAAGACCGCCGATCCTGTCCGCCTCCGCGTCGAGCTCAGGCCCGCCGCCGCCGTTGGGCGACAGGCGCACGGCATCACGGCTGAGGAGCTCGGCAGCGAGCCGCGCCTCCGCGATGAGCGTGGCTTCGATGCGGGCGTCAGTCTGCCTGCGCGCCGCGCCGGCCAGCAGCACCCCGGCGACGGCGAGTGCCAGCACCGCGGCCGAGAAAGCCGAAAGGAACAACTTGGTTTGATACGAGGCGCGAGGCATCGCTCAATCGCCGGTCACAAGACGCCGGTCCTCGGGCACGACCGCGTGTTCCACTTCACGTCAACGAGCGTCGCGGTCCTTCCCGCCCGGTGATACAGGTGGTGAATGCGCTTCGACCTCACGGTCGCCGTTACGCGCTGGCCGTTGGCTGGTCGAGCAGCTTGTAGCCGAACTGCTTCACGGTGACGAGCGATTGTCCGAGCGGCGGCAGCTTCTCGCGGAGCCGGCGGACGTGCACGTCGACGGTGCGGGTGCCGCCAGTGTACTTGTAGCCCCACACGTCGGTCAGCAGCACATCCCGCGACAGCACGCGGCCGCGGTGCTTCAGGAGGTACTGCAACAGCAGGAATTCCTTGGCGGTCAGGGCGATGTCCTGACCGCCGGATCTGACGGTGTGCTGGTCCGGGTCGACGACGATCGCGCCATAGGCGATGGGGCCGGCGACCGGCGCGCTCCGCTGCGTCCGGCGGAGCAGCGCCCGCACCCGCGCCACGAGCTCGTTCGGGCTGAACGGCTTGCCCATGTAGTCGTCGGCGCCGGTCTCGAGCCCGGCAATCCGCTCCGACTCCTCGGCCCGCGCCGTCAGCATGATGATCGGGATCGAGGCCGTAGCCTCCGTGGCCCGCGCGATCCTGCAGACTTCGAGTCCACCGACCTGCGGCAGCATCAGATCGAGCACGAGCAGGTCGGGCGGCCGGGCGGCGAGCGCCGCCAGCGCCTCGCGTCCCGATGTCAGCAGCTCCACCGTGAAGCCCGCTTTCACCAGATACCGCGCGACCAGGTCGCCGATGTCGCGGTCGTCTTCGACGACCAGAATGCGCGCGTCGCTCATGGAGCATCCAGCGCCACTCGCGTGGACCAAAGCATTTGTCCTCCTATTCTAAGTGACGGTCGGCTGACCTGCGGAGTGGACAGCAACAGAACGCGATCACCCGTTTCACCATTGGAAACGGCGTACTGCACCTGGCACCGCGCTTGGACCCTATGGAATCGTGCGAGGGTCCGCACGGGGGGAGGCACAGATGACCAAGTTCCTGGCAGGAGTTCTCAGCGTGATTGCGGTGGGCGTGTTGCTCATCGCATACGGCTTGCTCAACCCGCCTGCCGCGGCTTTCGACGCGCGGACAGCAGGGTATGGTGTGACGCGGCCGATGTTCGCCAGCGAGCAGATCATGCTGCGCGACAATCCGTACGCGCCCGCCTCCGACTACGGTCGTCCGGCTGCCCTGTATCAGCAGCCGGGCTACGGCTACGTTCCCTATGCGGCGGCACCGCCTGCGCCTTCGCAGGCTGAGCAGGAGGTTCGTCCCGTGCGCACCGCGTCGGCGGTCTCGCAGCGTCGGGTCAGCCGCAGCGCTGCTGAGAGACCGCGCCGCAACTGGAAGAAGACCGCGCTCGTCATCGGCGGATCGTCGGCGGCCGGCGCCGGCGTCGGCGCGCTTTTCGGCGGGAAAAAGGGTGCGCTGATTGGTGCGGCCATCGGCGGCGGCGCCAGCACGATTTACGAGACCACGAAGAGGTAGATCGACGACTTCGTGGGTGGATCTGGAATAAAATGCAGGGCATGAGCGCTCGCGCCCTGCATTTCTTCCTTCTGTCAGCAGGCGTCGCTGTCGTCTTCGTCGCCGATCTGTCCAGCCAGACGCTTCTCGGGCCGAAACCTTCGGCGGTTCAGCGTGTCACCGCCGCCACGAGCACGACGCCGCAGGCGCCGGCGGGGAAAGTCGCTCTGCACGTCGACGTGACGCCCAAGGCCAACATCCACGTCTATGCAGCCGGGGCCAAAGAGTTCACCGCCGTGTCGCTGGTGCTGACACCCCGCGCCGACGTCACCCTCGGCAAACCGGTGTATCCGGCTGCGGATCCGGCGCTTCCCGGGCAGGACGACGTCCCGGCCTACCGCAAGACGTTCCGGATTACGCAGCCGATTGCCATCAGGCCTGCGAACGAGCCGGTGGTGATTGCGGGGGTCCTGAACTATCAGGCGTGCGACGATCGTCTCTGCTATCCCGTCGCGTCGTTGCCGGTGAGTTGGACGATTCACGCGCGCTGACCCCGGCCGGTCCCTTCTCGATCGCCGGAACCGTCGCGACAGCATGAGCGAGTCGGCTTACAGGAGCCTCGCGACGCTCGGATAGCCCCACGCGATTCCGAGCAGCGTCGAGGCGCAGCCGACAACCAGCGACACCCCGCGCGCGACCGCCTGGTGTGCGCCCAGATGAGCGAGCGGCCAGCCGAGCAGACCGGACAGCGCCGCCATGCCCGCGGTGGATCCCAGCCCGAACAGCGCCATGTAGGTGAGCCGCGCCGCCGTCGACGGCAGCGTGGCCAGCACCAATGCCGTCAACGCGCCGCTGCCGGCCAGACCATGAATGGCGCCGACGAGGAGCGGCCGCCGCGCCAGGGTCCAGGCGCCCACATGGACGTGTGCGGGCACGCCGCCATGGCTGTGCACGGCAAACCGCCGATGATGCGTGTGAGCCGGCGCCGGGTCCTGGCGGGCGGCGAGGACCATGGCCCGGACGCCCAGAACCACCAGCATGATCGCCACCAGGCATTCGAACAGTTCGGCGACCCGCAGCGGCATTTCCGCGCGGAGCAGCACGAGCGCAACGCCGACCACGACCAGCCCGAGCGTGTGGCCGAGACCCCAGCACATGCCGAGAAACGCCGCCTTGTATCCGTTCCGCTCCTGGCTGACGAGCGTCGTCACGGCGGCGAGGTGATCGGGCTCGAGCGCGTGGCGCATGCCGAGCAGCGACCCGAGTCCGGAACTGGTGACGAGTTCGAGTACGGGCATAATGACGGCGCGCACCATCTTACGTGAATCTTTTCCTTGTTGCGATTGGCGGCGCGATCGGATCGGTCGCGCGATATGTGCTGTCATCGACGATCGCGCGGTACGTCCCCTCGGCATTTCCGCTGGGCACGTTCACCGTGAACGTGCCCAGCTGTGCGGTCTTGGGCGTCATCGTCGGCGTCGCCCAGCCGCGGCTGTTGGCGGGGGCCGAGACCAGAGCGTTCCTCCTCGTCGGGGTGCTCGGCGGATTCACGACCTTTTCCACCTTCGCGTACGAGAGTGTCCTGCTGCTGCGCGCGGGTCAGATCGCGCCGGCACTGCTCAACGTCGCTGGTCAGACAGCGCTTGGCGTCGCCGCGCTCTGGGCCGGCTATGCGCTCGCGCTCAACACGCGCTGAATTTCGCGGAGCTCACATGCATCCCTGGCACGACAGCTACATCGACGACGCCGTCATCGGGACGGCGTTCCCGGTGATCATCGAAATTCCGAAAGGCAGCAAGAACAAGTACGAGCTCGACAAGGAGACCGGTCTGCTCCGGCTCGATCGGGTGCTGTACAGCGCGGTTCACTACCCGGCCGATTACGGCTTCATTCCTCGCACGTTTTGCGACGATGGGGATCCGCTCGATGCGTTGGTGCTCGGCGAGGAGCCGGTGCACCCGCTGACAATCGTGGAAGCGCGTGCCATCGGCGTGATGCGCATGCGCGACGAAAAGGGGATCGACGACAAGATCGTGGCGGTGAGCGTCCACGATCCGTCGTTCGCCGACTACACGGACAAGGCGCAGCTTCCCGGGCACATTCTCCGGCAGGTGCGGCGATTCTTCGAGGACTACAAGGCGCTCGAGCACAAGCAGGTGGTCGTCGAGGACATGCTCGGCCCGGAGGCGGCGGTGACGATCATCGCGGAAGCGCTGGAGTTGTACCGGAGGCTCAGACGCGGCGAGCTGTCAAAGGTCAAGCATTCCTGACGCCGTGGTCCGACAGCATGAAATAGACCGCCACCACCACCAGCAGCCCGC
>WHSN01000080.1 GCA_009380045.1 Luteitalea sp.
GAGCTGATCGCGGTGGGGGCCGACCGCGCGGCGCTGACCAATGCCGACGTCGTGCCGGTGCTCGAGCGGCTCACTGCTTTTCAGGGGGTGCGGGGCATTCAGGCGTTCAGCGCGCTCGACCGCGCGCTGGTGGCGCTTCAAGGGAATGCGGGCGTCAAGGTGGTTGCCGACTGGGTGATGCTCAATGTCTGAGCCGTCCCGGACGATCAGGGTGAAGCTGCACCCGGTGGCCCGCGCCCAGACGTTCGCGCTGGACGCCGACCAGCCGCCGCCCGAGCCCGGACAGCGCGTGATCGTGCAGTCCGAGGGCGGGGCGGCCGTCGGCACGGTGGTGCCGGCGATTCCGGCGCTGGCGGAGCGGCGACGTGTGGCCTCGGACCCGTCCAACCGGGTCGTCCGCCTGGCAACCCACGATGACATCGTGACCCGCCTGCGACACCAGCAGCGCGAGAAGGACGCCTACCGGATCGCGACGCTGAAGATCCGGGAGCGCGGGCTGGGCATGAAGCTGACGCGCGTCGAGCAGTCGTTCGATGGCTCGCGGCTGCTGTTCATCTTCACCGCCGAATCGCGGGTGGATTTCCGCGATTTGGTGCGGGAGCTTGCCGCCGAGTTCCACACCCGCATCGAGATGCGGCAGATCGGCGTCCGCGACGCCGCGAAGGCGCTCGGCGGCTACGGGACCTGCGGCCGTCCGTTGTGCTGTACCACGTTTCTGACCGCGTTCGAGCCGGTGTCGATCAAGATGGCCAAGCAGCAGGATCTGAGCTTGAACCCGTCGAAGCTTTCCGGCCTGTGCGGGCGGCTGAAGTGCTGCCTGCGCTACGAGCTGCCCAACGCGAAGGGACAGGTGCACGGCGGCTGCGGCAGCGAAGGCGGGTGCGACAATCCGAGCGGCTGCGGGAGCGGCGGCTGCGGATCGTGCGGCTGTCGATGACCCGCCCGCGGGTGGCGATCACCTCCGGCGATCCGGCCGGCATCGGTCCCGAGATCGCCGCCATGGCCGCCGCCGACCCGCGTGTCGTCGAGGTCTGCCAGCCGGTCCTCTACCAGCCACCAGGTCACGCCCGGTTCCCGGCGGGGGTGCTCAGCGCCGACGCTGGCCGCGCGGCATTCGACCTGATCGTGCGCGCCGTGAACGATGCGCTCGGCGGCGAGGTGGACGCCGTCGCGACGGCGCCGGTGAACAAGGAAGCGTTCCGCCTTGCCGGACTGCCGTGGGCCGGCCACACCGACCTCCTGGCGCACCTGACCGGCGCGCCGCACGTCGCGATGATGTTCCACTCCGATGCCCTGCGGGTGGTGCTCGCCACCATTCATATCCCGCTCGGCGCCGTACCGGCGGCGCTGACGCAAGCCTCACTGGAAGCGACGATCGCGCTCACCGCCCGGGAGCTGCCGCGATTCGGTCTGCCGCGGCCGCGCATCGCCGTGGCCGGGCTCAACCCGCATGCGGGTGAGCACGGGCTGTTCGGGCGCGAGGAGCTGGACGCGATCGCGCCGGCGATTGCCGCCTGCCGGCGGCGCGGCATCGATGTTTCGGGCCCGTTCCCGGGCGACACGATCTTCGTGCGGGCCACACGCGGCGAATTCGACCTGGTCGTCGCCTGCTATCACGATCAGGGGCTGATTCCGGTGAAGCTGCTGGCATTCGGCCAGGCGGTCAACGTCACACTGGGCCTGCCGATCATCCGCACCTCGGTCGATCACGGCACCGCCTTCGACATCGCCGGGCGCGGCACCGCCGATCCGGGTAGCATGATCGGGGCGGTTCTGCTGGCCGCGCGGCTGGCAAGCGGGCAGGTGTCGAGCGCCGAATCATGAAAGAAAAGACCGAACGCGAGCTCGCGCAGTCGAACATCGCCGAGAACCGCAAGGCGTACTACGACTATCACCTGATCGAGACCTTCGAAGCGGGCATCGCGCTCCTTGGCACCGAGGTGAAGGCGATTCGCGAGGGACGCGTCAACCTCCGGGACAGCTATGCGCGGCTCGAGAACGGCGAGCTGTTCCTGCTGAACGTGAACATCAGTCCCTATTCGCATCGCGGCTATGTCGATCACGAGCCGCTGCGCGCCCGGAAGCTGCTGCTGCACCGCCACGAGCTGCTGAAGCTGGTCGGGAAGACCGTCGAGAAGGGCATGACGCTGGTTCCGGTCCGCATGTATTTCAAGAACGGCAAAGTGAAGGTGGCCGTCAGCCTCGCCAAGGGCAAGAAGGACTACGACAAGCGCGAGACCATCAAGCGCCGGGAGACCGACCGCGAGACGCGCGCCGCCATCAAGTCGGGACGCTAGCCCGCCGACCTTGGCCTAGAATGTCGTGATGTCCCGGGTACCGTTGCTCGACCTGCAGGCGCAGTACGCGCCGCTCCGCCACGAGATCCTGGCCGCCGTCACCCGCGTGATCGACAGCCAGCGGTTCATCATGGGACCCGAGGTCGCCGCCTTCGAGGACGAGATCGCCGCGCTGCTCGGCCTGCCGCACGCGATCGCGGTGTCGTCCGGCACCGATGCCTTGCTGCTGGCGCTGATGGCCCTGGACATCAAGGCCGGCGACGAGGTGATCACCTCCACCTACTCGTTCTTCGCAACCGCCGGCGCCGTGGCGCGCGTCGGAGCAAGGCCGGTACTGGTGGACATCGAGCCGGCCACCTTCAACCTCGATCCGGCGCTGGTGGAGGCCGCGATCACCCCTCGCACGCGCGCGATCGTGCCGGTGCACCTGTTCGGCCTGAGCGCCGACCTGGAGCCGATCGCGTCGGTGGCTGCCGGCGCCGGCATTCCGGTGATCGAAGACGCCGCCCAGGCGATCGGCGCAACCTACCGGTCGCGACCGGTCGGCGACTTCGGGGCGTTCGGCTGCTTCTCCTTCTTCCCGAGCAAGAACCTCGGCGCCGCTGGCGACGCGGGACTGGTCACCACGGCCGACCCGCACCTCGCGCATCGTGCACGCTTGCTGCGGACGCACGGCATGGAGCCGAAGTACTACCATCACCTCGTCGGCGCCAACTTCCGGATGGATGCGCTGCAGGCGGCGGTGTTGAGGGTGAAGGCGCCGCACCTCCCGGCGTGGACCGAGGCCAGACGTGTCAACGCGACGCGCTACAGGCGGCTGTTCCGCGATGCCGGTCTGCTCGAGCACGTGACGCTGCCGACCGAGCCGGCCGACCGCCGGCACATCTACAATCAGTTCGTGATCAGATGCGCGGACCGTGACGGCCTGAAGCGCCATCTCGACCTGCAGGGCATCGGCAACGAGATCTACTACGCGGTGCCGTTCCACCTGCAGCCCTGTTTCAGGGATCTCGGCTACCGTGCCGGGGAGTTCCCGCACGCGGAGCGCGCCGCGCACGAGAGCCTGGCCATCCCGATCTACTCCGAGCTGAGCGTCGAGCAGCAGCAGGCGGTGGTGACCGCGATCGCGGAGCACGTTCAGGTGTCCGCGTGAGCGTTTCAGACGCCACTGGCACGGAGCTCGGACCGCGCCCGAGCCGCCTGCCAGGCGCCACCGCCAAGATCTTCATCGCGCTGCTTCTCGGAATCGCGGTCGGCTACCTGTTCCCGGCGTTCGGCGTCGCGCTCCGCCCGCTCGCCGACGCCTTCCTGCGTCTCATCAAGATGATCATCGCGCCGCTGCTGTTCTCGACGCTGGTCGTCGGCATCAGCGCCAGCGGCGACCTGAAGACGACCGGCAGAATCGGCGGCAAGGCGATGGTGTACTTCCAGATCACCACCGTGGTGGCCTTCGTGATCAGCCTGGTGCTGGTGAACGTCTTCAGGCCGGGCGACGGCCTGACCATCCCGCTCGGCTCGGCCGGCGGCGGCGCCGGGGAGGTCGCGGGCTTCGCCGAGCGCCAACGCGGGGCGTGGGACATCCTCCTCAATGCGATTCCGACCTCGGTCATCGACGCGATGGCGCGTGGTGATGTTCTGCAACTGGTGGTCTTCTCGACCCTGTTCGGTGCCGCCGTCGCCGCCATCGGCGTCAGGGGCCGGCCGGTGGTGGAGGTGCTCGACAGCACCGCCCAGGCGATGTTCGCGCTCATGCGCTACGTCATGGCGCTCGCGCCGATCGGCATGTTCGCCGCCATCGCCGCGACCATCGGCGGGGAGGGCTTCGCCATCCTGTTCACGCTCGGCAAGCTGGTCGCCGTGATGTACCTCGGCCTCGCCTTGTACGTGCTGGTGGTCGTCGGCGGCACGGCGTACGCCGCGCGAGTGCCTTTCGTGGCGTTCGTGCGGGTGATCCGCGAGCCCTTTCTCATCGCCTTCTCGACGGCGAGCTCGGAAGCCGCCCTGCCGAAATCGCTGGAGGTGATGGAGCGCTTCGGCGTCCCGAAGCACATCGTCGGCTTCGTGCTGCCGGCCGGGTACAGCTTCAACCAGGACGGCTCGACCCTGTACATGGCCACGGCGACGATCTTCGTCGCGCAGCTCGCCGCAGTCCCGCTGTCGATCGGGGAGCAGGCGGCAATCGTCCTGCTGTTGCTGCTGTCGAGCAACGGGGTGGCCGGCGTGCCCCGCGCGGCGCTGGTCATCCTCACCGGAACGTTGACGACATTCGGCCTGCCGCTCGAAGGAGCGGCGCTGCTGCTGGGCATCGACCATATTCTGGACATGGGCCGGACCGCCGTGAACGTCACCGGGAACTGCATGGCGACGGTGCCGGTCGCGCGCTGGGAGGGCGTGTTCGACGATGGACGGATGAAGGCGTTCGCGGCAGAGAAGCGCAAGGCGGCGTGATGCGCGTGGCGGTGATCGGCGCACGTGGACAGCTTGGCGCGGCAATCGTCCACCAGTTCGGCGCGTCTCACAGCGTCGTCCCGTTCGACCATTCGGCCCTCGAGATCACGGATGCCGCGGCGGTAGACGCGTCGCTGTCGCGCGCCTCACCCGATGTCATCGTCAACTGCGCCGCCTACAACGCGGTGGATGCCGCGGAAGCGGATCCGGTCGCCGCGCTCGAGATCAACGCGCTGGGGGTGCGCACGCTGGCGCGCTGGGCCGGCGGGCACGGCGCCGCGCTGGTGCACTACAGCACCGACTTCGTGTTCGACGGAACGGCAACGAGACCGTATTCGGAGACCGACACGCCCAACCCGCGCAGCGTCTATGCGGCGTCGAAGCTCATCGGCGAATGGTTCGCTCTCGACGCGCCTCGAGGCTACGTGTTGCGGGTCGAGAGCCTGTTTGGCCGCGCTCCGGACGGACCGCCGGCGAAAGGCAGCGTCGCGAGCATCATCGCGGCGCTCAGGTCCGGCGCGGTTGCCAGGGTGTTCGTCGATCGCACCGTGTCTCCGACGTCGGTGATCGATGCCGCGAGCGCGACGCGCGAGCTGGTCGAAGGGGCGTTTTCGCCGGGGCTGTTTCACTGCGTGAACACCGGCGCCTGTACCTGGCTGGAACTGGCTGAATATGCGGCCGAGCTCCTCGGCGTCGTCCCACGTCTGGACCCCGTCAAGGTGGCCGACGTCGCGCTGCCGGCGCCGCGGCCGCAGTACTGCGCGCTGTCGAACGACAAGCTGCGGGCGCTGGGCATCAACATGCCGACGTGGCAAGAGTCGCTGCAGCGCCACCTTGCCGGGCTGGATCGCGGCGACGCCCGAAAATCTCCTCGGCACGAGCGATGATCCGGCGCCTGGCCCGCAACCACTTCACAGGTGGTGCGGTCCTGGTTCAAGGACGGTACAGCTCATAGCCCGCGTCTGCCCGCAGCCGCTGAAGCTTCAGTGTGCTCACGACAAAGGTACGAAGGGCGGGCGAGGCGCGCTCGGTGTCCACGACCAGATACCGGATCGAGACCCGGCGAACGAAGGCCGGCCATTCGTTCCGCACCCGGTCAGCCTGTTCCGCCGACAACGACTTGCCTTCGCTGAACTGCAGCAGCGCGTTCATCACCGCGTCGCGCCGCACGTCCTCGATCCTCTTCTCCGACACGCGAGAGAGATATCCACCGAGGATGGCCTTTCCATGTGCCGTCTGGTGGAACTGGGGTCGGGAAGTCGCCCTCCCTACCGTCATCGTCCCGTCCCGCAGGCCGAAAGGCAGCTCGAGGACATGGGCGTTCTCTGACGGATCGGCGGCGATGACGTCGTAAACCGAAGGGATCGTCGCCGAGTAGAGCGTCCTCGGCGCCGGCAGCAACTCAGCGACGAGCAGCACGCCCGTCAGCGCGAGGATGAATCGACGTCCAGTCGACCGACCAGCCACCAGTGCATGCAACGCCTGGGCGAACAGGATCGCCACGCCCATCGTGGCAACCACCGCAAACCGGCTCGGCGACCGCGCGAGACCGACGACCGGCACGTACCGCAGCAGCGCCCACGGCCCGGGAATATGCGTATCGATCCCCCCGATACGCAGGAACGGTCCCAGCGCAAGCGCGCCGAAACCCAGCGTCATCGCCAACCCGAGCCATGAGGCCCGCCAGCCCGCCCGGCGTGCGATCAGGATCACGGCCAGAGCGACCAACGGTATGGAAGCGACGTTCTCGAGATAGCCGTCGCGGGTCAACTGCGCCAGGCCGTCCCGGAGGGCCGCTGGCGCGAAGGGATGGTTGGGATTCGGCACCGCCCATGCGAGGAGATCGATTCCCGGCGGACTGCTGCGCCAGAAAATCCTCGGCTGCACGAAACGGCCGGTGCGAAGCCGCTCGGTGGCAGCCAGGAGCAGTGGTGACATGAGAGTGGCCGACACGGCGCCGGCGCCGAGGATGACCGCGATCGTGGCGCGGAGCCGGCCGGCGGCCAACGGCCTGAGCACCGGACGGTAGTGGATCGCCGCGCGAAGCGCCATCAGGGCGGTCAAGATGAGGAGCGGAGTGTAGAGGCTCCGCATGCGGACGACACGCCCCAGGAACGTGAACTGCCAGCCGTGGCTCACGAGCAGCGCCACAACCAGGCCGCCGACCGAGATCGCGAAGATGTCGAGGCTGCTGGCGACCGCATGACGCACCGGCGTCGGCCCGACACGGACGAACCCCACCTTCAACATCGTGAGATAGGTTCCGATCAGCATCAGGCAGTACACGCCGTAGTACACGTCGCATGCCGTCGCCCACGCGACGGTCAGGCCGAGTCCGATGGCGATGCGTGTGGTGGCGGCTTCGCGCAGGCGCAGCAACAGCAGCAGGAATATCGGAAGCGGCGCAGCCGCGACCAGGCTGAAGTGACCCATGCCGCGTGTGACGAGGATCGGCGACCACGCGAACAGTACTCCCGCGAGCCACGCCACGGTAGCGTCTCCCCCGGTCAATCGCCACGCGAGCAAGAACATCGAATACGCGGTCAGGACGGTCAGGAAGATGTAGATGGCGTTGAAGGTCGGCACGACGCCCAAGGTGCGCACAAACGGCAGGGCCAACAGGTTGGCGAAGGCGGTGTAGTTGTGCAGGCTGAGGTTCGCGCGGCCGGTCGACGCGAAGATCTTCTCGGTGAAATAGGGGACCGATCGGTGGTCGAGCAGCTCGTGTTGAAACACCCAAAGGTTCCAGACGTAGACTCCGGTGTCTCCATCCGGGGCGCCGGTCAAGTGGGTGGTCAACTGTCGCGGGAGTGGCCAAGCGAAGAGAAGAGCGATCACGACGTACCCGAGGAGCGCAACGGCGTGACGGCGGCCCTGTGCGCTCCGGGAGCCCATCTCTGCCAGCTGGTCCATTGGCTGTGCATTCTGCGCTATCGGCAGCTCGATGTCACGACCAACCGCGGGCCCGGCCGTCCCTCGGCCGCCCTCGCCGGATCGGCGCCGATCGTGGTCCCTCCGGGGGCTTGACGCTGGCTGGCAGCGTCAGGTCGCCCGCCAGGACGGTGGTTTCAGAAACCGCCCGGTCGAGGCTCGGACGTGGAAGTGCGGACGCGAAAGACTCCCCAATCGCCGGGCCTTCCCGCGACGGGTTCAAAGAGGTCTTCATTCGCCTCCATCCACGCCAGCTCGATGGACGCCGGTCTGAAGCTCACCACGTGCGTGATCTGCTGGTTCTGCAGACGGAGCTGCCATGCCCACGCGCTCGCGTTCCGATCGAGGTCCGCCTGCGTGTCCGGGTGCCCGAAGTGCCGAATTCGTCCATCGCCGGAAACCGGGACGTAGGTCACCTCGTTCTGCAGCCGTCGCCCCATGAACGGGTAGACGAACCAGTTGTCGATGGCCTGCCACGGTCCTGACGTGACCGCAATCCGGCGCGTCAAGGCGGGGTCGTCGAGGTGCGTTGCTGCTTCGCTCCAGTATCGCCACCCGGCGAACCCATGAATCGTGAAGTCGTTCCGCAGCAGCTCGGCTCGGACCCGGTCACGAAACAGCTGGAGCGCTACTCCGGCTGCGAGCGCGAGACACAGCGCAAGGATCGCGCGCACGACCTGCCGGCGAACGCGGGAGACCATGCGCCAGGCGGCCGCAGTGACGAGCGATCCGCCGCACATGATGACCAGCGCCCGACCGGATTGTTCAGAGAAGCCGACAAGCGCATAGGCCGCCAGATTCCACAGCGCACAGGCGGCGAGGACGAGGGTGAACAGCCGTGCGGCCCGCGAACGACGGTGGCACCAGGCGACACCGAGCACCACGCAACTGGCGGCCGCGGTGAGAAGGAACCGGCTGCTGTTCTCCGTCCAGTGGTGCCGGATCACGGCGAAGCCCGGCGAGAAATACACCGCCAGCGTACACAGCGCGGCGACCGCCAACACGACGGCGGCGAGACGCCGTCGCCGCCACAGCGACCCGAACCCGACCAGTGTGCCAGCAAGCGGCACGGCGGCAAGGAGTCCCAGCGCCTCGGTCCGATCGCCGGGTGGCGCAAATATCTCCCGCACCACCGAGAGCTCGGACCGAAGGCCGGTTTCAACGGGGCGATCGAGGTACCAGGTGACTTCGGGCGGTGCCTTTCCCAACGCTATCGGCCCCAGTTGAATCGGAACGGGCGACAACGGCAGTCCGGTATCGATCGTGGTGTGGACCAGCCAGGGAACGAAGGCCACACCGTAGGCGACGGCCGCGGCGACGGCGCAGGTACGTGCGTGCCTCGCGCCGCGGAGCACGGCGTGGCCGATCACGATCGCCAGCGGCACGAACGTGATCACGAGCATCGGCAGCTTGGTTGCCGCCGAGACACCCAGGGCGCCTCCCGCCAGGACCAGCAGGCCCGGGCGGTTGCGCACCGCCGCTAAACCGAGCGCCAGGCCGGCGAGGAACGTCGACAGCAGGCAGAGCTCCGAGTAGCCGCTGCCGAGCATCAGCCTCACGGTTGGAATCGTCATCACGAAACCGGCCGCGGTTGAAGCGAACGGCTCCCGCACCCCGATCTGACGCGCCAGCGTCATCGTGGCCAGTCCGACCGCAAGCCATTGCCCGACCTCGACCAGGGCGACAAAGGCGTCCGATGAGGTCGGCAACATCGTCCACGCGGCGATCACTTCCGAGCCGCCCGGCATGTTCCGGTAGTAGGCCCACGGGCCCGGCCCGTTCATGCCGCCCAGCTCCCCGTGCTGCACCCACATCGCTGCCTTGACGGTGTGATACGTCAGAGCGTCCCACCCCAACGGCGGGAGGATCAACGCGCGAAGAACCGGCGGGAGCGCGCACAACACGAAGGCGGCGACGATGAATCGATAGCGGCTCCGGCGGAAGGCCCCGATCGCCCGCCTGGCGAAGACCCGATCGCGCCGGAGCCATGGCAGGCGCGGTCCTTCGCGTACGCCCAGTTTCCACGCGGCGCCAGCCAGCAGCGCGAGGACCGCCAGCGCCGGCCATCGCGCGAACGCCCGTTGAGAGATCAGCAGGTGGAAGAGCGCGGTCGAGGACCATGTGAGCACGCTCAGGACGGCGGTCCATCGCGTCAGCGTGTTGCAGCGTCCGCCGAGCCGCCACGCAACCGCCTGCGAGACGAACAGGAACCCCATCGCCATGAGGATCGCGACGGTCGCGCCGAGCAGGGGTTCGGTGATCGCCTGGATTCCCACGTCAGGCGCGTTCTGAAACGATCTCACCCACCAGTCGTCCGACGGCGAGACAGGAGGTCAGGCCCGGCGAGTCGATTCCAGATGCCTGTACCACGCGCTGGTTCACCAGGTCGCGGCGGATCAGGAAGTCTTCGACCGGTCCGTCCGGCGGCTGGAGCTTGGCCCGGATGCCGCTGCCGGACAGACGCAGATCGTCGAGCTTCACCTCGGGCAACAGCCGGCGGGCGGGCTCGAGAAATGCCTCGACCGGCTCACGGTCGTGCTCGTAGTCGTCCTTGCGATCCTGATACCGCACCGTCGGACCGAGCCACACCGCGCCGCCGGTGGTCTTCATCAGGTGGACGCCGAGGCCGTGGCCGTGGGGCAGAGGGTAGACGAGCGAGGTGACGTACGATCGCCTCGACGGCGTCAGCTCCGCGTATTCGCCCCGTGTCGGGTAGATGGTGAAGGTCTCGCCGTCGAGCATCCTCGACACGTCGTCGGCGTAGAGGCCGGCGGCATTCACCACCTGCCGGGCGAGAATCGTCTCGTGCTCGGTGCGCAGCACCATGCCGTCGGGGTGGATCACGGCATCGAGCAGCCGTGTCCCGGCGAGAAAGATCGCGCCACGCGCCTTGGCTGCCTCGAGCAGCGACCGCACCAGCGCCTCGGCGTCGACGATGCCGGTTTCCGGCGAGAAGATGGCGGCGACCGCGCGCACGTGCGGCTCGCGACGGGCGACGAAGGCCGCATCGACCATCTCGAGCCGCTCGACGCCGTTCTCGGCGCCGAGCCGGAACAGCGCGTCGAGCGCCGGCAGCTCCCCGGAGTCGGCGGCGACGATCAGCTTGCCGCAGCGCTGATGCGGGACGTTGTGGGCGGCGCAGAACTCGTACATCAGCCGGCGCCCTTCACAGCAGAGGCGCGCCTTCAACGAACCGGTGGGATAGTAGATCCCGGCGTGGATGACGCCGCTGTTGTGCGTGCTCGTATCGAGACCGGGACGCGCGTGCCGCTCGAGGACGCAGATCGAGCTGCCGCGTTCAGCAATCGCGCCGGCGGCGGCGAGGCCGGTGACGCCGCCGCCGATCACCGCGACGTCGATCGATTCCATAGGTGAGCTCCCATCAGCCTAGCGGTGATCCTACCTCGTGGTACAATTCCGAGGTTTTCCCTCAGGTCGCTTTCCGGAGTCAGGATGACGAAACGCGCGTTGATCACCGGAATTACCGGGCAGGACGGGTCGTACCTAGCGGAGCTGTTGCTCGCGGAAGGATATGAAGTCTACGGCATGATCCGGCGCTTGAGCGCCCCCAACGTCTGGCGCATCGAGCACCTGCTGGATCGCATCACGCTCAAGCCCGCCGACCTCCTCGATCAGCTGTCGCTGCTGCGGCTGATCGAGCAGGTGCAGCCGATTGAAATATACAACCTGGCGGCGATGTCGTTCGTTCCCGCCTCATGGGACCAGCCGATGCTGACCGGCGAGTTCAACTCGCAGGGGGTGACGCGCCTGCTGGATGCGGTGCGCCGCATCGATCCGAAGATCCGGTTCTATCAGGCATCCTCGAGCGAGATGTTCGGCAAGGTGCGCGAGGTGCCGCAGACCGAGCTCACGCCCTTCTATCCGCGCAGCCCGTACGGCGTCTCCAAGGTCTTCGCGCATCACATCACCGTGAACTACCGCGAGAGCTACGGCCTGTTCGCGGTGTCGGGCATGCTGTTCAACCACGAGTCGCCGCGCCGCGGGCTGGAGTTCGTCACGCGAAAGGTGACCGACGGCGTCGCGCGCATCAAGCTCGGCATGCAGGACAAGCTGTCGATCGGCAACATGGACGCGCAGCGCGACTGGGGCTTCGCCGCCGACTACGTTCGCGCGATGTGGCTGATGCTGCAGCAGGATCAGCCGGACGACTTCGTGATCGCCACCGGCGTCAGCCACTCGGTGAAAGAGCTGATCGAGGTCGCGTTCGCCCGCGTCGGTCTCGAGTGGCAGAAGCACGTGTGGCAGGACCCGGCGCTGATCAGACCGGCCGAGGTCGACCACCTGCTTGGCGACTCGACCAAGGCCCGCGAGCGGTTCGGGTGGAAACCGCATGTCGACTTCAAGGAGCTGGTCGAGATGATGGTTGACGCCGACCTCGAGCGGCTGTCGGCGGCCGCGTCGGCCCAGCGGATCCCGGTACGATAGTGATCGATCGCATCCGCGCCAGAACCGCCAGAATCGGCGTCATCGGTCTGGGATATGTCGGGCTGCCGCTCGCGGTGGAGTTCGCGCGCGCCGGCTTCGACGTCACCGGCTTCGACGTCGACGAGTCCAAGGTCGAGCAGATCAACGCCGGGCACAGCTATATTCCCGACGTCGCGCCGGCCGACCTCGCCGCCGCCGTGTCGGCCGGCAAGCTCCGTGCGACCGCCGACATGGGGCAGCTCGGCGCGATGGACGCCATCGACATCTGCGTCCCGACGCCGCTTCGCAAGACCCGGGACCCGGACCTGTCCTACATCGTCAAAGCCGTGGAAGCCGTCGCCGCGACGTTGCGGCCCGGCCAGCTGGTGATCCTCGAGTCCACCACCTATCCGGGGACGACCGATGAAGTGGTGCAGCCGATGCTCGAGGCCGGTGGGCTGAAGGCCGATGCCGACTTCCTGCTCGCGTTCTCGCCCGAGCGGGTCGATCCGGGCAACGCCGAATTCACGACGCGGAGCATTCCGAAGGTCGTCGGCGGCATCGGCCGGGCCAGCACCGAGGCGGCGTCGCTCCTCTACGGCTCGGTGGTCTCGACGGTGGTCCCGGTCAGCTCCACCCGGGTGGCCGAAATGGTGAAGCTGCTCGAGAACACCTTTCGCGCCGTGAACATCGGCCTGGTCAACGAGATCGCGCTGATGTGCCACAAGATGAACATCAACGTGTGGGAGGTGATCGAAGCGGCGAAGACCAAGCCGTTCGGCTTCATGCCGTTCTATCCGGGCCCGGGGCTGGGCGGCCACTGCATTCCGATCGATCCGTTCTATCTCTCGTGGAAGGCCAAGCAGAGCGGCTTCGAGGCGCGGTTCATCGAGCTGGCCGGGCAGGTGAACGGGGCGATGCCCGAGTACGTCGTGCAGCGCATCGGCGACGCGCTGAACTCGGTGCGGAAGCCGGTGAACGGATCGCGCGTTCACCTGTTCGGGATCGCCTACAAACGGGACGTCAACGACATGCGCGAATCGCCGGCGCTCGACATCATGGAGCTGCTGATTCGCCGCGGTGCGCGGGTCACGTTCACCGATCCGCACGTCGCGACGCTGTCTCACGCCGGGCACACCGGCCAGTCGCTCGACTTCGGTGAAGCCGTGGACGCTTCGTTCGACTGTGCCGTCGTCGCCACCGACCACAGTGCGTTCGACTACCGGCGCATCGCCGGTCTGCCGCTGGTCGTGGACACCCGGAACGCGCTGCAGGGCTTCACAGGGGCCTCCATCTTTCGCTTGTAAGCGGGGTCGGCCATGGACCGCGCCACCAAGCTGTTCGTCGTCGGGTGGGCGTGCGCCGCGCTCGGTGCGCAGTTGTGGCTGCTTCGCGGCGGCTGGCCGTCGATCGCGTGGCTCGGGTTCGGCTGTTTCGCGGCCGCGGGCCTGGCCACCGCGCTCGATCGCCGCAGCGTCGCGGCGGTCCTGGTGTGCGCCTACGTGTTCCCGGCGCTCGTCGCCCTCCTTCACGGCCAGTATCACGTCTACTTCGGAGTGCTGTGGGTGGCGGCGCTGCTCGGAGCGATGGTGCCGGATGCGGCGCGCTCGGGATGGCAGGTGCCGGCGCGCTGGCGTGCCGCGATCGGCTGCTGGGCGCTGCTGATCGTCGCCGGAGCGACGGTCGTGATCTGGCGTGAGATGGACTTCTATCCCGGGCTGGTCTTTCGCGAGGATGCCGCCGGCCCGCGGTTCGCCGCCCAATGGGTGCTTCACCTGTCGTTGTGCGCGCTCGCGGGCATTCTGTGGTTCGACTGGCTGTTTGGCGCGGCCGATCTGGATCGCATCACGTGGGTGGCCGTCCCGTTGGCGCTCAGTTGCGCGATCCTCGCCGCGGTGGCGATCTATCAGGCGACCGTCGACATCAGCTTTCTCAATCGGACCGTCTACGGCGTCGTCGGACGGGCCAGCGGCACCGTCTTCGACGGCAACGTCTGTGGCGTGCTGGCGGCGTTCTGGATCGGCGGGGCGACACTGCTCGCGGACAGCCGCCGCCGATCTGGACGCCTCGTCATCGGCGCCGCGATGGCGGTGGCGTGGACGGCGGTGTGGGCGACCGGGTCGCGAACCGGCTTTGTCGCGGCCGCTATCTCCACAGCGTTCTCGGTCGTCGGCCTGGCTCGATCCGGCGCTCGGGACCGGCCGCCGCGGGTGCGACTGGCGTACGCCGCCGGCGCCCTGGCCGTGCTGGTCGCCGCCGGTCTCGTGGCGGCGAACCTTCATCTCACGGTCAGCGGCCCGATTCCACGGCTGCTCGAGATGGCGCCGGAGCTCTCGTTCGGATCGGTCGCCGCCTTCGTCAGCGAGCTCTGGAACCGCAACCGTTACGGCGAGATGGCCACCGTGCTGATCCGGCGATTTCCCTGGTTCGGCATCGGCATCGGTTCGTTCAACTCGTATGCGTCCGAGACCGCGTTCATGACCGCCGGAATCGTGCTCCCGCCGGACAACGCGCAGAACTGGTACCGTCATCAGCTCGTGGAATTCGGGCTGGTCGGCAGCATCGCGTGGCTGGTGTGGGTTGCCACGTTCGGCCGCGCGCTGTTCAGGCGGCGGCCGGGTGAAGGGCTCGAGCGCCGGGCGATCAGGGGCAGCCTCGTTGCCTTCGGCTTCGTCTCGCTGTTCGGCGTGCCGGGACAGGATCTCACCGTCTTCATCACGTTCTGGACGTTTGCGTTCTGGTATCTCTGGCCGGCGCCAGAGGAGTTGCCGCCTCGCCGCGTGAAGTCGAGGGTGTGGGTGGCTGGGATCGTCGCCGCAGTCGTCTTCGCGGCCGGCACGTACCACACCGGCGTCACCCGTCTCAGGCCGCCGTTCCGCGCCCGGGATCGCGGGCTGCCCTACGGTTACGGTCTGAACCCGGTCGAGACCGACGGATCGGGAGGCGAGCAGCGTTGGACGAGGGGCCGTGCCGTGGCGGTGATTGCCGCCCGGACGCGTCAGTTGGAGCTCACAGTGTCGGTGAATCACCTGGATTTGGCGACGCGGCCCGTGCACGCGAAGGTGTGGTGCGACGGCCGGCTCGTCGTGGACACCTACCTGCGCACCTCGGCCCCGCTCACCTCTCACATTCAGCTTGCGCGCGCTCCAGCGTGGACCGTCATCGACACCTGGGTGGACCGCACGCTGAACCCCAGCGACTTCGGCCTTGACGACGATCGTCAGCTTGGACTGCTGGTGCGCTGGCGGTTCAACGACTGACAGACTTCGGGTTCTTGGTCAGCTTCGTCCTCCGTCAGGGACGGCTGGCTTGACTACGGTGACCCGCTGAAAAACGCTGTGGCGCTGGCGTCAGTCCCACGCTGGCGGCTCGGCACGATACCGGGCGAAGGCGGGCAGCTTCTGATCCTTGGGGGAGATAATCGGGTCGGCAACCGGCCATGGAATGGCCAGCTCAGGGTCCGACCACAGGATGCCCCCTTCGGTTGCCGGTTCGTAGCTGGTATCCACCTTGTACAGCACGTCGGCCGCCTCGGATCCGAGCACGCAGAATCCGTGGGCGAAACCGGCCGGCACCCAGAGCACACGACCGTCTCGATCGTTCAACTCCAGGCTCAGCGTGCGACCGAAGGTGGGAGATCCGGGCCGGATGTCGACGACGACATCCCAGATGGCGCCCCTGATCACGCCGACCAGCTTTCCTTGCGCGGGCCGCACCTGATAGTGGAGCCCGCGGAGCGTACGCGGGGCGGACCGGGAGTGATTGTCCTGGCAGAACGGCGGCAAGCCGATGGCCTTGAAACGGCCTTCGTTGTAGCGTTCGATGAAGAACCCGCGTTGGTCCGTCCGGACATCGAGCTCGATCAAGATCAGCCCGTCAAGGCCGAGCTTCTCGACGTTCACGGGCGCGCGGCCGGTTCCGGCGTGACGATGTAGTGTCCCAGGCAATGTCGAAGATAGGTCCCATACGAGCTGTTCGAGTAGCGCTCGGCGAGCGCCAGAAGCTGGCGCTCGTCGATGTACCCCTTGGCGTAGGCGATTTCCTCGATGCACGCCACCTTGAGGCCCTGGCGCAACTCGAGCGTCTGAACGAATTGCGAGGCGGCGAGGAGCGAGTCGTAGGTGCCGCTGTCCAGCCAGGCCACGCCCCGTCCGAGGATGTCAACCGTGAGCTCGCCCCGCGACAGGTATGCCCGATTCACGTCGGTAATCTCGAGCTCCCCTCGTGCCGAGGGCACCAGGGCGCGGGCTATGTCAACCACGCGGCTGTCGTAGAAGTAGATGCCGGTGACCGCCCAGTTGGAGCGGGGGGTCTTCGGCTTCTCCTCGAGGCTGAGTGCCCGGCCGTTGGCGTCGAATTCGACAACGCCGTAGCGTTGCGGATCGGTGACATGGTACGCGAACAGCTTGGCGCCGTGGCGGATCTGCGCCGAACGATCGAGCGCACTCACCACGTCGTTGCCATAGAAGATGTTGTCGCCGAGGATCAGGCACACCGGCGAGCCGTCGATGAACTCCGCTCCGATGAGGAAGGCCTGCGCGATTCCGTCGGGCTTGGGCTGTTCGCGGTACGACAGGCGCAAGCCGATGTCGGAGCCGTCCTCGAGCAGGTCGCGGATCATCGGCAAGTCGCGGGGCGTGCTGATGATCAGGATCTCGCGAATACCCGCCAGCATCAGGGTCGCCAGCGGATAGTAGATGGTCGGCTTGTCGTACACCGGCAGGAGCTGCTTGCTCACGGTCCGGGTCAGCGGATACAGGCGTGTCGCGCTGCCGCCGGCGAGAAGTATTCCCTTCATCACTCGATTCGACTCCGGCTCGAAGCGTTCGTTGTCCAGAATGGTCAGGCTGGACGGGACAACCGCAGGCTCACGAGCTGTGCCAGCAGTCGCGCCTGCAGCGCGAGATACACCAACGGCACCAGGAGCCTCGCACCTCGTCCGCTGTGTTTGTTGAAGTACCGGAACGCGCTTCGATGGAACGCGATCAGCGACTCGCGCGGGACGTAGGTGCTGCTGCGGCCGGTCAGGTGCGTAACTTCGACCATGGGATTATAGACGGTCGGCCATCCGGCGCGCTTCAGCCTGAAACATAAATCGGCATCCTCCCAGTACATGAAGAACTTCTCGTCCATGCCGCCGACTGCGTCGAAGCCGTCTCGACGAACCATCATGCACGCGCCGGTGACCCAATCCACTTCGGTCGGCGCCGTGGCGCCCGCACCCGGCCCCAGATTGCGCCTGGTCAACAGGTTCGTCGGCCAGGCGCGGGTCAGCCAGCTCGTTCGGCCGCCGAGCCCGGTCGTCACGTCGGGAAACCGGCGTGCCGACGCCTGAATGGTCCCGTTCGATTCGCGCACCAGCGCACCGCATGCACCGACATGCGGGTGCTCGTCCAGCCAGTCGGCAAGAGCGCCGGCGACGTCGGCGCTCACGACACAGTCCGGGTTCAGCAGAAGGAAATACCTGCCCGCCGCCACCTGTGCCGCGCGGTTCACCCCCGACGCGAAACCCGGATTCTCGTCGATGCCGATCAGGTGAATCCATGGGAATCGCTGTACAACCGCGGCAGCACCGGCCGGCTCTGTCGCGTGATCGACGACGATCACTTCGAGGTCGCCGGTGACGAAGTCCTCCAGTGAGTGGAGGCAGGCCGTCAGCTCTGTGTAGGTCTTGTAGTTTACCAGCAGGAGTGAGACCCGGAAGCGATCCGGGGAACACTGGTGATCGACTCCCGGTTCCATTTACGATATGTGCGAGATTATACGCTGAGGACGCGGCTCGGGCCCGGTTCGACGCAGTCCGACTGCCGCGCGCGCGTTGCGCTTGTGATTGCTGGTGACCTCGATGCCGACGGGCTGGACAGCTGATCGATTCCATCGGGCCTCGAAGGAGCGCCGCTGATGCCGCGACTGTTCGTCACCGCGGACGTCGGCGGACCGGCCCACTATCATCTGGGCGACGAAGCGATGCTGGAGGCCAACCTCCGGATGTTCCGCCAGCTCGTGCCTGGCATCGAGTTCATCGTCCCATCCAGGGACCCGGTGTGGACGGCCCATCGGTACGGTGTCGAGGGGCTGCCGAGCCCGCACCTTCGTGAAGCTGAGCGGGGAATCGGTCAACGGATACAGGCGCAGAGCGCAGACGCGGCAACAGGACCGGGGATGTGGGCGGAGTGGCTCGGAGCCGAAACCGCGCAACGCGTGCGCGACA
>WHSN01000200.1 GCA_009380045.1 Luteitalea sp.
GCAGCATCGGACCGCGCCAGATGATCGGCGCGTCGTCCCCGGTGAGGAACGCCATCGAGATCACCTGCAGGCCGTATTTCTCCGCCGGCACGATCTTCTGGCCGTCCGTGATCAGCTGCTCCTTCATCCCGAGCATGATCGGCACGTTGGGGCCGTAGATATCGCCGTCGATCATGCCGACCTTGCTGCCGCACTTCGCCAGCGCGATCGCCAGGTTCACCGCCAGGGTGGTCTTGCCGACGCCGCCTTTCCCCGCGCCGATCGCGATGATGTTCTTGACGCCCGGCAGCGGCTGGCGTGCACCATCTCCGCCCACCGCCTCGCGCACGCGGGCGCTCATCTGCACGTCGACACTCGACACGCCGGGCACCTGCAGCACCGCGGCCCGCGACTGATCGCGCATCTGGTCTTTGACCGGGCATGCCGGTGTCGTGAGCTCGATCGTGAACCCGACCCGGCCGCCGTCGATCGTCAGGTTCTTGATGAAGCCGAGGCTGACGATGTCGCGGTTCAGGTCCGGGTCCCGCACAACCTTCAAGGCGTCGAGGACCGCCGCCTGTTCAACTGCCATGATCAGAGGATATCGGCTTTCGTCCGCCCAGAACAAGGATGTACACTTCGCCCGAATGACCGATCCCGCACCAAACCGGGCGACCATGCTGGTGCTGGCCTACTTGTGGCCGCTGGCGGTCGTGCCTCTGCTGGTGTCAAGAGACGACGCGGAAGTGCACTGGCACGCGAAGCACGGCCTGGTGCTGATGGCGGCGGAGCTGCTCGCGGTGCTGTTGCTGTCGATTCTCGCGAGCCTGATGACGATGATGGCCTTCGGCGTCGGGCTCGCGCTGAGCGTGCTGCTCTATATCCTGCTCTGGGCGACGATCCTCATCGTTCACGTGCTCGCGATTGTCAAGGCGCTCGGCGGCTCGCGCCTCGAGGTACCCGCGGTCAGCCGGTACGCGGCGCGGTTCTAGCCGTCCCCAGCTGATCCGGTCACGTCAGACCACGAGACCGCAGTCCCTAACTTTCGAACAGCCGCTTCGCATCGTCGCGCAGCAGCACCCACAAGGCGTACACGCCGAGGGCGGTGCCGTACGGGAGGAGCAGCAAGTCGATACCGCCAAGCATCAGGGCCGCCTGGCGCGACCATCGCCGCCGCCGGCGCAACGGGTTGCCGACCGCGATGTGTGCCGTCCCCCAGAGGATCGCGATGAGTGCCAGGATGGTGAAGGTCGCTGCCGTGAAGCCCGCCGCGAACCCGCCGCGGCCGCCCGCCGAGTTGATGAGCGCCGCCGCCGCCACGCCGAGCGCGAGCGTCGAGGCGCCGACGAGGATGGTGAGCACGCCCCAGACGATGAACAGAACGCCCAACAGGCTGACGCGCGAATGGGACAGGGTGACGCGCGGATCGCAGGATGGCAGGGCGGCTGGATCGCAGGATCTCATTGGGACGTCAGATTCGCACTACCTTGGCCCCCCTCCTAAATCTCAAATCCTGAAATCTAAATCCTAAAATCTAAATCCTAAAATCCTGAAATCCTTAAATCCTGAAATTCTGCTTGATCCCCACCCTCACTTCAACGCGCGCCGGGACGGCGTGTGGCGACGTGACGCGGAAGCGAAAACGCGCCCCGTCTGCCACGCGCGCGGGAACCGTCACGTTGACCGGGTGACGGAAAAGGGCGTCGCCGGTGCCGCAGCAGTCCTGGCACGGTTCCGTCCATGTTTCGCCGCGCCCGCCACAGACGCGGCAGGTGCCGCGCAGCAGCAGTTCGACCAGCACAATCGTCCCGCAGAGTGCCTCGCTCGCCGTGAGCGACACCTCGGCAATCACCATCTCGTCGGCGTCGCGCTCGCCGAGGAATGCGTCGCGCACTCGCTCGACCAGCGGGTCGACGGACGGAAAATCGATCGCGATTTCGTCGGCGAAACAGTCGTGAGCAGCCACACTCAATCCACGCTAACGATAGGAGGCGGATCCACGCTTGTCAAGGCAGCACACCGGTGCTACCGTGGACAAGAACCATGCCCGCGGCAAGGGAATGCCCGATGTGCGGCGAGACCATGAAGTTGAAGCACACGGATCACGTCGTCCGCGTCGCGGGTTATCCGCAACCCACCACGCGCACCACCGTCGAATGGATTTGCCCCGAGTGCGACTACTTCGAAGAGGCCGAAGCGGAGAAAGCGTAGGAGACGGCGCCCGGGGTCAGCGCGCGCCGATGGTCAGCAGGACTTCCTTGCGGAGGGTATCCTCGAACTCCTCGAACTTCAGAGCCGACTCGCACTCGTCGCAGAGCACTTCGAGCACGGCCGGACGGCTTTCTTCGGACACCTCCACGCGACCATCCTCGAGATGAACCACGTGCATCTGCAGCGTCTTGACCTGGAAATTCCGGTCGTTGCCGCAATGTGGACAAGTCAACGTCACGAACGAACCCCCTTCATGTCGGTGTTGGTACCGCGGTGTCTGGCGCGGCGGACAAAATCTGATTCTATGCAATGGCCCGGCCCCACGCAATGAAAAACCGGCCAAAAACGTACGATCGTCGCCAAACCGGCGGGAAATCTGCTAAGTTTTTCGCTCCATGGTAACAACGGGCGGCCCATATCAGATACACACCGAGGCGAGAGGACCGCATTGGGTCTCCTGGATCACCCGCGACGGTGGCGACCAGAAGCCCGACCGTTCCATCATCCTCATCGCGGCGTCGCGTGAGGAGGCCGAAGCGCGCGCCCGGCGGTGGGCCGAGCAGACCTCGCATTAGCCTCACACCAGGCCGGGGTAGCGAACCTCGAGCCTCACACCAGGCCCGGGGGAGCGAACCTCGGTTCCGATCACCGTGGCGAACGCCGTCAGCGTGTGCGACGCGGCGGGCGACGACGAGGTGATGTGCCTGACGTCGATGCCGCGGGCCACCAGGGCGTCGGCGATCAACTGGCGATGACATCGCCACCAGACCGCTTCCGCGCACATCACCGCTGTCGGCAGCGTCGCGAACTCCAGGAGCGATTCGAGCGCGCGATCGAATGCGGCCGTCTCCATGTAGTCCGCGTAGCCGCGGAATCCTTCGACGCGCCAGGCGCTGTTGGCCGAGTCCTTGCGCGGTTTCCTCAGGCCGCCGAGAGCCGGGAAGTGGCGGTATTCGATCCCGACCGCGGCCAGCGACGCCTCCAGCGCAGGAGCCGCGAAGTGCGGATGCCGTTTCGAGCGCGGCACTGTCCGCACGTCCGCCAGCCGCCGGACGGCGTGAACCTGCAGCAGGTCGATGAATTCGGCGAGCGGACGCGTCGAATGACCGATGGTGTAGATCATGCGGTCCCGAGCGTGTGGACGCGTCCCTCGGCGCCGACCCAGACCAACGGTTCCGCGCGATCGGTGATTGTGGACGCCTGCACGAAAAGCGCCCGGACGGTCGCCGGCAACACCTCGCCGAGGCTGCCGCGGGTGGGCCGGAACGAGCCGTTGGCCACCGATCCCGACAGATAGAGCCGGTCCCGCGCGCGGGTCAGCGCCACGTAGAGCAGCCGCTTGGTCTCTTCCCGCTCGCGCGCCGACGCGTCTTCGTCGGCCTCCGACTGATAGTCCGCAACCGCAACCGAAGCCTCGCCGGAAGCGCCGCCGACCACCCGAATCGGCGCCCGCGTGTTGCCGGTGCCACGGTTCATGTTCACCACGAACACGATCGGGAACTCCAGCCCCTTCGCCGCGTGCACGGTCATGAGGCTCACCGCGTCGTTGGCATCGATGGCGGCGTTCGACTCGTCGCCGACGGCAAGCTGCTCCAGATGATCGGCGACGCGCGCCAGCGTGGCGTAGCCGCGGTTCTGGAAGCGCCGCACCATGGCGCGCAGCTTCTTCAGGTTCTCGCGTGCCTGCCGGTACCGCGTTCCCTGCAGCTCAGCTTCGTACGCGGTTTCCGCGAGCACGGCGCTGAGGAGCTCGGCCGGAGTCAGTCGATCCACCAGGGCAAGCCAGGCTGGCAGCGCACGCCGAACCTGCAGGAGCACGGCGCTGTCCTCCTCGGAAAAGTGCGCGTCAGGCTCGGCCCCATCGGTCCTGAGCAGCGATGCCGCAATCCCGGGCGCGAGGCGCGCGACCGCGGCGTCAGACAACCGGACGACTCGCGAGCGCAGGAACGCCGCCGCGCGAAGGTCCGACAGCGGATCGGCCAGGTACCGAATCAGCGCCAGCGCGTCCTGCACTTCATCGGCGTCGAAAAAGCCGAGCCCCTTGTAGACGTAGGTCGATATCCCCCGCCGTTCGAGCGCTTTCTCGAACTCGCGGTGGCTGTCGCGAGAGCGGAAGAGGATCGCGAAATCGGCCGGTTGCGCCGGACGCCTCAGACCGCTGACGCGATCGCGCACGGCCGTGCCCAGCAGCCGCGCGATTTCCGCGGCCACGCGACCGGCGGCAGCCGTTGCCGTCTCACCGGCGATGAGGCCGACGGCCACCTCCGGCGGGTTCGCCGGCTGTCCGAGCTCCGCCGCGATCGCGGGAAGCGGCGCGACTGGCCCGGCCCAGGCCGCGTCCACCAGCGGAAACCGGTCCGTGGCGCCATAGCGGAACGCGTCCGTCCGATCCGGCGCCTTCTCGATGGCGCCGCACAGATCGTTCACGAACGAGAGGATGGGTGGCAGCGCCCGGAAGCTCACCGAGATGGCGCGCCGTGGGTCGCCATCGGCGCGAAGTGCGCCGACAAACGCGCGCGCCTCGTCGAGCAGCGCGACGTCCGCGTCCCTGAAGCCGTAGATCGACTGCTTGCGGTCGCCGACGATGAAGATCGAGGGCGCAATCGCATCCGCGGAGGCGCCTGCCCCCTCACCCCAGTTTCGAACCAGCTGCGCCACCAGTTGCCACTGCGCACGGCTGGTATCCTGGAACTCGTCCACCAGTACGTGGCGGTATCGCGACTCCAGCCTGAAGCGGCTCTGCGCGAACTCGTCCATGTCCTTGAGCAGCTTCACCGCACGTTCGAGCACACCGGAGAAGTCGAGCAGCGCATGCGCGTCGAGCGTCCGCTGATACTGCTGCAGGGCCACCGCGAAGATCCGCCAGACGCCGCGCGAGAGCACGACGTTCAGGTCGCGGCGAAAGCCCCGGATCGCCTGGGCAACCTCGGGAGCGACGGCCGCCGCCGCCTTCCGGTGGCGCTTCCACGCATCGATCCCACGGCAGTCGTCACCGGTAAAGCCGGTGCCGGCGAACTTGTCGCCGCGCGGGCGCCCGTCCTGGGTGAGAAAGTAGGCGCGGAGCCGGTCGACGAGGGCGCGGAACTCGGCCTGGCTGGGCCGGTCCTGCCACCTTCGCGTCTCGACTTGGGGATCGTCGAACGGCAGCGACATCGGCGGGGCGGCGCGAGTTGCGGGGCGCGGCCCCGGTTCGGGTTGAGCAACCGTTCGCGGATCCCGGCACAGGAGACGAACATCGGCGGCGAGCATCGCGAATTGCGGGTGACGTATCGGGCCGTCGTCGAGCAGGCAGTCGAGCCCTCCCTCGACATCGGCGAGCGCTGTCCGGAGCCTCTCTGCGGCGCGGCCGCATGCCACTTCCGCCGTCAGACCACGCGGACCGCCGGCCAGATACTGCCGGAGCGCCTCCGGCGCGACCAGCCGCCGGTTCAGGAGCGCGGTCAGACCCGAACGCAGGCGCCGCTCGCCGAGCTGCGCGTAGACCAGCGCGACGTCGTCGTCGTCCCGGGCGACGGCCCGGCAGATTCTGAGCGCCTGGTCGAGCGACTCCGCCACCAGCCTCGGCGCTTCTGTCTCGTCGGCGAGATCGAACCCGGGATCGACGTCCGCTTCCAGAGGGAACTCGCGCAGGAGCGACAGGCAAAACGCGTCGATGGTGGAGACGGCGATGTCGCCGAGCCGCTCTTTCAATTCCCGCCAGCGGGCCATGTCGAACTCGGACAGGCGGCTCGCCTCGTGCAGACGCTCGATGATGCGATCGCGCATTTCAGCGGCGGCCTTGCGGGTGAACGTGATCGCCAGTATGTGGTCCGGCTCCACGCCGGCGCGGAGCAGGTTCACGTAGCGCTCGACGAGCACCTTCGTCTTGCCGGTCCCGGCGGACGCCTCGAGCACCACGTTTCGTTGCGGATCGGTCGCGTGATCGCGTGCGGATTGATCGGGGAGCGGAACCGGCGGCGGATTAGATGTCGCCGACATAGTCCTTGCGGCACACCGATGAGAAGCTGCACGTCTCGCACCGAAACACGTCGTCCGGCGATGGAGGGAAGGAGCCTGCCTCGATGGCATCGAGGGTCTCGGCGACGCGCTGCCCGGCCCTTGCCATCAGCTCCTGGCGATTGCCGTTGGAGGTGAACAGCGGCACGACCCGCTTTGGCCCTTTGAAGGCCAGGTACATCGCTTCGCCGAGGCTCCAGCTTCGGCCGCGGTGCTTGGTGAGGCGCTGTTCCGCCAGCAGCGCGTAAATCGGCAGCTGCAGGGCCCGGCTCCGATCCGGCGGCCATCCAAGCTTGTAGTCGACGAGGCGGAAGGTGCCGTCCGCGAGCAGGTCGAGGCGGTCGGCCTTTCCGCGGAGATGCACGACGCGCGGGCCGTCGGATGTCTGCAGCGTAAAGGCGCCTTCGAGCGTGTGTTCGAGGAGCCGCTCGACGACCGGCACCGGGCGCTCGGCTTCCATGCGAAAGACCGCGTCTCCGAGACCGGCCGCCGCCGGCGATCCGAGCAGGCGTGTGCGCTCGAGGCCGGCTTCGCCTTCGGACAGCCGCTCGAGCGCGTGATCGACGATCTCCACGAACATCCCTTGCGCGAGGTCAAGGTTGGCTGACGTGATCTCCCGGCGCCCGGCGGCGCTCCATGCCGTGAAGAACGACTCGAACACCGCGTGCACGAATTGCCCCTGCCGCCGCGGATCCATCATCTCTTCGTCGTCGGGCTCTTCCGCCAGCTTGAGCACGTGCTGCGCGTAGAACTTGAAGGGACAGCCCAAGTACGTCTCGAGCGCGCTGACCGACCAGGGCCGGGTCGCCCGAGGCCCGATACTGCCGTGGAACTCCGCACCCGTCGCTGCCGATCGCCGCGAGCGAAGGGCGGCCCAGTCGCTGGTCGTCGAGCGGGTGTGTGCCGGGGGTTCGCCGCGCCGGAGCGTGGAGAGGCGCGCCCTCGGCACTTCGTCGAGCTGCAGCGAGCGCGTGACGAGCGATTCGTCCTCCAGCGTGAAGGTGGACAGCTCGACGCGACCGCCGGAGGACCCGACCAGATCGAGGAACCGCGCGTCTGCGGCCGCCCGCCGATCTCTCTCCGACGGCCAGCCAAGCGCGTTCAGCAGCGAAGGCGGGTAGAAGATGTTGCGTCGCGGCCGTTCCGGCCATTCACTCTCGACCAGCCCGACGATCGTCACATCGTCGAACCGTCCGTATCGTGCTGCCTGGTCGTCGATCAGGTGGACACCCCCGCTGCCGGTCTGGATGGCAAAGGTCTCGTCCC
>WHSN01000205.1 GCA_009380045.1 Luteitalea sp.
GCCAGCACCCCGGCCTCGCGGGGGCCGAGCTCGCGAACCACCACTTCATGGATCTCGGCGCAGGCGTTCGACGCTGCGCCCTGGTTCAACAGCATCTGCAGCGCGACGCTGCTGTCGGCCTCTTCCGTTCGATAGGTCGCCACCAGCAGCAGCATCGGCGCGTCTGGTGGACGCAACAATTCGGTCAGCAGCGCCGAGCTGTCGGCATCGCCCCACTGCAGATCGTCGATGCACAACACCACCGTGTGGCGGCTGCTCAGCCGCGCGAACAATTCCCGAAACGCGCCGAACGCCCGTCGTCGCAGTTCCTGCGAGTCTGGGATCTCCGCGGCACGCTGCCGTGCCTCGCCGATCGCATCGACGCGGCGCAAGACCGGGAACACGCGCGTCAGCGCCATCACGTCGCGGGGCAGCAACGCCTCGATCGTCGCGCGCGGCAGGCGCCTGAGATAGCGGCTCAGCGCATCGACAATTCCGTCGAGCGCCTTGTATGGAACCGACTCTCGCTCGAAGCAGCGTCCAGACAGGACGACCGCATCGCTGTCGCGGTCCTGGACCATCTCGAGGAAACACTGGACCAGCGCCGTTTTTCCCAGTCCGGAGCCGCCGTGCACGTACACCGTGACGGCGCGGCCGGTCTTCGCGCTGTCGAAGGCCGCGGTCAGCGCCTGAAGGTGCGCTTCCCGGCCGACCAGTGAGGACCCGGCCGCGGTCGTCGGGCGCGCCGACGCCACCGTGGGCGCAGGCTCCCCACGCCCGCGGAGCCGCAGCAACGAATCGACTGCCGCCAACCGCACCGCCGGCAGACGCGACAGGAGACGACGGCACAGCTCGTTCAGGTGAGCAGGAACGTCGGGCACCAGCTCGCGCGGTTCCGGCGCATCGCGTTCCCGCTTGGCGGCGATCACCTCGCTGACGCCGCCCTCGAACGGCAGCGTGCCGGTCAATGCCTTGAACAGCATGACGCCGACGCTGTACCAATCGGTTGCGGCGGTGAAACCCGCAGAGGTTCCGTGCTCTGGCGACATGTACGCGGGTGTGCCGAAGTCGGTCGTGTCCTCGCGCCCGGACCCGAACTCGGTGACCAGCCCGAAATCCAGCAGCACGACACGCCCGTTCGGCGTGACCAGCACGTTGGCCGGCTTGATGTCGCGGTGCAGCCTGCCGGTGGAATGCAGATATCGAAGCCCGGCGCTCAGTTGGCGCAGCGATTCCTCGAGCCTGGTGATGCCGGCCGGGCTGAATCCCCCGCGCGGCTGGTGCCGGCCCGGACCGGCCCGGCCGATCGCCCAGTCCCGGAGGCTCTCGTCCCCAGCGGGGAACGGTTCCTCGACGACATACTGGACGAATTCCCGGCCGTCGATGAGCTCCATCGAGATGAACCACCGCCCGCCTTCGCACAACAGCTCGTACAACGACGCCAGATTGGGATGGGAGAGATCTGCGAGGGCGCGAAACTCCTGCTTGAGCCGATAGAGCGCACTGGCGTCGACCCGATGCAGCATCTTCAGCGCGACCCGCCCGCGCCGCTGACGGTCGTGGGCCTGATACACCGTGCCGAAGGCGCCGGAACCCAGGCATCGCTCCACGGCGAAACGCTGGTTGCCACGGAACTCGATTGGAGGGATCTCGGTGTGGGCCGACGGGGCAGTGTCCGAGCCTTCTTCCTCGTGGGCGCGATGCGCCTCAGCGATGCCGCCAAGAATCTGGAGACACCGCAGATACTCCCGCTCTTCCTCGGTGGCCGCCCGGCGCTCGAGAGCGGACCAGTCGATCGGCTCGCCGTCCGCGATGCTACTGAGCGCTCGATCGACCGGATCGCCACGCATTTCGTTTCTCCGACGGAAGGAAAATCCCTGCGGCGACGACCGAGCGGCACGACGACCTGCCACGAGGCTCACAGCTCACAACGTCTGCAGGCGATCTTACCCGGATCCCGGCAGGGCACCAGCACCGATGCTTGCTGGAAAGCAAGCTTCCACTAGGCCCCGTCGACGGCGATCGGAGACTCGGCTCGTCGGGGGCCGTCCACATCCGCGGCGCCCGCCGCCCGCCGCCGCTCGGCCAGCCGCTCGAGGGTCGTCCGCGCCAGAGCCCGCTGATAGCCCATATAGGACTGGTTGGCGGCCGCACTCATCGCCAGCGCCCAGTGCCCATTTACCGCGCGCCGCGCGATGCGCCTGGCGACCCGCAAGGGATGATAGGTCCGTCGCATGCAGTGGGCGAGGGCCAGCTCGAGCTCGTCGGGGCTGACTCGTCGCGGTTCGTACGCCACGTGCACGCCATCGCTCGCGTCGAGGAGATCGCCTGACGCCAGGCGGCCGGCGTCGCGAAGCGCTGCATGAAATGGCGTTCCCACGATCGGCACCGCCAGGGAATAGACGGGAATGTCGACATCCACCTCCTCCACCAGTTCGGGAAGCCGCTCCAGATATTCCGGTGTATCACCGTCGAGTCCGAGCAGGAAGATGCTCATCACGACGATGCCGTTGTCATGCAGCAGCCTGATGCGCTCGCGATAGTCGCGCACCCGGTTGTGCCGTTTGTTCGACATCGTCAAGCTGTCCTGGGCGAGGCTCTCGAGCCCGATGTAGAGGTACCGGCATCCGGACTTCCCCATCAGGCGGGCGGTTTCGGGCGTCACGGTATCGATCGAGGTCTCGGTCGACCAGAAGCGCTTGAGTGGAATGAGCGCTTCGCACAACTCCTTGAAATAGGCGCGGTCGGCGCCAAGGTTGTTGTCCATGAAGTTCACGATCTTGCGCTGCCGCCAGGACCAATTGGCGGGGATCTGCTGGATGTCGCGGAGCACGTTCCCGATCGGCCGCCGCCGATAGGACGACCGCAGCGCCGACAGCACGCAGAACGAACAGGAGAACGGGCAGCCGCGGGTCGCTTCGTAGCCCATCGGCAGCGTGAATTCGGTCTCGACCAGATCGTATCGGGGCGGAGGGATCGTGCTGAGATCGGCGAGACCCTCCGCTCGATAGAGCGGCTCGAGCCTGCCCCGGCGCAGGTCCGCTATCAGCCGGGGCATCACCGGCTCGGCTTCGCCGACGACCACACTGACGCCGTCGCCCGCGAAGTACTCGGGATGAAGGGTTGGATACAGGCCGCCGACGATGACCGTGACCCCGCGGGCTCGAAACGCCGCCGCCAACCGCCGGGCGTGCGGCGCACAGAAATCCATCGTCGACAGGAACACGGCGTCGACGTCCATCTCGAGATCGACGTCGCGCACCATTTCGTGGACCAGGCGAATATCCCAGTCGCGCGGCAGCAGCGACGCAATGTGAGTGCCGGTGTAGGGCGCGGCGGCGCGTGCAACCGAGAGGGCGGCGGGAATCCTGTCGTGGGGCGGCGTTCCGCGTCCTTCCCAGGAGGGAAAGTGCTTGGGACGCCAGACCAGGATGACCGCTACACGCATGCGTGCTCTCGAAAGGGCGGAGCGACGTCGCCCCGGGATTAGTGCTGAACGTTCATTCTAACCAAGCTCTGAGCCAGTCGCGTTGTTCTAGCTCACACGCGTGCGGCTCTCTCGGCGTTTGAGCAGCATTTCCCGCCGGGACGCGGCACGTTCGGCGCCGCCGGACGCGGATTGTGAGAGCGGTTGATCGCCGTTCGCCAGGTACGCCGCCAGCGCCCGGACGGTGGGGAAGCGGAACATGTCGGTGATTGGCAGCTGCCTGCCGATCGAGTCCCGCAGCCGGGCGAGCACCTGCATCGTCAGGAGCGAGTGGCCACCGAGATCGAAGAAGTTCTGATCCAGATCGACGCGCGGCGTCTGGAGCACCTCCTGCCAGATCCCGGCGACGAGCTGCTCGAGATCGGTGTGCGGCTTGCTGTCCAGAGAGAGCGGCGCGTCCGACGGCAACTGCGGCGCCGGAAGCGCCTTCCGATCGATCTTGCCGTTGGGCGTCTGCGGCAGGGAGGCGAGCACGAGAAAGTGCGACGGCACCATGTACTCGGGCAGCCGGTCGCCGGCGAACGCCCGCAGGTCCGCGACCGAGATGGTGGCGCCAGGCCTTGCGGTGATGTAGGCGACGACGCTCCTGCCGCCGCCCGGCCCTTCGCGATCGACGACGACCGCATCCTGAACCGACGAATGTCGCATCAACGACGCTTCGACCTCGCCCAATTCCACACGATGGCCGCGGATTTTCACCTGATGATCGATACGGCCGAGGAACTCGAGCTGGCCATCCGGCCGGTATCTGCCCACATCGCCCGTGCGATACAGCCGCGCTCCAGCCTCGTTCGCGAACGGATCGCGAACGAACCGTTCGGCGCTGAGCTGTGGCCGGCGCAGGTAGCCTCGGGCGACCCCGTCGCCGCCGATGTAAATCTCGCCGGCGAACCCCGGCGGCACCGGTTGCATCGCCGCATCGAGCACGTAGATCTGTGTATTGGCGACTGGTTGGCCGATCGGCACCGCTCCCGGCCCGCCGTCCACGTCCGCGGTTGCCGACCAGACGGTCGTCTCGGTCGGTCCATACATGTTCGTCAGCGTGCCGCGCACCGCCAATCGCAGTTGCTCGGCCAGCACCGGAGACAGCGCCTCGCCGCCGACGGCCATGTGCTCGAGCGAGCCGAGCGCCAGCCGCGACCCGGCGTCGCGCACCAGCAGGCCCGCCAGCGACGGCGTGCACTGAAAGTGGGTCACGCCATGCCGCTCGATCTCGGCCGCGATCGAGTAGTCATCGTCGGCCGGCGCCTCGGCGTTCGAGACCATCTGCTGCAGCCGGCTCAGGTGCTCGAGGTTCTTCAGGACGATCTCGACGTCGATGCCGAAGTCGATCAGACAGGCGACCTCCTGAATGCCGAGCGCCTTGATCTGCGCGATCATCGGCAGGCAACTGTCAGGAGTGCCGAACAGTCCGCCGGAATCGAAGTAGCGGTCGAAGGCGTGATCCAGCAGCGCGTCGAGGTCGTCGGGCGAGAGTCGGGCAAACAGGTCGTCGGTCGAGGCGCCAGGCTCCACCATCGCCTTCCTGGCAGTCGGGAACGACCACGCGTACTGCTTGATGAGGCTGATGGAGCTTCGCAGGTACTCCCTCATCGGCGTGCGAACGAGCGACCGAACGCCGGACTCGGACTCGCCGACGAAGGTGTGGAGCATGAGCGTCACATGACCGTCACCCGGTCCGTGACCCGCTGCTCTCCAGGCCTTGCGGTAGATGGCGATCTTCTCGGCCAGCTCGCTGAGCGTCTGACCGAGCAGGTGCGTCAGCACGAACGCGCCGGACTCGCCGGCCGTCCTGAACGTGTCGGGATTGCCCGCGGCGGTAATCCACACCGGCAGAGAGGGCTGCACCGGCCGGGGCAGCGTGGCGGTGGGCACCGGCTCGCCAAGCGGGCCCGGAAAAGGCACCCGCTCGCCTCGCCACAATCGGCGGACGACATCGATGTCGCTCAGCATCCGGCGTTTGGCGTCGGCGAATGCTTCGGGACGCAACACGAAGTCGTCCGGGTGCCAGCCCGACGCGAACGAAACACCGACGCGGCCGCCCGAGAGATTGTCCACGACCGACCACTCTTCGGCGACGCGAAGCGGATGGTGCAGCGGCAGCACGACGCTGCCCGCCCGGATGGAGATGCGCGAGGTGACGGCGGCGATCGCCGCGCTGACCACCGACGGATTGGGGTAGAGCCCGCCGAACGCATGAAAATGACGCTCGGGTGTCCACACCGCGGTGAATCCGTGTCGATCCGCGAACTTGGCGCCTTCGAGGAGCAGCCGGTACTTGTCCCCGCGGCGCTGCCGTTCGTCGCTGGCGAAGTACGACAAGCTCAGTTGCAGTGGGCGTCGCGACACCGTCGATCGCGCGCCGGTAGAAATCGCCTGCCGCGCGTCGCCGTGCATGACGACCTTGAAACCGCGCGACAGTGTCCAGAACAGCTCCAGCACCGAGATGTCGAAGGACAGGCTGGTGACGGCAAGCCACACGCCCGGCGGATCGTGGCGCAGGCAGCCGTCCATGGCGGTGAAGAAGTTCGCGACGTTGCGATGCTGCACCATTACGCCCTTCGGCTCGCCGGTCGAGCCGGAGGTGTAAATCACGTAGGCCAGATCGGTAGCGGTCGCGACCTCAGGCAGGTCGTCGTCGGGAAGCGACGACAGCTCCCGCTGCACCTCCGGGCTGTCGAGGCGAATCAGGTGTGCGCCAGTAGCGCCGACGACTTCCGCCCCGCGCGCGTGGGCGAGGATCACCGGGACCTGGGCGTCCTCGATCACCAGCCGCAGGCGCTCAGGCGGGTAGGCCGGGTCCAACGGAAGATATGCCCCTCCGGCCTTGAGGATGCCGAGCGCGCCGACGACCATCTCGATCGACCGCTCGGTTGCGAGCCCGACCACCACGTCGGGTCCCACCCCCAGACGTCGCAGATGCCGCGCCAGCCGGTTGGCGCGCCGGTTCAGGCCGTCGTAGTCGACGCGGTCATTCTCGAACCGGAGCGCCGGCCGTGATGGAGTCCGCTTCACCTGCGCTTCGAACGACCGATGGATGCAGACGTCCCGATCGTAGTCCCGCTTGGTCGCGTTCCAGCCGACCAGGACCTGCCGGCGTTCACTGGCGTCGAGGAGTGGCACCTCGTGCAGCTTCTGCGCTCCATCGATGCCCGCTGACTTGAAGAACAGCTCGAACTGCCGCACCAGCGATCGCAGCGTCCAGAAGGACATGGACGGAACCGGACGCGTCCACTGGACGCTCCTGCCGGAATCGTCGATCACGACGTGGAGCGATGCCCCGGGCACACCGCCCGGCGGCTCGGCGCCGATCGCCAGGTGAATCGGCCAGGTGCGCGGCCGGGCACGCTCGCCCGCCTTTCGCAGCGCGGGGTAGCGTCCAACGATGTCGCGCGCGTAGGTCTTGCGGGCGCGGAGCGTCCGCAGCTCCGCGACAACGGCGGACGCTGCGAGGTCGAAGCCGGTCGCGCTGTCGACCGCAGCGCGCAGCGGCACCACCGGTGAAAACAGCTCGGTGGCCCCGGACACGCGCTCGAGGAGCGCTCGGTCCGTGAAGGCCACGTCGAACGCCTGCGTGCCGGTCGCACGGGCGAGGAAGGAGACGATTGCCGCCACCAGGGCATCGCCCGCTGAGGCGCCGTCGAGGCGCTGCTGGAGCGCCGCCAGGGCGAC
>WHSN01000079.1 GCA_009380045.1 Luteitalea sp.
CCACGTCGTCGCGGATGGCAACACGCCGCAGACACTGGCCGTGCGCGCCTCCATCCTGCTGATGCTGGCCGATCGCGTGCGGCCCTCGCATGTCGCGACCCGGCTCGCCCTGAGTCGGAATCACGTCCATTATTGGGTGCAACGCTACCTCGCGGCCGGGGTCGGCGGCGTGCTGCACGATGCGCCCCGACCGGGCCGGCGGAAACGGATCACCCCCGAGCAGGTCGCCACCATCGTCGACGCGACCCTCACGACCCGCCCGCCGGCGGCGACCCATTGGAGCACGCGCACGATGGCGAAGGCCCAAGGCGTCAGCGAAGGGATGATCCGGCGCATCTGGCACCAGCATGGCCTGCAGCCGCATCGGGTGACCCGCTTCAAACTGTCAAAGGACCCGCGGTTCGTGGACAAGTTGCGCGATGTCGTTGGCCGGTATCTCAATCCGCCTGACAAGGCCGTGGTCTTCTGCGTCGACGAGAAGAGCGGCATTCAAGCGCTCGATCGCACCCGGCCGGTGCTGCCGCTGATGCGCAAGGTGCCCGAGCGGCAAACCCATGACTACATCCGCCATGGCACGACCTGTTTGTACGCCGCCTTGCGGGTCTTGGATGGCACCGTCCTCGGGACGTGTCGCCCGAAACGCGACACCAAGGAATTCGTCCGATTTCTCGATCGGCTCGAGACCGCCACGCCCGGTGCCGACACCATTCACGTCATCCTCGACAATTTAAGCACCCACAAGAGTCCGCCGGTCCAACGCTGCCTCCGTCGGCATCCGCGCGTGCACTTTCATTTCATCCCGACCAGCAGTTCCTGGCTCAACCTGGTCGAGCGCTGGTTCGGCGAAATCACCCGCGCGCGGATTCGCCGCGGCACGTTTGAGAGCGTCCCCGCCCTCGTCGCGGCGATCGACGACTATCTCCAGCACTACAACGACGCGCCACGACGGTTCATCTGGACGAAGGACGCAGATACCATTCTGAGCAAGATCGACCGGTGTACGAAAGCGTTAAACGCAGGAGACTAGCGCTTCGCGATCCCCACGATTCCGTGCAGCAGCGGTGGGAAAGCGGCTTGTCAAACCGCCGTCCGAGGCCACTGTAATACGAACGGTGCCGCTGCGACTGTTGCACGAGCGGACCGCCTCTGCCTATGGTGCCCGCAACGTTCCGTTTCGATGCCGATCCTTGCACCTCCGTTCCCACGAACGTGGCCGAACCAGAACCGCTGGTGGCTTGCACGTTGAATAGCGGCCGGATCGACGGCGATGTCGACGCTACGGATCCGGTGGAGACATTCCACGCCGAGGCCGTTCGACCTTGGATCGACACGCGACCGCTTCACGTCACCGCCTTCAGGCTGCCGTTGATGCCCGCACGCGAATGGCACTCGACCCGGTCTCAACATCGGCATCGCCCGTCCCGATTAGGGTGGCATCAACCGTCCTGCTTGCCGTGCGCACCCGCACGCTATGGTTGAGGGCGCGTCCCACGCAGGTGGGCGCGGTTGGCGCGTCCAACTACTCCGCCGAGCGCGTGCGGCAGACGCTCGATACGAGCGCCGCGCGTGCGCTCACGCCCTTCACCGTGCTGCAGCCCGAATACAATCTGCTGGAGCGGGAGAAGTTCGAAGGCCCGCTGCAGGAGCTGTGCGTCGAGCGCGGCCTCGCAGCCGTCCCCTACTACGCGCTTGCCTCGGGCTTTCTGTCGGGCAAGTACCGCAGCAGCGACGATGCCACGAACCGACCGCGTGGCGCCGCTGTCACGCGATACCTGAACGAGTACGGCTTCGGCGTGCTCCAGGCGGTCGAAGCTGTCGCGTTCGAAGCGTCGGCGACCCCGGCACAGGTGGCACTCGCGTGGCTCGCGGCCCGACCCGCCGTGGCGGCCCCGATCGCCAGCGCAACTCGCGTCGAGCAGGTCGAGGAGCTTCTCGGGGCCATGCGCCTGACGTTGACCGCGAATCAACTCGCGCGCCTTGACGCCGCCAGCCGCCCGCGCTCGAAGCGGAATGAACCCGAAGCGGAATAAAGCGGACCAGAACAAAGGAGTCAACGAGACCATGAAGATCGAGATCTATTCGGACATCGTGTGCCCGTGGTGCTACGTCGGCGAACGCCGGCTGGACCGGGCCCTCGCCACCCTGCCACCACACGAGCGGATCGACGTCGTCTTCCGCCCGTACCAGCTGGATCCGAATGCGCCGGAGACGGCGGTGCCGCTGACGAAGTCTCTCGAGCGCCGCTTCGGCGGGCGCACGGACGACCTGCTGGATGCGGTGAACCACGCCGCTGAGGGGGAAGGGATCACGATCGCGTGGGACCGCGCCCTGTCGGCGAACACCCGCACCGCACACCGGTTGCTGCAATGGGCCCTCCGCGAGGGCGGCCCCGAGGTCCAGCGGAAGCTTGCCGCCGAGCTCTTCGCGCTGCACTTCACGCGTGGCGGCAATGTCGCGGACGTCGAGCAGCTCGCCGCCGCCGCGGCATCGGTCGGCCTCGACGCGGAGCGCGCTCGGACGTACCTGGACTCCGCCGAAGGCGTGCGCGAGCTGGATTCGGAGTTCGACAGGGCGCGTGAGCTTGGCATCTCGTCGGTGCCGACGTTCGTCATCGACGGGCGGTATGCGATCCAGGGGGCGCAGCCGGTCTCGGCGTTCGTCCGGATCTTCGAGCAGGTGCTCTCGACGCGGGAGACGCCAGAGGAGACGCACGGCGATTCGTGCACCGCCGGCGTGTGCGCCACATAGGAGGTCCCATCGTGCTCCCACTATCCGTTCTCGAACTCGGGCGCGTGCGCGAGGGCTCGACGCGCCGCGTGGCGCTGGACGAGGCGCGTGAGCTTGCCCTCCACCTCGAACGGCTCCACTACCGCCGCATCTGGGTGGCCGAGCACCACAACACGCCTGCGGTGACGACTGCCGCGACGTCGCTCGTGATCGCGCACATCGCGTCCGGCACCAGCACCATCCGCGTGGGCGCCGGCGGGATCATGCTGCCGAACCATGCACCGTACGTGATCGCGGAGCAGTTCGGCACACTCGAGACATTGTTCCCTGGGCGGATCGACCTTGGGCTCGGGCGCGCCTGGCACCGATCAGATGACGCTGCAGGCGCTGCGACGGGATCCGTCCAACGCGGACACCTTCCCGCAGGACGTCCTCGAGCTGCAGGCGTTTCTCGCACCGGTGGCCACGGGACAGCGGATCGAGGCGGTGCCGGGGTCCGGCACGGAGGTGCCGCTGTGGATCCTCGGATCAAGCCTCTTCGGCGCGCAGCTCGCGGCGGAGCTGGGGCTGCCCTACGCCTTCGCCTCGCACTTCGCCCCACAGCTGCTCGACCGTGCGGTCCAAGTGTACCGCGAGCGGTTCAAGCCGTCACGGCAGCTCTCCGCCCCGTACCTGATGGTTGGCGTCAACGCGATCGCTGCGGATACCGACAACGAGGCGCGGCGGCTGTGGACGTCACAACAGATGTCCTTCGCGGACCTTCTGCGCGGCACCCGCCGCGTCTTGCAGCCGCCGATCGACGACATCGACACCTATTGGGCGCCGCACGAGAAGGCCCACGCGTCCCAGATGCTCGCCTGCAGCGTCGTCGGCAGCGTCGACACGGTGCGCCAGGGGCTGGAGACGCTCGTGGATCGCACGAAGGCGGACGAACTGATCGTCGTGTCGGACGTGTTCGACTTCGAGCGGCGGTTCCGCTCGTTCGAGCTCATTGCCGAAGCCGCGCAAGGGAGAACCGGCCGCTCCCGCCGATCCGAAGAAGTCGGCGTGGGCCGCGCCAGACGGTCGTGACGCGGCGCTGGCGATCCAGTTCACGCGTCGCACGCAACTGAGCGTGCCAGCGGTTCAGGCACTGGTTTTGAGAAAACTAGCGAAGGGCAACCGTCCGTGGTTCGAATGTCACCCCTTCCGCCAGTTCAACAAAGCACTTAGCCACGCTGATGGAGCAGATCAATGACAGACCCTTTGACGAACGACGCTGTTTTTGAAACGACTCCTACGTGTCAAACTTGGCGCAGTCTCGAGGTCCGGCGTCTAGAATCGGGGCACGAAAGTGTACACACCAGACAGCAGGACCTCTGCTCCCAGGGCCGCCAGGATCAAGCCCATGAACCGCAGTAGGATCCGCTGCCCTCGAACGCCGAGTACTCTCCCAAGGCGTGAGGCTGAGAGAAGAACGAGGGCGATGGTCGCACCCACCAGAACCACGGCGATCAACAACATTATCGTGTCGCCCCATGTTCCGACGCGGGCGGACAATGTCAGGACCTTCGTAATGGCGCCGGGGCCAGCCAGGAGCGGCATTGCGAGCGGAACCAGTACTCGGTCGGTCGTCGATTGCCGTCCTCCGTCGTCGTGCTGCACTTTGGTCGGCGAGCCGTGGAGCTTTCGGGGCCCATCAGTAGGATGACGAGTCCACCGGCGGCTTGAAGGGCCGGCATCGAGATTCCGAAGGCGGCGAGAACTCGACGGCCGACAAGTGCCACCACCCAAATAATCGTCGCCGCAATTGCGGCGCGCAGGCCGGCACGAGTTCGCTCTGCCGGCGTCGTACGCTCGGTGAGGGCGAGGAATACGGGCACGGCTCTCAGCGGATTGGAAATGGCCAGCGGCGCGACGATGTCCTGGAGCGAGGTTGCCATGGAGCATCACACCTTCGTGACATGCTCCACGGTCACCTGTCGCGCTGCACGAGTGAGCCGGGAGCGCTCTTTCTGTCCGACGAGGAGACTCGCAGCACCTTCGCAGCCTCAGCCTGCTTGAGCCCTCTCGACGCGATGGCCTTCTGCAACTGAATCAGAAGATCGGCTCGAACCAGGAGGTGTTCGGACTGCTCCTTCGAGAGCCGATCGCCGAGGCGTTGAGCGTGGCGGTGGCACTCATGCGCCGCGACGACCGGCCGCCCTATGCCGCGGCCTTGACGGCGCCGTGCGGGTCGATCACGAACTTCTTCGCCACACCCTTGTCGAACTGCTGGTAGCCGTCGGGCGCGCGATCGAGTGTGATCACCGTGGCGTTGACGATCTTCGCGATCGGCAGGCGATCGTGCAGGATCGCCTGCATCAGCTGCCGGTTGTAGCGCAACACGGGCGTCTGTCCCGTCGCCAGGCGATGCGACTTCGCCCAGCCCAGACCGAAGCGCATGCGCAGGTTGCCCTGCTGCGCCGCCTTGTCTGCCGAACCGGGATCCTCGGTGACGTAGAGGCCGGGGATGCCGATGGCGCCGCCGGCGCGGGTGATCGTCATCAGCGCGTTGAGGACGGTCGCCGGCGCTTCTTCTGTGTGCTGGGTGCCGTGCCCGCGGGCCTCGAAGCCCACCGCGTCGATCGACGCGTCCACTTCCGGCACACCGAGAATCTGCTCGATGAGCTCTTCGAGCCTGTCGCTCTTCGTCAAGTCCACCGGCTCGAATCCGACCGACTTCGCGTGCGCCAGGCGCTCGGGGTTCATGTCGCCGATCAGCACGACGGCAGCGCCCAGAATCTGCGCCGAGGCGGCCGCGGCCAGGCCAACCGGCCCGGCGCCGGCGATGTACACCGTGGAGCCCACGCCCACGTCCGCACTGACGGCGCCGTGGAAGCCGGTCGGCAGGATATCGCTGAGCATCGTCAGGTCGCGGATCTTGGCCATCGCCTGCGCCTTGTCAGGGAACCTGAGCAGGTTGAAGTCCGCGTACGGCACCATCACGTAGTCGGCCTGACCGCCGACCCAGCCGCCCATGTCCACGTATCCGTACGCGCCTCCCGCACGCGAGGGGTTGACGTTGAGGCAGATGCCCGTCTGCTGCTCGCGGCATGTGCGGCACCGCCCGCACGCCACGTTGAACGGGACGGTGACGAGATCGCCGATGGCGACCGTCTCGACGTCCGCCCCCTTCTCGATCACCTCGCCCGTGATCTCGTGTCCCAGCACGAGACCGGCCGCCGCGGTCGTGCGGCCGCGCACCATGTGCTGGTCCGAGCCGCAGATGTTGGTGGCGACGATCTTCAAGACGACGCCATGCATGATCTCCTTGCCGTCGGGCGCCCGCATCTTCGGAAAGTCGATGGATTGCACTTCCACCTTGCCGGGACCCAGATAGACAACGCCGCGATTGCTGGCCATGGAACACTCCTTCAGGAACACCGCAGGCCGGGATGACGCCCCGGCAGTCCGAGCTACAAGGCCTGTGCGCCAGCCTCGGCGACAGCGTGATCCTGTTCGCCGGAGCCGCCGCTCACTCCGATGGCCCCCACGACCTTCCCATCCCTCTTGAGGGGAATGCCGCCGGCAAAAATCATGATGCGCCCGTCATTGGACGCGTGAATGCCGAAGAACTGGCCGCCCGACTGCGAGTGCGTCGCCAAATCCTTCGTGGAGATGTCGAAGGCTCGCGACGTGTAGGCCTTCTTGATCGAGATGTCGATGCTCCCGATCCACGCGTCGTCCATCCGGACGTGCGCGATGAGGTTGCCGCCGGCGTCGGCGATGGCAATGTTCATGGGCTGACCGATCTCCGCGGCCTTCTTCTGTGCGGCGGCGATCATTCTCTGGGCGTCAGCGAGTCGAAGCATGCGGGCCTCCTGATGAGCGTGAATGTCGAGTACGCGGCACGAACCACCCGTCAGCTCACAACTTAACACGCTGCACCTCCACGCAGATCGTGGAGTGCAGTCGCGGTACGGGCCGCATGCGGCGCGGGCATGACATTGCCGGCTCTAACGCGACTCGAGCACACCGCCTCCCAGGACGACGTACAGAGCCACAAGATTGGCCACCTCGGCACGACGAAGCTGAAGCAGCGCCTGTTCCGCGGCAAACAGATTCCGCTCGGCGTCGAGCACTTCGAGATAGCCGACGACGCCTTCACGATACCGCGTCTGCGCGAGCTCGGCAATCTGACGCTGCGCGACGGTGCCGCGTTCTTGCGCGGCCACCTGTTCGGCGAGATAGCGGCGACCGGCCAGTGCGTCCGACACTTCCTGGAACGCGTTCTGAATGACCCGCTCATAGCTGCGACCGCCATGTCCTGTCGTGCTTCGGCCACTGTCAGATTGCCGCGGAGGCGGCCACGATTGAAGATGGGGAGCGTGATGGACGGACCGAAGCTCCACGTGAGGCCATCGCTGCCGACGAGATCGCCAAGCGCGGCCGAGGCGAAGCCGAAGTTTCCGGTCAGCGCAATCGACGGAAAGAAGGCGGCGCGCGCGGCGCCGATGTTGGCGCTGGCGGCGCGCAGGCGCTCCTCGGCGGCGATGATATCGGGCCTGGCGACCAGTAGCTCCGAGGGGAGTCCAGCGGCCAACGTCACCGACGTGGTCACCTGGCGCGCGCCAGGTAGCGCATCCGGCAATCCTCGAGTGATCGGGCCCCCGACGAGAACGGCGAGCGCATTGTCGGTCTGCGCGCGCGCCAGGCGCAAACCGGCGAGCTCGGTTTCGGCCTGCGTCAGCAACGATTCCGCTTGCCGAAACTCGAGTGCCGATGTGATGCCCGCGTCGAGCCGTACCTTCGCGATTCGCAAGCCGTCGCGCCGGCTCTGCACCGTGGCCTCAGCCAGTTGCATGCGCTCGGCGGCTTCGAGCAGGAACAGATACGTGGCGGCGACATCGCGGATGAGCGACAGGCGAAACGCGCGCTGTGCTTCGATCGTCGCCAGAAACTGCGAGCGGGCGGCCTCCGACAGACTGCGAACTCGACTCCAGAAATCGAGCTCGAATGCCGACGTGCTGACACCAATCGCAAAGCGATTGACGGTCGTCGCTCCGGACGACGCGCTCGCGCCACCAGCCCCGACGGTTGAACCAACCCGACTACGCGTCGCGTCACCACTGAGATCGATGGTCGGCAGACGATCGGCGCTCTGGATGCGGTACAGGCCACGTCGGGCGCAAGCGGAGTTTCACCGCGTTCATCGTCGCGTCGAACGTGCTCTTGCCGTGCGCCTCCTCCTCAATGGCGAACTCCACGATCAGGATGGCGTTTTTCGCAGCCAGGCCGATGATCGTGATCAGCCCGAGGTTGAAGTACACGTCTACCGACAATCCCCGCGCCATCGAGAACGCCACCGATCCGAGCACGCCCAGGGGCACCACCAGCAACACCGCGAGCGGGACCGTCCAGCTTTCGTAGAGCGCGGCCAGCAGCAGGAACACGACCACCAGCGACAGGCCAAGGAGCAGGCCGATCTGCCCAGCGGCCTGTCGTTCCTCATACGAGACGCCGGTCCATTCGAAGTCGAAGCCTTCGGGAAGCTGCCTCGCGAGGCGCTCCATCTCGTCCATGGCTTCACCGGTCGAGCGGCCGGGCGCGGGCAGACCGGAGATCGTCATCGCGGGGTAGCCGTTGTAGCGTTGCAGCTGCGGCGCACCGGCAGTCCAATCAGCTTCGCGTCGTGCGACGCCTGCGCCTGAGTCGGTGCGTTGTTGTTCCGGGAGATGCCGGTCAATCCCATTGACCTGATGATCCTGTTGTCGGTCGCGAACTTGGTGATCTGGCCCGACTCCCAGTCACGCTTCAGACCCGCCAACACCGACGCTACAACAGATCAGACACGAGCGACTTGACACAGAGAGGAGCCGTCTAGCGACTGACCGCGATCAACCCTCCTTGACCAGATCAGCGCCCTTCTCTCCGATCATTATCACGGCGGCAGCGATGTTGCCCGAGACCATGATCGGGATGATTGATGCGTCGATGACCCTGAGCTTGTCCACGCCACGCACACGTAACTTCGGGCCGACCACGGACATGTCGTCGTTGCCCATCTTCGCCGAGCCTGAGTAGTGGAACCCGGTGTCCGCGGTAGACCTGATGTAGTCCAGCAGGCCCTCATCGGTGTCCCCGTCAGGACCCGGTGCGATCTCCTTGGCGTTGACATCGGCTGGCATGAGAAAGCCAATCAACGCGAGCGCGATGACGACCGCGATCAGCGCCCACCGACCCGCCACAGCAATGAGCTCCATTGATCGTCTCTTCCGCGAAGCCGTGCGCCCCTCGACTCGCATTGATGCCCCATCCTTCACATACTCAGCTGCGCGCGCTGCCGTGCGATACCATCGGATGGTATCGCGTGCCGCGTTTCAGGGAGTCAACCACGTGACCGCCGCCCCGAGCGGCCTGGCAACAGTGAAGCGCGATCACGCCTCGACTTCTCCAGCGCGCATTCGGCACGGGCAGCTTGAGCACCACCGATTGGTGGTTCTGTATGGTGATAGCGATCTCTGTGCAGTGGCTCAGGGAGGAGAGTAAGCTGCTCGGGCGCGTCACGCCGGCGCTGATGGGATACTTGCGTTCGTTGCGCCCGAGGGCATCAACCGTGCTCGGGCGGGATGGCGTCGCTGGCCAGAGCGCGCGGCGCTGGGCGTGTAGTCGATGATTTGAACGACCGCGGGTACTGCGGGCCAATCCGCGCGCCACGCTTCCGATGAGGCATCCGCGCTCTACACGATCCTGACCGGCATCGCGCTCAAACGGTCGCCCAGGCGAGCCTCCGCTCGAATCGGCCACCAATCGTAGAGAAATATTTCCAGGGGTCGCCACATCGCCACCCAGCCTCCGATGAGCAGACTTTCCCTCACGATCTCGGTCCAGCGGTTGTCGGGAACGTAAACGGCGAGTCCGTCGCCAATCCCGATCGACGACGCAAGGAACGTCAGGCCGATCGCCAGACTGATTCGGCCGCGCCGGAAGAGATCTCGCAGCCTTCGTCGCGTGCCGGCTGCCCGCTCACCAAAGAACTCGTGAATCGCTTCGCGAAGAACGACCGCCTCATCAGGCTGGCCGGCGGCGCGCTCCAAATGCACAAGCAGCGCGAGCGGCGCATCGGCAGGGATCTCTCGACTCCAGTCGAGGATGAACGCCTCCGCGCGTGGATCGAGGTCTCGTTCTCGAAATGGCGACGGATCGATGGCGTTGAAGAGATGTCGCAACTCTGCGACGCGCACCTCGATGACCTGACAGTTCCGCGGGATGGCATCTCCAGCGGAGGACGGCTCTGTGTCCATTGCGTGGTCGAGACCAAGGGCCTCCGGCTACGCGTTTCTGGGCAGGACCGAAGAGACCCTCGTGATGAAGGCGTGGAACTCTGTCATGTAGTTCCGTAGGAAGTCCGCCGTCGCGTCGTTCGTGACCTCGCCGTCATCACTAATCAAGCCCGGCTCGAACTGGATGTAGGCTTCGACGGCATTCATTTGCGGCGAGTTGCAGAAGCCGAGGATGCTGCGCAGGTGTTGCTGCCCGATGGCCGTGCCGATCTTGCCTGGAGACGTACCGATGGCCGCCGACGGCTTGCGCGCGAACGAGTTCTTGCCGTACGGACGGCTCGCCCAGTCGATCGCGTTCTTCAAGGCCCCTGGGATCGAGCGGTTGTACTCCGGTGTCACGAACAGCACCCCGTCGACCGCAGCGATCGCGTCCTTCAACTCCCTCGCCACCGGAGGGTAGTCATCATCGTAGTCACGATTGTAGAGCGGTAGGCCCTTGAGTGGAATCTCCGTCATTTCGAGTTCGGCCGGGGCGAGGCGCACCAGGGCTTTCGCGAGCAAGCGATTGATGGACGACGTGGAGAGACTGCCGACGAAGTAACCGACCGTGTAATTGCTCATATGATCTCCTCTGCCTGTCGATTCTTCGGGGTTTGCACTCGCCCGCCTTCACCCTCCCAGTGGGCCAGGGGGCGCGTGTCGCCATCCTTGCGCTCACGTCCGGAGGGAGACTCATGCAGCACATTGAGGCCTTCGGCCATCGTCGGGTGCGTGAGGATCGCGCCGCGAAGCCGAGTGTACGGCAATCCGGCGAGCATCGCCGTCTGCACGACGGCGAGCACCTCGCCCGTGTCCGCCCCGAGCATCGTGAAGCCGAGGATGCGGTCACTGTCCGCATCAAGGAGCATCTTCATGAATCCGCGCGTCTCGCCGATGGCCCGGGCCCGCAAGACGGATGTCATCGGAATCCTGGCCACGCGCACCGCGATCCGCCGCTGCTGCGCCGTGGTCTCGTCGAGTCCCATGCGCGCGAGTTCGGGATCGATGAAGGCGCGGTAGGGGATCTACGTCGACGGATTCAGTTGTTCCGTCGTAATCGAGGTCCTGGCGGGCTCGATAGCCTCGCGCTCCTTCTCGCGCACTCAATTCGCCGTGGGCTGAACGACGATGGGGCCGGATCATCAACGTTGCGTCGCAGCTGGGCATCAAGGGTGGGCACTCGATGTCGCATTATGCCGCGGCAAAGGCAGGCGTCATCGCCTTCACCAAGTCGCTGGCCCTCGAGGTCTCTGAGCACAATGTCTTAGCCAATGCGATCGCCCCAGGCCCGTTCGAAACAGCGATGGTCGCCGGGCTGACGCAGGAGTGGAAAACCGCCAAGATGCGTGAGCTTCCCCTCGGCCGGTTCGGGCAGGCGGAGGAAGTGGCCCCCACTGCGTTGCTGCTGGCAAGCGAGCCCGGTGGCAACCTGTTCGTCGGTCAGACGCTCGGGCCAAATAGCGGAGACGTGATGCCCTGACACTGAGGCCGCGCTCTCGCTCGGTGGTCACGCGGCGCGTGCGCAGACAGTGTGGCAGTACGCCGCCATCCCCCTGCGTGGATCGATCGCCAGCTCAGGTTGCGATGAGGTTGTGCCGCGATCCTCGTTGACACGCTTGGTCGCGGGGCACATCCTAGCAATTCGACGCCGCCGTGACGCTTGAGCCCAAGGGAGGAGCAAATGTACGAGACGAGCAATGACCTGCCGCCGACTACACGCCAGTCGGCCATCGACGTTCTCAACGAGCATCTCGCCGATGCCATCGATCTCCAACTGCAGGCAAAGCAGGCGCACTGGAACGTCAAGGGACCCAACTTTACCGGGCTGCACGAGCTGTTCGATCGCGTAGCCGCACAGGCAGGCGAGTACTCTGACCTGATCGCCGAGCGGGCGGTCGCGCTCGGCGGCGTGGCGCGCGGAACACTACAGGCGGTTTCAGGACAGACACAGCTGCGCGAGTACCCCCTCGAGATCGGTGACTGGCGGGCTCATGTCCAAGCGATGCGGGATGCGCTCGCGACGTTTGGCCGAGGGGTCCGCAAAGCCATCGACGATGTCACCGCGTTGAGCGACGCCGACACCGCCGACCTGTTCACCGAGATATCGCGCGGTGTGGACAAGTCCCTCTGGATGGTCGAAGCGCATGTGCAGGACGTACGAGGGGAAGAGAAGCACGTAGGACAGCCGCCCTCTGCGCGTGAACAGTCGCGGCCCTGATCGCTTCGCACTGACAGGTGACACAAGCCTTCGGCAGCAACGCATGCAGCCCGCGATGGCGCGACGGATACGAGCCTCAGTGGGTTGTCTACTCGGCACCGTTGTGTGCGGGTCAGGACGGCTGATCGATCGCGTGCAACTCCGACCATAGGATCGAGGCAGGATGTCCGAACATCGCGCGCACCGGCTGGGCCGACCGGTCGACGTCCAGCGCGACCACATCCTCGGCAATCCCAGCGCTCCGATGACGCTAGTCGAGTATGGCAGCTACACCTGCACGCACTGCCATGCCGCCCACCGCGTGATTGCCGCTCTGAGGGATCGGCTTGGCGGCGAGATGCGTTATGTGTTCCGGCACCTGCCGATCACGGCTCCCCGCGAAGACGCCGTCCGGGCTGCCCAGTTCGCGGAGTTCGCGAGTCAGACAACGGATCGCTTCTGGCCGGTGCACGATGCGTTGATGCAACACGCGCCGACGTTCCGCGATACTGACTTCGAGCACATCGCGGCGAGATTCAACGTGCCTCCGCGCGATCACGCCCACGACGCTGAATGGCAAGCCGCGGTCGCGCGTGTCGCCGAGGACGAGGCGAGCGGAGCCCGTAGCGGGGCGAGAGTGACGCCGACCTTCCTCATCAACGGCCGCCGATACGAAGGGGCGTGGGACGAGGGCGCTCTGGCCGAGGCCATGCTCGGGTCCCTCGGACACCGGCTGCACGCCGCGTCCTTGGACTTCGCGCGGTGGGCGCCATCCACGGGAGTGCTCCTCGTCGTGATGTCGCTGCTGGCGATCGTGCTCACGAACTCAGCGCTCGGACCGTCATTCGAATCCTTCTGGACGAGGCCGTTCGGCATTCACCTCGGCAGCCGCGCCTTCACGTTGCCAGTCATCCAGTGGATCAACGACGGACTGCTGGCGATCTTTTTCCTCGTCGTCGGGCTCGAGATCAAGCGAGAGTTCACGGTGGGGCGGCTGGCAACCCGCCGTGCCGCCGCGCTGCCCATTGCGGCTGCGTTCGGCGGCATGACGATACCCGCCCTCATCTATCTGGCCGTCATCGGTGGCGGCCCGCTCTCGGCCGGGTGGGGGATGGTCATCGCGACCGACACGGCGTTTGCGGTCGCGCTACTCGTGTTGCTCGGCGATCGCGTGTCGGTCGACCTGCGAGTATTCCTGACCGCTGCGGTCATCGTGGACGACCTCGTTGCCATTGTGGTCGTCGCGTTGTTCTACTCAGGCTCCATCGACTTGGGCTATCTGGCCGCGTCGGTCGTCGTGACGGGCGTACTTGTGGCGCTCAACCGCTCGGGCATCTATAGTCCTCTACCCTATGCAGTCGTCGGAATACTCCTGTGGGTGTGTCTGCACGACGCGGGACTCCATGCCACATTGGCCGGTGTGATTCTGGCGGTTCTCACGCCGACACGACCTCCGGCAAACGTCCAGGCGCTGATGACCCAGGCGCAGCTCGTGATCCACACGGAGACGCCAAACGCGGGAGACGCTGTGATGCACCACGGACTGTCGACGGCGGCGCTGCGCACGCTTGACACCATTCACGACCGGCTCGAGTCGCCTGCCGACAAGCTGCTGCGCTCGATAGAACCGTGGTCGAGCTTCGCGGTGCTGCCGCTCTTCGCATTCGCCAATGCTGGCGTCGTCTGGTCAACGGAAGTCTTTTCCGGCCATGGCCGACTGATGCTGGCGATCGTGCTCGGGTTGGTCGTTGGCAAACCGCTTGGCATGACCCTGTCCTCCATGCTCGCCGTGCGTCTGGGGTTCGCCGCCAAGCCGGACGCGTACACCTGGCGTCAACTGTCTGGGGCAGGCGCACTGGCCGGCATCGGGTTCACGATGTCGCTGTTCATTGCACATGAGGCGTTTCCATCGTCGGTGGATTTCGCGGCGGCGAAGATCGGCATCTTCATCGCCTCCATCACCGCGGCCTGCGCAGGCGTCGCGATCCTTTGGGGCGGAGCGTCAGTAAACGAAGCAGTCGAAGTCGCATCGAGAGGCGCTTCTCGCGAGGCCGCTCGATAGGGCGATCGTCAGCGAAGGCCGGACGTTACAGTCGAAGGATGAAACATGATGAATGCAGGGACGCAGGCGTGGCGATCACGGCCGCAGTGGTACGCGCCAAGGGCGGACCATTCAGCATCGAAGCGCTGTGGCGCGTTCTGTCCAGCGCGGATGCGCGGATCTCATCGAGCGTCGTCAGCTCAGGCGTCGATGGGCCGGCATACGCCGCCAACAGCGATTCAACGTACCGACTCTGCGTCTCGAGCATCGCCGCAATCGCAGGGCGCGCCTCAGTCGCGGTCCACGTCGGCCATGCGACGTAGGCACAGCGCGAGCACTCCTGCGATGGCCGTGTAGATGATTCTGTCCGTGGCCGCGGTGGCTTCCGGAATTCCCGCAAGGGTCATCAGGAATACGACATAGCCGGTGATGCAGATACTCACCGCAGCGTAGTTTGCCATTGCGAACCCATAGGCGCCCCACACGAACCCGAGCACGAGGACGATCAGCGCGACCGGGCCTGGGGCGAACAGGTAGGCAACGGCTGTGGCGCCTGCGGCACCCAGGACTGTGCCGGATACCCTGCCGATGCTGAACGCGAACGTGTCATGGAAGTTTGGCTTGAGCACCAGCGCGATGCGACCAACGCTCGTCGTCGACTGGTCGAAGGTCGAGACGCTCACGCTCGATCCCGCCACGATTCCGATCTCTGCCGAACTTGCACCTGCGCTCGGTGGCGCCGCCGATCTCTCGAAGGTCCAGACTATCGACTTAAAGCGGATCCCCGAGTCGTTCCGGCTCCAACGCCTCACTTTTCTTGCAGCGCGCAAGGCATTCGAGAACCTCGGCAAAGGTTTCACCGGTGGTAAGGATCTGCTGGTCGTTCAGCTCATTCGCCTGCTCGAAACTTCTTCGCCTCGCGGCAACTCGCGATTCCGAGCCTGTTTCATCAGGATCCACTTCGCAAGCGGATTCTGATTTCGCTCAGCATCGACCGCGTCGTGCAGCACCTGCTTCGGTTCGTCGCCGAACAGAACCTCGAACGGGTCGAGCCGATCCTCGACGAAGAGTTCCCGATAGGCAGCACACGGGCAGATGCGCACCTGGTACACGACTAAGGTCTGTCACCCGACGATGCGCTCGCAAATCAGCCACATGTTGGCCGACAGCGCGTGGGAACAGCACGTCGCGAACCTGCTCGAAACGAGCCCACTGGTCGAAGCCTATGCGAAGAATGATCATCTTGGCTTCCAGGTCTACTACATGTGGAACGGCGCCAAGCGCCGCTACATTCCAGACTTCCTCATTCGTCTGACCATGGTAAGAGCTGCCGTTCGTCGACGGCGTCGATTCCAATCCAGCGGACGTGATGCGTATCAGGCTTGGGTGGGAAGCTCCAACTCGAAGCCGACGGCAGCGCAGTCAGGCCACGACATTCGTGTCACGTTCCGCCGCTATCGCTCGATCGAAAGACCGCGCTCGGCGCCGTACCAGCGTAGACCGTGCCCTGCGCTCCGTCGGTGGCCGCGATCGATACCGCTGTTACGCGCGCGTTGGCAATGCCGTGACCGGCGGGAATCCAGGACTGGCCGACATCGTCGCTGCGCCAGAGACCAGCCACGGTGCCGCAATAGATGCGCCCGGAACGATGACGATCGACCGCTAGACACAGTGGTGATTGCTCGGCGAGCGTGACACTTGTCACGAATCTCGTTGCCTTCGGTCGGGCGACGACCACGCCTGGTTCAATGACAATCAGTAGCGTTGCGTTCATGCAGATTCCCCGTCCGTCTGTGATTATCGACGCCGACGTCTTTGAGAAGGCCGCCATGGCGCTCGGGCGAAGTCGCCCAAACAACCTTGTGTCGCGCCGGGGCGGGGATGAATTCGCGGCGCTGGCCCCCAACACCGCGGAGCCGGCAACATTGGCGCTTGCCCAACGATCCGTGCGCTGATTCCCACGACCGGCGCCCGATGGTCGTCGAGCGGGTCAGTGGACGTGGCCACGATGATCCGGGAGCCGAGGGAGAGGTGGATCACGCTGATGCGAGCCGCCGCCGCGCTCTATGAGACCAAACAGCGTGGCAGGAACCGAGTCGTGCAAGCATCGATACACGCGCCGGGATTGCCTCCACCCGACGAGAGGAGAGGCGCATGAATTCACCCCCCGCGCACGGTGAGAACCGGCCGCGGGGACGTCCGAACGACGCTCTCGGCGACGCTGCCGACCAGTGCCAGCGGCCGCCCGGTGCGACCGAGCGTCCCCATGACAATGAGGTCGAAACCCTCGTCGCGGGCCAGCGATACGATGCGGTCATGCGGCTCGCCATGCTCGATACGCTGGGTAATCGGCACCGATTCCGACGCCACTGCAGCGACGAAGTCGCGGAGCAGGCCCCGTGCGGCGGCGGGGTCGCCGCCTGACGGCCGATCGGCGGCGCGATCGAGCATCGTGCTCGAAGGGTCCATCACGTGGAGAACCTCGATGGACGCACCGAGCGCGCTCGCCAGCGAGTAGGCAAAGCGCAGCGCGTCACCTGAAGCCGCCGAAAAATCCACTGGAACCAGGATGCGCCGAACAAGACACTCCTTCATGCTTCGATCCCCCCTCCTCAGGCATCGACGTGACCCGCGTCGGTCTGCGCACGCCCTGACCATTCTAACCGGCGGCCTTTATTCGGCCTGAACTCAGCGGCTCCTCGACGGCGTCATCCCGCGCTGTGGTGTGGGCCCGTGTCGTCCTTGCGGGATTCGCAGTTTTCTTCGTTCTTGATTCCTTCTGTGTTGGTCCAGCCGTTGCCGCGCCAGCTCGGCACGTCGAGACTGTAGGTGTAGCAGGATGACGCCGGCGTGATCGTCGATGCTGCCCGGCGAATGCGAGGCGGTTTGCTTCCCACGTTGCAGACAAGCAAGGACGGCTCCAACCATGCGACAAGAACACACGTCGTTTAACGGGCATGTAGTGAGCCGGTTACGGTTGTGCGACAGGATGTCGTACTAGCTTTCTCGAGCGAGCGTTTCAACTTGAAGGCGTGTCGCTCGGTATGAAAGGTGGCGAATCGCCCTCGAATCTCCTCTCCGTTCCGCCGCAGCATCCGCTCAAGATAGGTTGAGAGCACCGTTGATCAAGCCGACGTGTGAGAACGCCTGCGGAAAATTGCCGGCTTGCCGGAGGCCGCGTGTGTCGTAGCCTTCGGCCAGCAGGCCCACGTCGTACCGAACGGACAGGAGCCGCTCGAAGAGAAGCGTGAAGGTCGCGTCACGCACCCAGCAGTAGTGATAGTCCCAGTTTCGGATGCCGCCAAACTCCGCGGGCAACGAGGTGGTGGGTGCGGCAACGATCGGGCCCGCCGGCCGATACGTGAGTGCCTTCAGTGTGATCAACGAACGTATTACGGCGTCTCGCCACGGACCCTTGACAGTGCACCGAGCGCCGACCAGTCGGTCCACCACGCCTTCGTCCTGTCGAGTGCGTCCTCGGGATCGAGCTCTCGCGACGGCTGTTCGTGTGATGGAACCAAGTGAGATCGAACGGCACTCGCTCTCCCTCGGCAACGGTGAACGTGGCGACGGTGTGAAGTTTTCGCCCTTCGGCCCACGATCGCGGTTCCGGCGACGCAAGCCGTCGACCGGAGATAGACCTGGGAGGTGCCGTGCTCGCCGATGACCTGAGCCTTCACGGACTTCGGATCGACATCGAGCTTCTCTGCGAGATGGAATCGAAAGCGCAAGGAGTCGAGAAACGTGCCGCTGCTCAGCACGCCGTTGTGCCCGCTGACGCGTCGTGCAATATCAGCCAGCGGATCGGGGGATCGGTGATCACGGGCAGAAGCGCATCCGGCGCGGCTGCGACGATACGGGGAACGACGTCTCGGTAGACAGTCGCATTCGTCACGAGCAACCTGAGCCGCCCGCAGGATCGTTGCGGTCCGTGGCGCCGCCCTGCTTTTCGTTTGGACCCGCGGTGATCATCACTAGGAGCCCGACCGAGTAATCGTGGTGATGGTCACAGTACCTCGTGCTGCGCGCCCACCATGTCGGCGGGCGATGCCCTGGCTGACCTCGGTCATGGCGACGCCTGAGTGGCTTCCTGCGCGCGCGGCGAGCCAGCGGCG
>WHSN01000113.1 GCA_009380045.1 Luteitalea sp.
CGGCCGCCGTGATCGTGTCGCAGACGGCCTGGTTCAAGAACTGGCTCCGCGGCTACATCGTCGCCGAAGCCAACAAGTACTTGAATGGACAGCTCTCGATTCAGCGCCTGGGCGGCAACCTGTTCTTTGGCGTCGAGCTCGAGAACATCGGCATCTCCATGGACGGCAGCCAGGTGGTGGCGGTGGAGGATCTCGGTCTCGACTACAACGTGTTCCAGATGATCTCGCGGGGTCTGTCGCTCGACGAGGTCAGACTGAACAAGCCGGTCCTGTACTTGCGACGCGAGGGGGATACGTGGTCGATTGCGCGGCTGGTGAAGAAACAGGAGCAGGAAGCCGACCGCGAAGGCCCGCAATTGCCGATTTCCATCGGCGAGATTGGCGTCAGCGACGCCTCGATCGTGATCGACGATCCGGTCGGCACCTCAGGCGTCGATCTCCCCGATCGCATCGAGCGCCTGGATGCGAAGCTGGCGTTCGAATACGAACCGGTCCGTTACTCCATCGACATCACCCACGTCTCCTTCCGCGGCTCGGATCCGGCGATCGGGCTGAACGCGCTCTCCGGCGGGGTCGCGGTGAGGAACGACACCCTGTTCGTCGAAAATCTCGCCCTGCGCACCGAGGAGACCTCGCTCTCGCTCGACGGCGCCGTGCAGCACTACTTGACGACCCCGACGTTCAACCTGCAGGTGTCGTCCGACAAGGTGTCGCTGCCGGAGCTCGGCCGGCTGTTTCCGTCGCTCGCCGGAATCGCGCTTCAGCCGGCGTTCGAGGTGAAATTGAATGGTCCGCTCGACCGGCTCGGCGTCGACATGAACGTGCGCTCGTCTGCCGGTCAGATGACGGGCACGCTCGTGACCGACCTGATGGCGCCGGGTCAGGCGGTGTCCGGCGCATTGTCGATTCTCCATCTCGACCTCGCACCATTCCTGAACGATCCTGGCCAGAAGAGCGACATCACGGCTGACGCCAAGGTCGATCTCCGCGCGGACGACCTCGCGCAGATCGACTCAATCCGCGGGACGGCGTCCCTTTCCTCGCCGCGAGTCGCCGCTGCCGGGTACACCGCCGAGCGGATCAACGCCGACGCGCAGATCGAGGGCCGGAGGGTGAACCTGGAGGGGCGAGCGTCGGCGTACGGAACCCTCGCGACGGCGAGGGGACACGTGGTGGTACCCCAGGGCGACGATCCGCTCGCCTTCGACCTGCGTGGGCAGGCGCGCGGTTTCGACCTGCGGCGGCTGCCGCCCGGCCTGAAGGCGCCGCCGGCCGAGTCGAACCTGAGTGCCGACTACCACGTCGCCGGCACGCTGGCATCACCTCCGCCGCCGAGCGGTGGCGGTCGAACGGCGCAGCGCGCCTCCCGGCCGATGGCTGTGCAAGGCGATGTCAGGTTTGCCGACTCGACGATCGCCGGCGCCAGGGTCGTAGGCGGCAGCCGGGTTGGATTCGCTGTCGGCGGGCCCCGGGTCGCCTACGACGCTGACGCTACGATCGAGAACGTGGACCTCCAGAGGTTCGGCGCCGAGCTCAATGTTCCGGCGCTGGCTTCGGACCAGTACAAGAGCGTGCTGAACGCGCAGATCACCGCGACCGGCAGCGGCACGGCCGCCGGCGAACTGGACGTGAAGGCAACCGGCAGCCTCACCGATTCGTCGGTCATGGGTGGTCAGATTCCGCGAGTCGATTTCGACGCGGCGGTGGCGGACGATTCGGCCCAGGTCAAAGCCAACGGGTCGTTCGCCGGGTTCGGCCCGGCCGTCGCCAGCGGGAAGCCGGCGATGCAGGGCACCGTCGGTGGCACACTCGAGATGGACGCCACGATCGAGGGGTTCTCGGCTGGCGTCACCGAGAAGAACGTCGCCGGCACCGTTCGAGTCACGCTGGATCCCTCGGTGGTGGGCGGCCTGGCGATCGACCGGGCGTCGGTTGATGCCGACTATCGCGACATGGCCGGTGAGATCCGGCAGCTCGAGATCGTTGGCCGTGATCTCAACGTCACAGCACAGGGCGTTCTGGCCCTCAACGACACCGGCCAATCGGACTTGACGTTCCATGTCGACTCGCCGCGGCTCGAAGAGATCGGCAAGCTGGTGGACACGCCGGTGTCGGGTATCGCGAATGTCGACGGCACGCTCACCGGCAACCGGTCGCAGCTGCAGGCGAGCGGCACATTGACCGGCAACGGCGTGAAGTACCAGGAGAACGGCGCCCTGGCGATCGAATCGCGCTTCAATATACGGGTGCCGGAGCTGGCGTTCGCGGCCGCGGAAATCGAAGCCGACACGGACGCGACGTTCATCAGCGTCGGCGGCCAGAACATCAACGAGCTGACGGCGAGGACCACCTACGGCGACAAACGGATCACCTTCGACGCAATCGCCAGGCAGCCAAACCGTGAGCTCAGCGCCGCCGGATCGGTGACGCTGCAGCCGGAGCTGCAGGAGATCCGCCTCGATCGGCTCGCGCTGCAGACGGCTGGGCAGCAGTGGGCAATCGCGGAAGGCACCACGCCGGCGATCGACTACGGGCAGGATGCGGTGTCGGTCGAGAATCTCCGGCTGGTGAACGGACCTCAGGAGATCGTCGCCGACGGCACATTCGGCCGCCCGGGCGACGCGTTCACGCTGGCGCTGAACCGGGTGGACCTGGCGAGTGTCGACGCGCTGTTGCTGCGACCGCCGCAGTTCACTGGTCAGTTGAACGCGTCGGCGAGCGTAACCGGGACCAGGACCGAACCGGAGGTGAAAGCCGAGTTCGCGGTCACCCAGGGAGGGTTCAGCGATTTCAAGTATGACCGCCTGGGCGGGACACTCGACTACTCGGGGAAGGTCGTCACCCTCGATACCAGACTCCAGCAGAATCCGGCGCAGTGGATCAGCGCGAAGGGCTACCTGCCGGTCGCTCTGTTCAGCGGGACGCAAGAAGGCGCCAACGAGCGCGTCGACCTCACCGTGGACAGCAGCCCGCTCGACCTCGGACTGGTGCAAGGATTCACAACCGCCCTGACCGATGTGCAGGGCACGCTCGAAGCCCACGTTCGGGTCACCGGCACCGCCAACGACCCGCAGCCGTCAGGAACCGTGTCGATCGCGAAAGGTGCGCTGACGGTGGCACCCACCGGCGCCGCCTATGCCAACATCGCCGGAACAGTCGAACTCCAGCCGGATCGCGTGCACATTCCGCTAATTACCGTGCTGGACAACCACAACAGCTGGCTGACGCTGACCGGCGACCTGTCCGTGCAGCGCCGGCAGGTCGGTGGATTCGAACTGTGGGTGAACGCTGACGACTTCAAGGTGATCGACAACGAGATGGGCGAAGTCCGGATTCAGAGCGCGGTTCAAATCACCGGGGACCTGCGCGCACCGGAAGTGAACGGCGACTTCGGCATCACGACCGGCCAGCTGAATCTGGACGAGATCATCGCCCTCGCGACGTCGTCAGCCTACGCCACCGAGCAGCTGAAGTACGCCGACCAGGCAGGCGCCGAGCCCGGGGCCGTCGAGCCGGCGCCGGCTTCGGCGTTCGATGCGCTGCGTATGAATGTGCGGCTCACGGTGCCGAACGATCTCGTGATCAGGGCCAGCAGTCTCCAGACCCCAGGCTCTCCGGTGAGCCTGGGTGCGCTGACCCTGACGATCGGCGGCGAGCTCACGGCCATCAAGGAGACGGGCAGCTCACCGCGCCTCAGGGGCGAGGTGAACACCGTGCGCGGAGACTACGATTTCCAGGGCCGGCGGTTCGAGATTCTCCGCGACGGCACGGTGCGGTTCGAGGGGACCGAGGAGTTCGATCCCACCCTTGATATCCGTACCAGACGGCTCATCCAGGGCGTAGAAGCGCGCGTGAACATCCGCGGCACCCTGAAGCGGCCGGAGATCGTGCTGAGCAGCACGCCGCCCCTCGAACAGGCCGACATCCTGGCGCTGATCGTCTTCAACCAGCCTCTCAATCAGCTCGGCGAGGGACAGCAGGTATCGCTCGCACAGCGGGCGCAGAGCCTGGCGACCGGGGCGGTGGCCGGTCAGCTGGCGCAATCGATCGGCAATGCCCTGAACCTCGATCAGTTCGAGATCGACCTGGCGCCGGAGAGTGGCGGCGGGCCCGAGGTGACGCTGGGGCAGCAGCTGGGGCAGAACCTCTATGTGAAGGTGCAACAAGGGGTCGGCGATCAGAGCTCGACGAACTTCGTTCTCGAGTACGAGCTCACCAACTGGCTGCGGCTCCAGACCAACGTCATCCAGGGGTCGTCCACCCAGCAGTCGCTGTTCCGCCGCGCGCAGAGCACCGGCGCCGATCTGATCTTCTTCTTCAGTTACTAGCGGGCTTCACGTCAGAGTTTTCATCTCCAAGGCGCGAAGACCACGAGCAGGGGCAGGCCAAGCCACGAGATCAGGGAAACCGGCGGCGGCGCGACGACCACGAAGACGATCGAGGAATTCGCTAACCCACCGGCAGCGACGCAACCTGGACGCGCGCGTCGTTGAAGCACGCCCCGCCTCCGATGTCGGTCAGGGAGTCGGGCACGAGCGCCGTGCCGGTGACCCCGTTGCGCGTGCTCCGGCGCCAGAGGCCCTTCGGCAGGCTCACGGTGCCGGGCCGTACGGTCGGCAGCACGCTCAGAGTGGTGTGCACTTCTCCGAGCTCGTTGAAGATCCGAACCAGATCGTTGTCGGTCAGCCCGCGCTCGGCCGCGTCCTCGGGGTGCATCAGCAGCTTCACATCCGGGCGCGGCAGCTCGCCGAGCGTGGAACTGATGGTCCGCTCGCTCGCCGGCGAAATCAATGTCAGGGGATACTCCGCGGTGGCGGGATCGCCCTGATAGCGGTACAGGCCCGCCGGCGCGCTCTCCTCGAGAGCGGCGGGAAAGAGGTCGATCTTCCTGTCGCGGGTTTTGGGGAAGACATCGACAAACTGCACCGGCCGGGTGCCGAACGAGGGCGCAGGCTTCCTGCCCGCACGGAGATCGGCGCCGACGGTCCCCGGCAGGGTGTCGAGCACCCGGATCAGGAGGTCGAGCTCCCCTGAAACCTCGTCCTCCGTGAGCACGTTCAAGCGGCTGCAGAGCTCGCCGAAAACGTCGGCGTTGGAGCGCGCTTCGCCAACCGGCTCGATCACCGGCAGACCCAGATCGATGTGGACCGGGCCGTACGCCCGCGCGAAGTCGTAGCCCTCGAGGAACGTCGTCGCCGGCAGGACGACGTCGGCGTACAGCGCGGTGTCCGACATCACCTGCTCGAAGACGACGGTGAACAGGTCTTCGCGCTCCAGCCCCCGCACGATACGGTGCTGGTCGGGGACGGTCGCCGCGGGATTGCAGTTGTAGACGAACAGCAGGTTGACCGGCGGATTGTCGTAGTCGAGCAGCGCCCGCCCGAGGTGGTTCATGTTGACGATGCGCGTGCCAGGTTCCGGTGCCGTGATCCACGGGCGCTCGATGTCCCACGATGCCGAGTTGCTCATCGAGTAGCCGCCGCCTCGGACGCCGAACTTGCCGCCGACCGCCGGCAGCGCGAGCACGGCCATCGCCGCATTGCCGCCGTTACGATTGCGCTCGAGGCCCCAGCCGCAGCGAATCAAAGCCGGCGACGAGCGGGCGTACAGGTCGGCGGCCTGCTGCAGATCGGCCGCCGGAATGCCCGCGACATCCGCCGCCCGTTCGATCGTCCACTCCTCGGCGCGTTCCCTCAGCTGATCGGAGCCCACGCTGTGTGCCTGCAGGAACTGCCGGTCGGCATACCCGTTGGCGAAGAGATAGCGGTGCAGCGCCAGGGCGACGACGACGTCGGTCCCCGGCTTCACCGGCAGGTGCACGGCAGCCGAGCGCGCGAGCGGCGTTGACCTGGGGTCGATGACGACCAGCGCCGCGCCCCGCTTCTGGGCCTCGCGAACGTACGGCACCAGGTGAATCCCCGACGCGGAGGGGTTCACCCCCCACAGGATGATCAGCTTGGCGTCCGGATAGTCGTCGTAGGTGACCGACGGCATCTTGCCGTACAGCGCCATGTTCGCCGCCCCGGTCGGTGCGGCGCAGACCGTCCGGGCGAGCCGGGAGGTGCCGAACCGCCGCCACAGCGTCGCATCCAGGTTGTCCTGGGTCATCAGGCCGTTCGATCCGCCATAGGAGTAGGGCAGAATCGATTCGCCGCCCGACTCGCGTTTGGCGCGCTCCATCCGCTCCGCGACAAGGCCGAGCGCGACGTCCCACGACACGCGCTCGAATCGTCCCTGGCCCTTGCGGCCGCGGCGGACGCCGGGATACTGCAGCCGGTCGGTCCCGTAGAGGCGCTCACCGAACCGCCGGACCTTGGCGCAGATGAACCCGTTGGTGACCGGGTTTCTGTGCGATCCGTCGATGGTGACGACCTTGCCGTGACGGACCGTCACGTGAAGGCTGCAGGCGTCGGGACAATCGAGCGGGCACGCCGTCTCAACGATCGACGCCGGTCCGCCGAGCGGCGTGTTGCGCTCGCGCGATGAGACTGGAGACATGAAGTCAAGATAGCACGTAAGATGAACCGTGCCTCATGTCGTCGTCGTCGGTGGCGGCTTCGGCGGCCTCCACGCCGCCAGGGCTCTCGCGCGGGCGCCGGTTCGGGTGACGCTCGTCGATCGCCACAACTATCACCTGTTCCAACCGCTGCTCTATCAGGTGGCGACGGCGTCGTTGTCGCCGGGCGACGTCGCCTCCCCAATCCGGTGGGTATTGCGAAAACAGCCGAACGTGACGGTGCTGCTGGCCGACGCGCAACGCATCGACGCCGCGACACGCCGGGTGTTGCTCAGTTCCGGACCGACCGGCGACGGAGCGCAGAGCGATCGCGGAATCGCCTACGACTACCTGATTCTCGCCAGCGGTGCTGCACACGCCTACTTCGGTCATCCGGAATGGGCGTCGCGAGCGCCCGGGTTGAAGACGCTGGACGACGCGCTCGAGGTCCGGCGGCAGGTGCTTCTCGCCTTCGAGGCGGCCGAGCAGGAGACTGACAGCGCGGCGCAGCGACGGCTGCTCACGTTCGTCATCGTCGGCGGCGGACCGACCGGTGTGGAGCTCGCCGGCGCGCTCGCGGAAATTGCCCGGCAGTCGCTCAGAAAGGACTTCCGCAACATCCGGCCGGAGTCTGCCCGGATTCTGCTGCTCGAAGGCGGCCCGCATGTGCTCGGGACATTCCCCGAGAAGCTCAGGGGCCAGGCACACGAGGCGCTGACACGGTTGGGCGTGGAAGTGCGCACCAGCACCGTTGTCACCTCCGTCGACACTGAAGGGGTGATGGTCGGCGGCGAACGGATCGCCGCCCAGACGGTGCTCTGGGCGGCTGGCGTCGCGGCATCGCCGCTTCCCCGTTCGCTCGGTGTGCCGCTCGATCGAGCCGGTCGCGTGATTGCGGAGCGGACCCTTGCCATTCCGGGCCGTCCCGAGATCTTCGTTGCCGGGGATATCTGTTCACTTCAGCAGGACGGGCGTCCTCTCCCCGGCGTCGCCCAGGTCGCGATGCAGCAAGGGGCGCACGCCGCCCGGAATGTGATTCGCGCCATCCGCGGCGAAGCGCTCGAGCCCTTCCGTTACCGTGACTACGGCAACATGGCGGTTATCGGCCGCGGGTCGGCGGTTGCCGACATCGGACCATTGAGGACGTCAGGCTTCTTCGCCTGGCTGATCTGGATCTTTCTGCACATCTTCTGGCTGGTCGGATTCCGCAATCGATTCGCAGTGATGGGCGAATGGGCCTGGGCCTACCTGACGCTGCAGCGGCGGGTCCGGCTGATCACCGGCGAGCGTCTGTGGCCGAGCTCGTGACCGGGCAGGGCGTGGACCTCTCCTTGCTTCGACCGATGGGAATGGCCACCCGGCTCCCCGCAGCCTGGCGTCGTCTCCAGACCGGCGAGCGGGGCGCCGTGCGTCAGCGCAGCCGCATGCGGACTGCTGTTCGAGCGCTGACGCCGCGTGGCGCGGCGCCCGGCGAGCCGCTCGATCCGGCCAGCTCCGCCCGCGTGGCGGGACTTCGGTATGTCAACGACGAAACGACGCCGGGGATCCGGCGCGCCGGGCCGAAGGCGCACGTCCGCTACGTGAGAGCCGACGGACGTCCGGTGAAGGCTCCGGCGGAGCTGCAGCGCATTCGCGCTCTGGCGATCCCGCCCGCCTGGACACAAGTCTGGATTTGTCCGCACACCAACGGTCATCTCCAGGCCACCGGCCGGGATGCGAGGGGCCGAAAGCAGTATCGCTATCACACGCGGTGGCGCGAGGTGCGCGACGAGGTGAAGTACGGGCGTCTGCTGGCCTTCGCGCAGTCGCTGCCGCGGATCCGCGAACAGACCGAGCGCGACTTGACCCGGCCGCACCTGCCGCGCGAGAAGGTGCTGGCGGCCGTCGTGCAGCTCCTCGAAAAAACGTTGATTCGGGTCGGCAACGAAGAGTATGCCCGCGAGAACGGATCGGTCGGGCTCACCACGATGCGTGATGCCCACGCCGTGGTCCAGCGGGGAAAGGTGCGGTTCGAGTTCCGCGGCAAGAGCGGCATCGAGCACGCGATCGATCTCGACGACCGCCGGCTCGCCCGGATCGTCAAGGCCTGTCGCGACCTGCCGGGCTACGAGCTGTTTCAGTACGTCGACGACAGCGGGAAGCGCCAGGAGATCGACTCTGCCGACGTGAACGCGTACTTGCGCGAGACGACCGGCGAGGAATTCACTGCGAAGGATTTCCGCACCTGGGCCGGCACGGTGCTCGCGGCGCAGGCGCTGGCGGCCATCGAGCACCACAAGTCGAGCGCCGAAGCCAGGCGGAACGTCATCAAGGCGATCGAGTCGGTGGCCAGGCGCCTGGGCAACACCAAGGCGGTGTGCCGCAAGTGCTATATCCACCCGGCGATTCTCGAGGCCTACATGGACGGCGGCACGATTCAGACCATCAATGCGCGCGCCGCGGTGGCGAAGGCCGGCTCCTGCTTGAGCGCCGAGGAGTCGGCGGTGGTCCGCATCATCGAGCAGCGCCTGCGGAAGAAGACCGCTTGAGAGCCGTGGTCCTGGTGCTGGCGGATCTCGGGCGAAGCGCGCGGATGCAGTATCACGCGCGGGCGCTGGCGTCCTGCGGCGTGGATATCGATTTCGTCGGGTACACCGGCACCCCGGTTCACCGTTCGATTGACGACGATCCGCGCATTCGGCTGCACCGCCTCATCCCGTCCACGCTCAGAGTCCAGCCGACCTCGGGGCTCGAATACGCCCTCCGGGCAGTGGTCGACGCCGCCCGCCTCGGCTTCCGGTTGTGGCGTGCGCTGCGCCGGCTTCCCCCGCCCGATCTCGTCCTGCTGCAAATCCCGCCTGCCTTTCCGACCGTTGCCGTCGCCTGGTTCTGCCTGCGCAAGCGCGGCGTCCGCTTCGTGATCGACTGGCACAATCTGGGATACACGATGCTCCGCCTTCGGGTCGGCCGCTGGCACCCGGCGGTGCGACTGGCCCGCTGGTACGAACGCAGGGACGCGCGGCTGGTGGAAGCAAATCTGTGCGTGTCGAGAGGCATGGCCGCGTTTCTCGAAAGCCGTTTTGGCGTGACCAATGCCCGGGTGCTCTACGATCGGCCGGCGTCAGCGTTCGTGCCGCTCGACCGGCTCGAGCGCGAACGCTTTCGGCAAGGGCTGTTCGGCCGGCTCGGCGTTCGCTTGAGCGCAGCGGGATTCATCGTCTGTCCGACGAGCTGGACCGACGATGAAGATTTCGACGTGGTGATCAATGCGGTGCCGAGGCTCGAGGACCGCATTCGCGGCTGGGAGGCGGCTGGCCCGGACCGCCGGTTTCCGGACCTGGTCATTCTCGTGACCGGCGACGGCGCGCGCCGGATGCAGTTCGAGCGCCGATTTGCCGGACTTCCGGCGAGACGTGTGCAGCTGCGGACTCGATGGCTCGAGCCGGACGACTACCCGCGCGTGGTCGGCAGCGCCGATCTGGGACTGTGCCTGCACCGGTCCTCGTCCGGCCTGGATATCCCGATGAAGATCGCCGATCTGTTCGGCGCTGGCGTCCCGGTGTGCGCGCTCGACTACGGCGCGTGCCTGGCCGAGCGGGTACGGCACGGCGACAACGGGGTGCTGTTCGCGACCGGCCGTCAACTGAGTGAGCTGCTGTTCGACCTGTTTCAGTATTACCCGCGCGATGCCTCGATGCTCGATCGGTTGCGCGTCGGCGCCCGCCGCGCCGCTGGCCTGACCTGGGAGCAGGGCTGGGCTCGCGAAGCCAAGGACGTCCTGCTGCCGGGCGCATGATCCGCTGGCTCGGTCCCGCAGTCCTCTATCTCGCCTTCACGATCGCGATCACCTATCCCCTCCTGCAGGCATTTGGATCCGCCTTCCCGCACGACGCCGGCGATCCGGTCCTGAACGCCTGGATTCTGTGGTGGAGCACCCGCGCCATGCCTTACACCACCGCGTGGTGGAATGCGCCGATGTTCTTCCCGATGTCCGGCGCGATGGCTCTTTCCGAGCTGCTGGTGGGCCTGTTGCCGATGACCGCCCCGGTGCAGTGGCTGACCGGAAATCCGGTGGCGGCGTACAACGCGGCATTCGTGCTCTCGTTTCCGCTCTGTGCGGCCGCCGCCGCGGCGCTCGCTCACGAGATCACCTCGCGCCGTGATGTGTCGATGGTCGCGGGGCTGGCGTTTGGGTTCGCGCCCTACCGGATGGAACAGCTCTCACACCTTCAGATGCTCGCGTACTACTGGGCGCCGGTCGCGCTGCTCGCTCTTCACAGGTTCGTGCGCACGCGACGTCCGGCGTGGATTGGCCTGTTCGCCGTCGCATGGTTGCTCCAGGCGTTGTCGAACGGCTACGCCCTCTTCCACCTGTCGATTCTTCTGATCCTGTGGGTGGTGTGGTTCGTCCGGCCCCTCCGGGCGGCGGCGCCGATTGCGATCGCATCGGTCTGCGCAGCGATCCCGCTCCTGCCATTGCTGCTGGTGTACCGCCGCGTGCACGAACAGTTGCACCTGATGCGGGATATCAACGAAATCGAGAGGTTCGGGGCAGACATCTCCGGGTTCCTGGCGGCCCCCCGCGACCTTGCCTTGTGGGGATCGCGACTCGCGGAGGCCCTGCCCGAGACAGCGGTCTTCCCGGGGGCGACGATCCTGGCTGCCGGCGTCGTCGGGACGGCCCTCGCCGCACGGACGCGATCGCTGAAGGGGGAGTGGACCGTTTCAACGTTCGCCACCGCGCTCGCCGCTGCGATCGTCGCCCTGGCCGCAGCCGCGGTTGCCCTCAGCACGATTGTGGTCGGCCCCTGGTCCATCGGGCGCCTGCTGAGCGTCACCGAGTTTCACAAGCCATTTTCAATTGCCGTGCTCGCGGCGCTCGTCGCCGCGGCGCAGCATCCCGTGGTCCGGCGCGCGTGGCGGCAACGATCGGTGCTCGGTTTTTACCTTTTGGCCACGGTTGCGATGTACGTGCTGGCCCTGGGTCCCGCCCCGACCTTCCTGGGCCGGCCGGTGCTGTACGAGCCGCCATATGCGTGGCTGATGCGCCTGCCCGGGTTCGATGTGCTGAGGGTGCCGGCCCGCTTCGCGATGCTGGCCGTGCTCTGCCAGTCGGTCGTCCTGGCCGTCATGCTGGCGCGACTGGCTGCCGGTTGGCGACGGGTCGCGATGGTCGCCGCGGTGTGCGCCGGCCTGTTGGCCGACGGCTGGATCCGCTTGCCGGTGGCAACTGCCGCGAAGGCTCCGCCGCCATGGAGCGACGTCGCTGCTGTCGTCGAAATCCCCCCAGGAGACGTCGACGTCGACTTCGCCTCGATCTTCCGCTCGATGAGCCACGGCCGGCCGATTGTGAATGGCTACAGTGGCTATGCTCCGCCGCACTATCTTCCGCTCGTCCACGCGATCAGGGACGGTCGGTTCGAGGCACTCGAGGAACTCGCGTCGCTTGGACCGATCGGCGTCTCGGTCGACCGCTCTCGCCCAGACGCAGTCGTGACGGCGGCTGCGCTGCAGGCGATGCCTGGCGTCGGAGCCGGGCTGCAGACCGACGGCTGGACGACGTTCGTGCTCCCGATCCACGCACGGTCACCGACGCGCACGGGCGCGGCGCTGCCCGTGCACTCGTTGCGCGCCAACAGACACAACGAGGACCTGAACCGGCTGGAAGACGGCCGCGTGGTGACGGCCTGGGGGTCTGGTGAGGAGCAGCGCGGCGGCGAAGAGATTGTCGCCGACCTCGGCGCGCCCCACGAGATCGGCGCCATCGTCCTTGGCATGGGCGCGTTCGCATTTGGCCACCCACGCGATCTGCGGATCGAGATGTCCAGCGACGGCCTGGCATGGAGAGAGGAGTGGCGTGGCCCAACGGCCGTTCAAACCGTGCGGGCGGCGCTCGCCGATCCTGGCGTGGTGCCTCTGACCATCGTCGTTCAGCCGGTGACCGCCCGCTTCGTCCGGCTGACGCAAACCGCGCGCGAAGCGGGGATCCCCTGGTGGGTCGCGGAGCTGCAGATCCGCGCGCCCGCACGTTGACGGGTCACGACATCACGAAGTCAGGCCCCTCCCGGCCCTGGTGTCCGCCTGCGCCGCCGGCGTTCCTCACCTTCGTGACTTCCTGATTCGTGCCTTGCGCATTCGCGGCCTGTTAGTATGCAGCGATGGACCTCCGTCAGCTCGAGATCCTGCAGGCGATCGCCGAGACCGGGTCGTTCACGGCGTCGGGCCGCAAGCTGCAGGTGTCGCAGTCGGCGATCAGCCGTCAGATTGCGTTGCTCGAAGAGGAGCTCGGGGAGCCGCTGTTCCTGCGGGTCGGCCGTCAGGTGCGCATGACCCCGGCCGCCGAAAGCCTGGTACAACTGGGCCAGCGGGTGTTTCAGGATGTCCGGGACACCGTCGGCGCCATCACCGACCGCACCGGAACGCTGCGCGGGACGCTGCGGCTGGCCGGCGGCATGACGGTATGTCTCTACGTATTTCCGCCGCTCTTGAAGCACATGAAGCGCGTGCACCCGCAGGTCGAGATGCGCCTGACCGTCGCGACGGCCGGCCGGTCGGTGGAGGAGATCCGCGCTGGCCGCGTCGACGCAGGCCTGCTGACGCTTCCGGTCGATGAGTCCGACCTGGTGACGTTGCCGGTGTTGCGTGAAGAGCTGCTGGTCGTGACCATGCCGACACATCGGCTCGCGAAGAAGCGCCGCATCGCTCCGCACGATCTGGCGGAAGAGCCATTCATCCTCTTCGAGGCCGGCTCCGCGACCCGCCACGTCATCGATGCGTTTTTCGTAACCGAGAAGATCGAGCCGACGATCGTGATGGACACCGAGAATGTCGAGATCATCAAGGCGATGGTCAAGACCGGTCTCGGCATCAGCATCGTCCCGTACCAGGCGATCGCCCGCGAAGTGCGCGCCGGTCAGTTCTTCTGCGCGCGCATCGAAGGGCACGAGCTGATCCGCGAGACCGGCTGGGTCTACGCGAGGGCGAGCCGGGTGCCGCGCCCGATCCAGGAGCTGCAGTTGGCGTTCGACGAGATCCGCAACCGCCTGCAGCTCGCGCCGGCCGGGCGCGTCGCGTAGCGGCACGCCGGACCCGGACCAGCGATCACCGCGGACGCCGAGCACCCTGCCGCGTCCGGCCCGGTCGGCGCGCCCAGCGGTTGATCGTGAAGACGTTCGTGTCCGGGCACGTCGGCCAGGACCTGCTACGCGGACCGGCGGCCCGGATCCGGCAGCAGGATTTCGAACACCGTTTCGCCCGGCCGGCTGCGGACGCTCACGCGTCCACCGTGGCGTTCGGCGATTGCCTTGACGATCGACAGCCCGAGGCCACTCCCGCCGGCGTCGGCTGCCGAGGGCGCGACCGGTGCCGTGCGCGACGACTCCGCCTTGTAGAACCGATCGAAGAGGTGGGGCAGATGTTCGGGTGCCATCCCCGGACCCTCGTCGCGGACGGTGACGGCGATGCCGTCGCCGGTGCGGTGCGCCCGGAGCGTGACGCGCGATCCGGCCGGTGCGTATCGCAGCGCATTCGCCGCCAGATTCTGGAGCGC
>WHSN01000133.1 GCA_009380045.1 Luteitalea sp.
AAGCCGTTGTCGATGTTCACGACCGATACTCCGGACGCACAGCTCGTCAGCATCCCGAGCAGGGCTGCGATCCCTCCGAAACTCGCGCCGTAGCCGACCGACGTCGGCACGGCGATCACCGGCACCGAGACCAGTCCCGAAACCACACTCGGGAGCGCCCCCTCCATGCCGGCGACCACGATAATCACGCGAGCGGCCTCGAAACGGGCCCGCTCGCCGAGGAGTCGATGGATTCCGGCGACCCCCACGTCATACAGCCGTCCGACGTCGTTGCCCATCAGCTCTGCCGTACACGCGGCTTCCTCGGCGACGGGAAGGTCGGAGGTGCCCGCAGCGACCACGAGAATCTGTCCCTTCCCAGGTGCGATCTCCTGCTGCCGCAACGCGATGATCTGCGCCTCGGCGTAATACAGGGCGCGTGTCAACTCGATGCGCACCGCGTCGAACATCTCGCGGGTGGCACGCGTGACGAGGACGGTCGATCCTGCACGGGCAATCTCGGCCGTGATGGCGGCGATTTGGGCAGGTGTTTTGCCTAAGCCGAGTACGACTTCGGGGAAGCCCTGCCGGACCGACCGGTGATGATCGACGCGAGCGAAGCCCAGATCCTCGAACGGTTTCGCTCGCAGGGCCTCGAGGAGCGCATGTTCGGCGCTTGCAATGTCGATATGGCCGGTCGCAACCTCGGCCAGGAGCGCTTTCAACTGCGATGGGTGCATGCGGTTTCGTTGACCTGGGGTGGACCGGTCAGTAATATAAGCGATTGTGCTAAATGACGCCCGTTGAAACGCTTACGCTCGCCACGTACTTCTTTGTCCTGATCATTCTGGCCGTCTATGGATGGCACAGGTACTACATCGTCTATTTATACATGAGGTACCGCGGGCAGGAGTCCCAGCCCGGTCCGGCCCTCTCGCCAACTCCGGTCGTCACCATTCAGCTTCCGCTTTACAACGAGATGTACGTCGCAGACCGGCTGATCGAGGCGGTCTGCGCCATGGACTACCCACGGGAGCTGCTCGAAGTTCAGGTGCTCGACGATTCGACCGACGAGACCCGCAGCATTGCCGAGATGGCGGTGCGCCGCTTCGCCGCCGAAGGCATCGACATCAAGTATCTCCACCGCACGGATCGCACCGGCTATAAAGCCGGAGCGCTCGAGGCCGGCCTCAAGGTGGCCCGCGGGGAGTTCATAGCCATTTTCGACGCGGACTTCCTCCCCACGCCCGACTTCCTGACCCGGATGATGCCGCACTTCAGCAGCGACAGGATCGCGATGGTGCAGGCGCGCTGGGGGCACATCAATCAGAACTACTCGCTGCTGACGAAGATCCAATCGATCCTGCTCGACGGCCACTTCGTGCTGGAACACGGCGGCCGGAACCGTGCAGGGCGATACTTCAACTTCAACGGCACCGCCGGAGTCTGGCGCCGCCTCGCCATCGACGATGCGGGCGGGTGGCAGCACGACACGCTCACCGAGGACCTCGACCTGAGCTACCGGGCGCAGCTGCGCGGCTGGAAGTTCGTGTTCGTCTCCGACGTCATCGCGCCGGCTGAAGTGCCGGTCGAGATGAATGCCTTCAAGTCACAGCAGCATCGGTGGGCCAAAGGATCGATCCAGACCTGCCGCAAGCTGTTGCCGACGATTCTTCGTGCCGACGTGCCGCTCAGGGTCAAGGCCGAGGCCTTCTTCCATCTCACCGCCAATTTCAACTACCCGTTGATGTGCGTACTGTCGGTTCTGATCTTCCCGTCCATGGTGATCCGCTACAACATGGGCTGGTACGAGATGCTGCTGATCGACATCCCGTTGTTCTTCGCGGCGACCTTCTCGTTGTGCAACTTCTACCTGGTCTGCCAGCGCGAGATTCACACCGACTGGCTGGCGCGACTCAAGTACGTCCCGTTTCTGATGTCGGTGGGGATCGGCCTGTCGGTGAACAATACCCGCGCGGTCTTTGAAGCGCTGTTCAACAAGCACACGGAGTTCGCCCGGACCCCGAAGTATCGGATCGAAGGCAACTCGGACGAATGGGTCGGCAAGAAATACCGCCAGTCGGTCGCCGTGCAGCCCCTGATCGAGCTCGCGCTCGGCCTCTACTTCACGGCGACGGTGTTCTACGCGCTGGCGAATCAGATCTACGGTACCGTCCCCTTTTTGATGCTGTTCCAGGTCGGGTTCCTCTACACCGGCCTGCTCTCGGTCGTCCAGCAATATGCCGGCGACGAGAGGGTCGTCTTCAACACCCAGGTCGCCAGCGGGAAATGAAATCAAGAGTCGCAGTGCTCAGGGTCGCTCCGGACACGGTCCTGACCGACATCGACCGGCTCGTCGACCTCGCCGGCGTCTCGCGCGCCCTCGTCCCTGGGAAGACGACGATCCTCAAGGACAATATTTCCTGGCACTTCCCCTTCCCGGCGGCGAACACCACGCCGTGGCAGCTCGAAGGCACCATCCGGGCGCTCGCAGGGCGCGGGTTCACCGACCAGGTGTGCGTGCAGAACAAGACGGTCGTCACCAACGCGTTCAAAGGGGAGGACCTGAACCACTACGTCCCGATCTTCAAACGCTACGGCATCCCCGTCCGCTACAACTTCAAGGACCAGGACATGACCTGGGTGCGCTACCAGCCCAAGGCGCGCATGCGGGTCCTGAACAGCATATTCCCTGAAGGCATCCACATCCCCGACTACTTCTTCGGCAAGAACATCGTCCACCTGCCGACGACCAAGTGCCATATCTATACGACCACCACCGGCGCGATGAAGAACGCCTTCGGCGGGCTGCTCAACACCCGCCGCCACTATACGCATTCGTGGATCCACGAGACGCTGGTCGATCTGCTCGCGATCCAGAAGGAGATCCACGCTGGTCTCTTCGCGATCATGGACGGCACGACCGCCGGCAACGGCCCGGGACCACGAACCATGTACCCGGTCGTGAAGAACGTCATGCTGGCATCCGACGATCAGGTGGCGATCGATGCCGTGTCGGCCAGGATGATGGGATTCGACCCGATGTCGCTGCAGTACATCCGGCTGGCGCACGAAGACGGCCTGGGAATCGGCGATCCGCGCGAGATCGAGATCGTCGGCGACGCGGATGCGGCCAGCGAGAATTGGAATTTCAAGGTCGGCAAGAACCTGGTGCGCGTCGGCGGCGGAGACCTGATTTGGTTCGGGCCGCTGAAGCGGTTCCAGAAGCTGTTCTTTCACACCCCGCTGGTGAACGGGTTCATCCTGGCCAGCGACGTCTATCACGACTTCTATCGATGGCCGCTGCTGGACCGCAAGGTGTTCGAGCGCTGGACCGAAACGACCGAGTGGGGTCAGATGTTCCTGCGATACGCGCAGATGGGGCCACTGGGGCAGCCGGTCGCCCCCGGGCAGCCCGCGACGGCTGCCCCGACCGCCTCGATCATCCACTGACCGCCCGACGCGTGGCGGCGGCTGTTATCATTGCCACATCATGACCACGATTGCCAAGCCAAAGGCGGGACTCGAAGATACCGTCGCCACCTCGTCGGCCATCTGTTACCTCGATGGCGACCGGGGTGTGCTGGCGTACTGCGGATACGACATCCACGAACTGGCCAGGCACGCGACCTTCGAAGAGGTCTGCTATCTCCTCTGGCACCGCCGCCTGCCGACCCGCGCCGAGCTCGGCGATCTGCAGTCGCAGCTCGTGGCCGGGCGTGCGTTGCCCGAGGGGCTGCTCCGGGTGATGCGCGCGCTCCCGGCCGGCGATTCGATGGACCAGTTGAGGACATTGACCTCGGTCCTCAGCCACTACGACCCCGATGCCGGGGACAACTCGCCCGACGCCAACTACCGCAAGGCCGTTCGGCTGACCGCGCAACTCGGCTCGCTGGTCGCGACGATGGGACGGGTGAACGGCGGGGGCGGCCCGATCCAGCCCGATCCGGTGCTCGGGCACGCCGCGAACTTCCTCTACATGCTCACCGGGGAACGGCCGAGCGCGCTGGCCACGCGCGCCTTCGATGTCGCGCTGATCCTTCATGCGGATCACGAGCTGAATGCCTCGACTTTCGCCGCGCGCGTCATCGCGGCGACGCTCTCGGACATCCACTCCGCGACGGTGGGCGCCATCGGAGCGCTGAAGGGACCGCTGCACGGTGGCGCCAATTCAGAAGTGATGCGTCTGCTGCTCGAGATCGGGAAGGAGGCGGCGCCAGAAAAGGCGGACGAGGTGATCCGGGCCAAGCTCGGTCGTAAGGAGAAAATTCCGGGGTTCGGCCATCGCGTGTATCACACCGAAGACCCGCGGGCAACGCATCTGCGGCAGATGTCGAAGGACCTCGGGGAGCGAACGGGGGAGACGGTGTGGTTCAGCCTGTCACAGCGCATCGAGGCGCTGGTGCAGTCGGAAAAAAAGCTGAACCCGAACGTCGACTTCTACTCAGCCTCGACCTACTACGCGCTGGGGGTTCCGATCGATCTGTTCACCCCGATTTTCGCCGTCAGCCGGGTATCGGGGTGGACCGCCCACGTGCTCGAACAGTTCTCCAACAACCGGTTGATCCGTCCGCGCGCCGACTACATCGGGCCAGAGTATCCGCAGCGATATATCCCGCTGGAAGCACGTTAGCCGGCCGTGGAAGCCCGCCGCATCCGGAACTTCTCTGTGATCGCGCATATCGATCATGGGAAATCGACCCTCGCGGATCGGTTTCTCGAGGTCACCGGCGCGCTCCAGGCGCGGGAGATGGAAGCCCAGGTCCTCGACGCGATGGACCTCGAGCGCGAGCGCGGCATCACCATCAAGGCCCATCCGGTCCGCCTGAACTACACCTCGATTGCCGGCGAGCAATACGTCCTGAATCTGATCGACACGCCGGGGCACGTCGACTTCTCGTACGAGGTCACCCGCTCGCTCGCCGCCTGTGAAGGCGCGCTGCTCCTCGTGGACGCCTCTCAGGGGGTCGAAGCGCAGACGCTGGCCAACGCCTACCTGGCGGTCGAGAACAGCCTCGAGATCATTCCCGTCATCAACAAGATCGATTTGCCGAGCGCCGAGCCCGAGGAGGCGCGACGCCAGATTCAGGACATCATCGGCCTGGACGGCACCGGCGCGATTCTGGCCAGCGCCAAACTCGGAACCGGCGTCCCCGAGATTCTCGAGGCGATCGTCGCCCGCCTGCCGGCGCCTCGCGGCAATCTCGACGCGCCGCTCAAGGCGCTGATCTTCGACTCGTGGTACGACCCCTACCGCGGCGTGGTGATCGTCGTGCGCGTCATCGACGGCACGCTTCGCACCGGCATGCGGATCCGGTTCATGGCCGAGGGACAGGACTACGACGCCGAGCAGCTCGGGATCTTCACTCCCAAGGCGGTTCCGATTGACGAGCTCAGCGTCGGCGAAGTCGGCTTTCTCGTGGCGAACGTCAAGAAGATCAGCGACGCCAAGATCGGTGATACCGTCACCGGAACCGCGCGGCCGGCGCTCGAGCCGTTCCCCGGCTTCAAAGAGCTGAAACCGATGGTGTTCGCCGGGTTCTACCCGGTCGAAGGCCACCAGTATCCGGAGCTGCGCGATGCCCTGGAGAAGCTGCGGCTGAACGACGCCTCGTTCTTCTACGAACCCGAAACATCCGTCGCGCTCGGGTTCGGGTTCCGATGCGGGTTCCTCGGGCTGCTGCACATGGAGATCGTGCAGGAACGGCTGGAGCGCGAGTTCGACGTCGATCTCGTGACCACCGCGCCGGGAGTGCTCTACCGTGTGACGACCACCGACGGCGTGGTCCACGAGATCGACAGCCCGGCGAAGCTGCCCGACGCCGGGCTGGTGGAAACGATCGAAGAGCCGGTGATCACCGCCATGATCCTCACGCCCGCCGAGCACGTCGGCGGTATCATTCAGCTCTGTCAGGACAAGCGCGGCGTTCAGAAGACGCTCGAGTATCTCGCCTCGAACCGGGTGCTCGTCACCTACGAGCTGCCCTTCAACGAGGTCGTGCTCGATTTCTACGACAAGCTCAAGACCATCTCCCGGGGCTATGCGTCGCTCGACTATCATGTCACCGGCTACTGGCCCTCGCCGCTGGTGAAACTGGACATCCTGGTGAACGGCGACCCGGTGGACGCGCTGTCGATCATCGTTCACCGCGACATGGCCTACGACCGCGGCCGGGCGCTCGCCGCCAAGATGCGCGAGCTGATCCCGCGGCAAATGTTCGAGGTGGCGATCCAGGCGGCGATCGGCGGCCGGATCATCGCCCGCGAGTCCGTGAAGGCGATGCGCAAGAACGTGCTGGCGAAGTGCTACGGCGGCGACATCTCCCGGAAGCGCAAGCTGCTCGAGAAGCAGAAGGAAGGCAAGAAGCGGATGAAGCGGGTCGGCAGGGTCGAGATCCCGCAGGAGGCCTTCCTGGCCGTCCTCAAGATGGGGACCGACAACGAGGGCTGATCATGCGGGCCACACCCTTTTCATCACCGAGTCACGAAGGATGACCAAGGCCGGTTGATGGCTGAGCAATCATTTCGCAAGTCGACGCTGCGCGAATACTTCGAATCGATCGTCATCGCCGTCATTCTCGCGTTGTTCATCCGGACCTTCGTCGTCCAGGCGTTCAAGATTCCGACCGGGTCGATGGAGAACAACCTGCTCATCGGCGATCACCTGCTGGTCAACAAGTTCGTCTTCGGTCCCAGCGCCTCGGCCATCGAACGCACGCTCCTGCCGATCGGCGCCATCGAGCGCGGCGATGTCGTCGTCTTCAAGTATCCCGAAGAGCCCGATCGCGACTTCATCAAACGGGTCATCGGTCTGCCGGGCGATACAGTGGAGCTGCGGGCCAAGAAGGTACACATCAACGGCACGCCGCTCGACGAGCCGTACGTCCACTTCATCGACGCGCCACGGAGCGACTCCGACGTCTACGAAGTCACGTCGTTCGATGTGCGCGAGCGCTATGGACCGGTCACCGTCCCGGCGAACCAGTATTTCGTGATGGGGGACAACCGCGACAACTCGCAGGACAGCCGCTACTGGGGCTTTCTGCCGCGCGATTACGTCAAGGGCCGGGCGCTCGTCATCTACTGGTCGTACGACGCTGGTCGTGAGGACGCGCAGGCGGAGGGCGCCGGCGCCGCCGTCCGGCGGCTCGGCTCGGTGTTCGTGCACTTCTTCACCAGGACCCGGTGGGATCGCATGCTGCACCAGATTCGATGATCAAGCTGCTGGTCAAACTGGCGATCGTCGCCCTGGTGGCCAACGCTGCATATCGCGTCGGTTCAGAGTACCTGTCGTTCATCCGGTTCCGCGATGGCGTGCGCGAAGTCGCGATGTACAGGGCCAAGAGCGACGAAGACCTGCGGATCCGTGTCGTCGGGCTGGCGACCGACTACGATATCCCGCTCGGGGGAAACGACCTGGCCATCGATCGCCAGAACCGGCGCGTCACGGTGAGCGGCGACTACCGGAAACCGATCGAGCTCGTGCCTGGATATGTGGTGCAGTGGCCGTTCAACCTGTCGGTGGACGTCGAGATGTCGGCGACGACGCCTTTGCCCGGGGCGCCGACTCCGCGCTAACGGAGAGTGCGTTTCAGTTCACATCGCTCGTTGTCTGTCATCAAGGCACGAGGCAGACGAAGACCACGACGTCGTTGATCGGAGGGGCGTTGTGAGGGTCGTGGTCCTTCGTGACGTCATGAGACACGCCGGTGACATTGCGCGCCACGGGATCGCAGGCTCGCGGATGGCTCAGCGGCCCTTGGCGTCCTGAGAGTCAGCTGCTCTGCCGTCCAGCGACTCAACGTTGCGCGGCCGGTGCAAGAGGATCCGGTCGTCGCGGCTGCGCTCGTCCTGCTCGCGAACGTGCTCGAGCGCGTGTTGCAGCGTCTGGATGGTCGCGCCGAGGCTCGTTTCGACGTCCCGACGCTTCAACCGGAGACCGTCGATCTCATGCTGCAGGTCCTCGAGGCGTGCCTGCGCTTTCTCGAGGAGGATTGCCGAGCGGGACTGCGCGTCGCGGACGATCCGCTGCGCCTCGAGCTCCGCGCTGGCCTTGATGTCGTCCGACAGCTTGTGAGCCGTGATCAGAGTGCTCTGCAGGCTCCGCTCGTCGTCCCGGTGCTGGCTGAGCGCCCCTTCGAGCCGCGCGACCTCCTGGCGCAGACGGTCTGTCTCGTGCAGGGCCTGCTCGTAGTCGTCGGCGACCGCCAGCAGGAACGAGGTGACCTCGATCTTGTTGTAGCCGCGCAGTGCCTTCCGGAACCGCTGTTCCCGCAGATCGAGGGGACTGACATTCATAAGGGTTTCTCGTTCGCTGCCGCTCGTTTTCCGGTATCGGCGCGAACGGGCGGGCACGACAGTCCCGTCATGGCTACGACGATGCCCTAGCTCAGCCGAGCGCCGCGCGAAAATGGCCTCTGCATCTCGGGTGTTGGACGATTCGTCGCCGGCTCTGGGCCAGTCGTCGCCTTCCGGCGACGTTCACATCGCGCCTCGATCTCCGAAGATGGCCGACCCCACCCGTACCATCGTGGCGCCCTCTTCGACCGCCACTTCGAAGTCGTGGCTCATGCCCATCGAAAGCTCGGCCAGCATCAACGGTTCTGCTCCGCCAGCCACCAAGCGGTCGCGCAAATCCCGCAGGGCCGCGAAGTGCGGCCTGGCGTCCGCCGGATCGTCGGCGGCCGGCGGAAGCGTCATCAGACCGGTCAGCCGGACCGCGCGACAGCTCGCCGCCAGCTCCACGATCGCCGGGACCGCATCGGCCGGAGCGCCATGCTTGGTCGGTTCGCGCGCCAGATCGACCTGGATCAGCACCTCGACCGGCCGTCCCGCCGCGGCGGCCGCTTCATCGACCTTCTGGAGGAGGGAGGCGCTGTCGATTGAGTGGATGATGTGGAAGGCGGTGGCGGCTTTCCGTGCTTTGTTGTGTTGCAGGTGGCCGATCAGATGCCACCGGAGAGACAACAGCGACAGGGTCTGCTGAATCTTTCCCAGACCTTCCTGCACCTTGTTCTCACCAAATTCCGTCTGGCCCGAGTCGGCGGCTGCGCGAATGAACTCAATCGGGAATGTCTTGGAGACGGCGATCAGGCGGACAGATGCGGGATCGCGCCCGGATCGGTCGGCGGCGCGCGCGATTCGATCGCGCACGCCGTTCAGCCGGCCGCGAAGCGCGGCGGCGTCGAGCACGCCTATTTCTTCAAGGCGTCGACAAACTGCTTCGCCATCGTCGCATTCGGACCCGTCGGAGCGAGCTTCAGGTAGGATTCGAACTCCGGCACCGCCTTCGCGGGGTCGACTCCCACCAGCGTCATCCCGAGCATGTAGTGCGCCTCGGCGTGATTGGGGTTTGCCGCGACCGCCGATTCGAATATCGGCTTCGCTTCGGCCGCCTTGCCGCCGTTGAACAGGATCACGCCCTGGTTGTAGAGCGCGTCGGCGTTCCCGGCGGCCCCCCCGGCGGCGCCGATGACGCCGGACAGCTCGGAGGCCTTCGCGCTGGCCTCGGCGGCGAGGTCGAATTTCCGCTGCGCGTTGTACACGGTCGCGAGGCCGTTGTAGGCAGCGGCGTCGTCGGGCTTCACTTCGGTCGACTTCTTGTAGGCCGCCTCGGCCTGTTCCCACTCTTTTTTCTGGGAATGACTGAAGCCGATATTGTTGTAGCAGTCGTAGCAGGCCGGGCTGATCGCTGTCGCCGCCGTGAACCTCTCGATTGCCTGGTCGTGATTGCCGGCGCCGCTGGCCGCGACGCCCTCTTCGAAGGCCTTTTTCAGCTCCGCGGCGCTGGCGAGCGCCTCTTTCGAAGCGGAGGCGCTGGCGACGCCGAGAACCAGGTTGGTTTCCTGGGTGGTGCTCACCCGCACGTTCACCGTGGCCGGCGCCGACGCCAGCTTGTCCTTCTCGGCCGAGACCTGGTAGGCGCCGGAGTTCAGCCCGATCTGGATGAACTCGCCTTTCCCGTTCGTCTTGGTCTCGAACCGGCGGCCGGTGCCACCGGTCATTTCGATCGTGACTCTCGCGCCCTCAACCGGTTGGCCTTTGTCGTCGCTGACGATCCCCTTCACCATGCCGGTGGACTGTGCCAGCGCCGGCATCGCACAGGCGAGCGCAGCGAGGACGGCGAAGACAGACAGCCAAGTCGGCCGGCCGTTCGTTCGTCGGACCATGAATTCCTCCTCAGTAAGCATTACAGGGCAATTCGTATCTTACACGATTGAGAAAAACGCTTCGACCGCGGCGAGGGTGTTCACCACCGGCGCCGGCGGCAGCGAATCGATGAACCGGCGGCCATAGCCCTTGGTGCGCAGCCGCGGGTCGAGAACCGCCAGCACGCCTCGATCCCGGCGATGACGGATGAGCCGTCCGAGCCCCTGCTGCAGCGTCAGGATCGCCAGCGGAATCTGGTACTCGCCGAACGGTTCGCCACCGCGCGTCCGGATCGCCTCGATGCGAGCCGCCGTGATCGGGTCTGAAGGGGAGGCGAACGGCAACTTGTCGACGACGACACAGCTGAGCGCGTCGCCAACCACGTCGACCCCCTGCCAGAAGCTCGAGGTGGCGAACAGCACGCTGTGCGGTGTTTCGCGGAACTGTCTGATCAGTTGGGAGCGGGGTGCGGTGCCCTGGACGAGGATCGGGTAGTCGAGCCCCAGCTCCGCGATGGCTTGCACCGCACGAAGCGACGCGTAGCTCGTGAACAGCACGAATGCACGACCCCGGGTGCGCCTCAGGAGCTCGACCACCTCGCGGCCGGCAGCGATCGCGAACTCGGGCGCGCGAGGGTCGGGCATGCGCGGCGGCAGATAGAGAATCGCTTGACGCGAGAAGTCGAACTCCGACGGCAGTCTCAGCTCGGTCGCGGTCGCCACGCCGAGCCGATCGCGCAGGTAGCGGAACCCGCCATCCACGGTCAGCGTCGCCGAGGTGAGCACCGTCGTCCGCATCCGGTCGAACAACAGCTCCTTCATGATGGCGGAGACGTCGATCGGCGACGCGCGCAGAAAGACTCCCTTGCCGCGAAACTCGACGAAGTACACGAGGTCGGGGTCCGCGGCGCGCAGCAGCAGCCGCAGCTCGTCGCGAATCTCTCCCGCCCGGCGCGCCAGTGCCGGTGCGTCGTTCGCGGAACGGGCGCCGGCGTCAGGATCGGCCGGCAGCGTCTTCAGCAGCGTCAGCGCGCCTTCGATCGCGTCGAGTGCGCCGGCCAGTTCCGCCGCCGCCTCGCTCGCGTCCGACAACGAGGCCGCGGTGGCCCGGACGCGTTCCTCGCCGCGGAGCCGGCCGCCGGTGCGGTGGGCAAGGGCGATGTCGCTGAAGAACGCGCGCGCGCCGTCTCTCAGACGAGCGACGGCGTTTTCGATCTCGTCACGGCGGCTCCCGGACTCGACCGCGGGCGACCTTGCAAGCCGTTCCGCGTCGCGGGCGTAATCCTCGAGCCGGTAATTGCTGACAGAGTAGCCGAAGTATTGAGTGGCGATGTCTTCCAGCTGGTGGGCCTCGTCGACAATCGCATGACTGCACGCGGGAATCACTTCGCCGTAGGCATTCTGGCGCAGCGCGGCGTCGGCGCAGAGCAGATGGTGATTGACGATCACCACGTCGGACTCGGCGGCGAGCTGACGCATCCGGGTGACGAAGCAGTCGGTGAACCGCGGGCATTCTGTCCCGACGCAGGT
>WHSN01000003.1 GCA_009380045.1 Luteitalea sp.
CGCGCACGATCTCGAGCAGCTTCATCACATTCGCCGGGCTGAAGAAATGGTGGCCAATCACCTGGGCCGGCCGGCCGCTCGACTGCCCGATCGCGTCGATGTCGAGTGTCGAGGTGTTCGACGCGAGCAGGCAGTCGGCGCGGGTGGCGGCGCCGAGATCGGCAAACGTCGCCTTCTTCAGCTCCAGGTCCTCGAATACGGCTTCGACGACGATGTCGACGGTGTCGAAGGCGTCGTAGGACGTCGTCGGGGTGATCAGCGCGAGGGCCCGTTCGATCGTCTCAGCGGTCCGCGTGCCTCTCGCGACCGACGACTCATAGCTCTTTCGGATGGCGGCGATGCCGCGCTGCAGCGCCGTGTCGTCCAGCTCCTTCAAGAGCACCGGAATGCCGGCGTTGGCGTAGGTCATCGCGATGCCGGCCCCCATGGTCCCGGCGCCGACGATGGCCGCGCGCATCACCTCGACGATCGGCGTATCCCGCGGGAGGCCTGGCACCTTCGACGCCTCGCGCTCGGCGAAGAACAGGTGGCGGAGCGCCCGCGACTCGACCGAGACGACGCAGTCGGCGAACAGCTCGCGCTCCCGGGCCGACCCGGCGTCGAACGTCGTCGTCATCGCCGCTTCGATCGCGGCGATCGCCGCGATCGGCGCCGCCACGCCCTGCGGCACCTTGAGGGTGGCGCGCCAGCGCACGGAGGCCTCGCGCCCGGCCGCGGCGGTTTCCGCGGAGATCGCAATCGCACGCGACTGTCGCCGTTCGCCTGCCGCGGCGCGTGCAGCGGCGAAGCGGATGGCGCCGGCGAGGAGATCCCCTTCGACGATCGCATCGACGATCCCGGCTGCGTGGGCGTTGACGGCGGCAATCGGCTTTCCCCCGGTGCACATCTCGAGCGCGAGCCCGGCGCCGCAGAGCCGTGGCAGCCGTTGTGTGCCGCCGGCGCCCGGAATGATGCCCAGCAGGACTTCCGGCTGGCCGACCGTCGCGCCCGGCGCCGCGACCCGATAGTGGCACGCCATCGCCAGCTCGAGGCCGCCGCCCCACGCCTGGCCGTGAATCGCGGCGACCAGCGGCTTCGGGGCATCCTCGAGCCGCTTCAGCAGCGCGTGGATGCGGGCCGAACGCTGCAGCGATTGTTCACGCGTCTTCAGCAGCTTGAAGATGTTGATGTCGGCGCCGGCCACGAAGGTCTGCCCGGCGCCGATCAGCACGGCAGCGTCCACTTCGGGGTCGGCCCCGGCCTGCGCCACGCTCCGGTCGACCGCGTCCCACACCCCGGGTCCGAGCGCGTTCACCGGCGGGTTGTCGATCGTGAGGATCGCCACGCGGTCGCGGACGTCGTAGTGGACGAGCTCGGTCATGCGGGTTGTTTCACGGGGCCGCACGCGTCGTACCGTGTGTCATCGGATCAGCGTCGTGGTGTCAGGCGCCCCGGAGTCGAGCGCGTCGTGCGGTTGCCGAATCTCGAATTCGAGCCGGCGGCACAGCGACAGATCGACGCTTGTCGGCTCACGCAACTGTCCTCCCTCCGTCGACGACAATCACCTGGCCGGTGATGTAGTTGGAGGCGTCGGCGGCGAGAAACACGGCCACGCCTTTGAGCTCGCCGGCTGCGCCCACCCGCGGAATCGGACTGAACGCCTTGATGCCCGGTTCGGCAAGCGGGATCACCGCGTCGGCCAGCCGCGAATGGAAGAAGCCGGGCGCGATCGCGTTGACGCGGATGCCCTGGCGTCCCCAGGATGCGGCGAGCTCGCGCGTAAGGCCCATCAGACCCGCCTTGCTCGCCGCGTAACCGGCGTAGTGCGGGCCGTTCACCAAACCCTGGAGGCCGGCGACCGAGGCGATGTTGATGATGCGTCCGTACTGCTGCTTCAACATCTCGCGGCCGGCGGCCTGCGAGAAGAGAAACGCTCCGGTCAGGTTGGCATCGAGCACCTTCTGCCACTTGTCGAGCGGCATGGTCTCGGGCGCCTCGCCCCAACTGAGTCCGGCGTTGTTCACCAGAATGTCGATCCGCCCGTAGATCGCCAGCGCGCGATCGACGACCTCCTGCACCTGGTGCGGCTGGGCGACATCGCAGGTCGCACCTTCAACCGTGAACCCGCGGCCTCGCAGGTCGGCGACCGTCGGTGTCAGCCATTCCGATCGCCGGGCACAGAGCAGCAGGCGGGCGCCCGCTTCGGCGAGCCCTTCGGCCATCTCCAGCCCCAGCCCGCGCGAGCCGCCGGTGACGATCGCCACGCGCCCCGTCAGATCGAACAACTCGTCAATGGTCGGCACGTCGGCAGGCTTATACTGCGCGGACGGTCAACAGTCAAACGGCAGGACGCGTGGTGTCAGGATGCGTGGCCTTCCGGGCGAGTGCTGCGCTTCTCAGCGGCGAGCCGGCGGGTCCGCCGCCTGTCGCGCGGCCCGCACGATTTCCGACAGTCGCGCGGCGAGATCCTGATCGTCGGGCTGCAGTTGCACGGCGGCGCGGTAGTGGCCGGCGGCTTCCTGGAGCTGTCCGAGCGTCAGGAGTATTTCGGCGAGGCTGACCCGGAAAGCCGGGTCGCGCGGGTCCAGGCGGACCGCTTCGGCGAATGCGCCGGCCGCTTCCGGGTGCCGGTTCGCCCCCGCGAGCGCGAGGCCGAGGTTGAACCGCGCCCCACCGTTCTGCGACGCCAGCCGGACGTAGTCTTGGTACGCCCGGATCGCCACGTCGAATCGCTTCTGGCGGAGCGCGACGGCGGCAATCCCGCCGATCGCATCCACGTTGTCAGGCTGCATCCGCGCCACCTGTTCGAACGCCGCCACCGCCTCGTCGGTCTGCCCTTCGGGTCGAGCGCGCGCCCGAGGAGGTTGTAGGCGCGGATCACGTTCACGTCCTGCGGCCTCAGCCGAATGTATTCCCGATAGTGTTCGATCGCCCTCCGCCTGTCGCCGCTGACATCGAAATCGACGCCGAGCGCGCCAGCCGCGCCTCAGGCGGGACCAACCCAGCCGGGCTCGACGCGCTCGCCCGCAGACGCGCGGCGTCGGGCCGGATCGAGGTCGCGATCAGGACCTCGGATGGCGTTCCAACAAGCGCTTTCGAACGGGAACGAGGCGAGAGACGCGCCAGAACCGACAGCGTCTCGACCAGTACCGGCCGTACGGTCTTCGGTCGCCGACGACCGGGCAATTCCGTAGAATGACGTGATGGCTCGGACTGCCGTGACAGCGTCTCTCGCGGTCCTCGTTGCGGTCGGCGCGGCGGTCCAGCCGCAGGTCACCGCTGCCGCCGGCCAGCGCCTGGCCGTGGCCCCGGCCGTCGGTCTCCTCGATGTCGACGATCGAATCGTCGATCCATTTCTGGCCGCGGAGCAGAGCCGCGCCATCGTGTTTCTGTTTGCCAGCGTCGACTGCCCGATTTCGAATCGGTACGCACCGGTGGTGCAGCGGCTGCACGATCGGTTTGCCGCGCAGGGGGTGGCGTTCTGGCTGGTGTATCCGAACCCGGCGGAAACGCCCGGCGCCATCCGCGCACACGTCAAGGCGTTCAACTACCCGGTGCACGCACTGCGGGATCCGCGGCACGAGCTCGTGAAGATGACCGGTGTCAGCGTGACGCCCGAAGCCGCCGTGTACGACCGCCAGCGCGCCCTGGTCTACCGGGGACGCATCGACGATCGATATGTCCGCCTCGGCGTCGAGCGTTTCGCGGCGACGCAGCACGACCTCCAGGACGCGCTGGCGGCGACGCTCGACAGCCAGCGCGTGAGCCAGCCGTCGACGCCGGCGGTTGGCTGCTTCATCGCCGACTTCGTGTACTGACCTTTCGCAGGCACGAGACTGGGCGAACCTTCGCGGCCCGGGAGAACGTGGGGGTGGACGCCAGCCCTGTACGAGCATCCTGGTCGTTGCCTTGACCACATCGCGACCTGTTGAGCGATCCACCGAGCGCCCCCGGGCACCCAGAGTCGTCCTCGATTACCCGGGACGCCATTTCGGCAGGCGCCTATGGCGGCGGCTCAGCGATCTCACGGGTGGCCTTCTTCTCGTCCTCGGCCTGACGGCGTCGATTCCCGCCGTTCCCGCCAGCCTTGCGGTGCTCAGCTTCGTGATCGGCTGGCTGGCGACTGGGCCGTCGGATCCCGATCCCTGGCCCGCCGCCGACGTGCCGGTGCGGGAGATCGTCCTCGCGTGGGCGGTCACGACGCCGATCGCGGTCAGCGGGCTGCGGGTCGGGCTGCGGCTACTCCGCCGCAACCGAACGCTGGTCCTGTTTCTCCGCAAGTTCGGGTACGACGCTGCGCAGAGCGCGGTGACGTTTGCCGTGCTGCGGACCATCGGTGCGTCCTGGCGAGTGGTGACGCTCGACGATGCCGAGATGGTGCCCATCGGTGTACCTGAAGGAACGCGCCGCGTGTTCCGCGCCGGCCACCTCGTGTCGAAGCACGTCCTCGCGTTCGGGCAATTGATTGGCCTGAGGATGTTCCCGATCCTGATGACGAGCATGTGGGCGGTCGTGGCGCTCGGGTTGATGGGGCCGGCACTCGAGCTCGCGCGAACCGGCGTCACGTCGTTGGAGGAATGGGTCGCCGCGATCGATCCGTACGTCGGGATTCTGGCATCCGTGTTCGATGGGCGGCCTCCTTTCGAGGCCGTGGGACCGACGCTTCCCGGCGTCTTCGCACTCCTTGCAATGGCCGCCGCCATCAGCTTCCTGGCGCTCCTTGCGACGATGGCCGCACTGATTCTCGCATTCCCGCTGAGCACCGTGCTCTTCTTCCTCTCGTCGTCAGCCGACTCGGTTCGAGAGGCCGAGCGCTCGAAAACCATCGCCGTGACCTCGGTGGGTGAGATCCAGCAAGCCGCGGGCGCCATCGCCCGTCGCAGCCGGAAAGTGTTCGGACCCAGGCTCGCGGTACTCCGTGTCGCGTCCCACGTCTGGCAGCATGCCGTCAGGGAGCTGGCCTCTCTCTCGTCCCTGCCGCTGATCGACATCTCGGAGCCGACCGAGAACGTCCTGTGGGAGATCGAGGAACTGACGAAGCGCTTCGGAGATCGGTGCGTGCTCATTGGCCATTACGAGCGGGTCAGCGCCCTCGTCACGTTGAAGCCCGGAGACCGAGGACTCACCCCTGTCGAGCGCCGGCTGGCCGATCTGCTCGACGGTCGCGAGGTGCTGGCCTACACCACGGACAATCGAGGGCTGAAGCGCTTCGCGCGGGCATTGCGAGGACAGCTCCTGACGCGGTGTCCGTGAGTTGAATAGGCTTGACGAGATGTTCGTGGAACCCGGCCGCCTTGTCCGGCGGTGATCGACCGCGTGACCGTATCCGGTGATGGCGACCAGGTGGATTGAGGCAGGCTTGAGCAACGCTTTGAGCTGCTGCGCCAAATCGTGACCGTCCATCACCGGCAGGCCAAGGGCGAGGATTGCCAGATCCGGTCCAGATGCCGCAGCCACCTCGAGTGCCGATGGACCGTCATAGGTGACCCTGGTTCCCCGTGGCCCATCATCGCAAGGGCCTCCGCCAGCAGGTCAGCGCGTGAGGATGTCTCCTCCCGCGTAGATGCCGGGGATCGACGTTTCGCGCTGCACCCCGTTCGCACGTAGCCCGTCCCCTCAAGCGCCTCAGTAAGGATTCTTGGTGAACCCTCGTGACTTCGTCAGGAAGTCGTCGTGCGGAGCCCCGGCCCCGGGCTTCGGCGTACCGCGATTCCGCCAGACGCCAATGAGCCAGATCGCCCCGGCAATCGCCACGAGGGCCATCGTCCAGCGGAGGACGCCGACCAGCAATTGTGGCGTCAGCTCGGGCGCCCGGAACTGATACTGCCGGAGCTGATTGAACCGGTCGCCCATCCAGTGCCATGCCGTGTGTGTGACCAGCACCGACAGGACCACCGTGCCGACCCGTTCCGGCATCACGTAGCGAAACAGCAGGTCGAGCGCCGGAATCATCAGTACGAGGAGCAGCAGTTGGCCGATCTCGACGCCGATGTTGAACGCCAGCAGCGAGGTGACGAGGTGAGAGCCGGCGAACTGCAGCGTCTGCCCGAGAGCGAACGAGAAGCCGACCCCGTGCACCAGGCCGAACGCGAAGGCGGCGATCCATCGCCGCTGCAGGTTGGGTCCGACGATGTTCTCGAGCGCCAGGTAGACGATCGACACCGCAATCAGCGTGTCGATGAGCGGTGGGAACCACAGCGCATCCGGCCCGATGCTGCCGAACGCCGACGCGATCAGCGTGGTCGAGTGCGCGACCGTGAATGCGGTGACGACGACGACCAGCTGACGGAACCGGCGGAACGGCATGGCGAGACAGAGCAGGAAGAGCAGGTATTCGACGCCGTCGAGGATGTGATGAAACCCGAGCCTGACGAACCGCCAGGCCGCCTGATGCCACTCGGGATCGAGACGCACCAGGCCGGGGTTCGCCACCAGCTCGAAGGCGCGCAGCACGCCATTCGGCAACAGGACGCGAACGAGCGTGAGCGTCCGCACGCCGAGCCGCTCGAACCGGGGGTCGATGGCGAACCGCGAGGTCTCCGAGGCGATGTCGTATTCGAAGAGCACGTCCAGGAATCCCGCGCTCACCAGGACGTCGTCGCTGTCGGGAGCGGCCGGCGTCGTGACGTGCGCCAGCGCCCGATCGTAGCTGTCGAAGGAGCGGTCTGCCGCGGAGGTTCCCCGGACGGCGGCCACGCGCGGGTAGGACAGCGGCGTGTCGCCTTCGTAGATGGTGACGTTGTCCGCGAGCCAGAGCGTGGCGGCGTCTCGAAGGAACGGATCGGCGCGGCTGATGTCGATGGCGTCCGGTCCGCGGCGGGGCCAGTCGACATCGAGCATCGATGCGAGCGGGACCCGGACGAGGAAGCGCAGCCGCTGCGCTTCGGGCTTCACATAGGACTGGATCGTGACGTCATTCGGTATCTCGTGGGCCGCGGTCCGGTGCGGTGCGGCGAACAGCGCGAGGAACAGCGCCGTGCCAAGGCAGGGTAGTCGGGCCACAGACGAAGAGTATACCGACGCCCTCCAATTGTGTCGTCGAGGAGCGCCGGGGAGGACGAGAGCACAGAGAGCGCAAAGCAAGCAGAACCAGGGCGCCTCGATGTCCACGTTCCTCGAAGTGCCGGTTTGCGCTGCGCCCGCGCAGTCCCTTCGCATATACTCTGTTCGTCCAAAACGGGCCCAATTCCTGGGGGCGGTCCGTCCGGTTATAGACAGGAGACGGTATGAACGGAAAATGTCTGTACCGTCCCCGTCACCCACGAACAGGGCGCGCCCTGGCCGCAGAAGACCAGCCAATAGGCGCGAGGAACTGAGCGGTGGTTGGCGAGGAAGTCTTTGCATCCCCGCTTGCGGCATCCCCGCTTGCGTCCTGCGGTGTGAGAGTTGAGCACCCGCGGCACCCTACAATGTGAGAGGTCGAGCATCCTGCCGCAGCTGCAGAGAGCGCCTTGGGGCGCGAGAGCCGAGGCCACCCTGCGCGTCAGAATCACAAATTCCAAGCTCATGCCGCGATGAACCCAGCGCCCCCAGAAAGATATCGGTACGCGTGACCAACCGCCCTCTCCTCATCATCATTTTCCTGCTCGTCCTTCTCGACGCCACGGCGCGGGCGCAGCAAACCGCCGGCAGCGGATCCTCGGCCGCGGCGACCAAGCGTGCCAGTGCGTTGCGCACCACCGCGCCGCCGGTCATCGACGGTGTCATCGACGATCGGGCGTGGGAAGACGCCAAGCCGATTGGCACCTTCGTGCAGACCGAGCCAAGCGAGGGTCAGCCGGCCAGCGAATTGACCGACGTGCGGGTGTTGTACGACGACACCGCGATCTACGTCGGCGTGGTCTGTTTCGACACCGAGCCGTCGAGGATCGTCACCACCGACTCGCGGCGCGACGCGGCGCTCGCCGGCCAGGACTCGTTCCAGATCATCTTCGACACCTATCACGATCGCCAGAACGGCTTCATCTTCGGGACCAATGCCGCCGGCATCCAGTACGACGCGCAGGTTCGAAGCGAAGGCGAGACGCAGTCGGGCGGCGCGCCGACGCTCGGCCGCACCGACGGCGGATCGGGCGGCGGGCTGAACGTGAACTGGGATGGCAGCTGGGAGGTGAGGACCCGGATGACCGAGACCGGGTGGACGGCGGAGTTCAGGATTCCCCTGCGCACGCTGAGATACGGGCCGCCGCCGCAGCTCTGGGGCGTGAATTTCTCGCGCGCGATCGAGCGGAAGCGCGAGCAGGTCTACTGGTCCCCGGTCGCACGGGTCTACAACATCACGCGGCTGTCGTCGGCCGGCGAGCTCGGCGATCTGAACGTCACGCCGCCACGCAATCTCAAGCTGATGCCCTACGCGAGCAGCTCGACGAACCGGAACTTCACTCCCGGCTCCGAGAACCATCACGACGGCGACTGGGGGATTGACGCCAAGATCGGCGTCACCTCCAGCATGAACCTCGACCTGACCTACAACACCGACTTCGCGCAGGTGGAAGTGGATGAGCAGCAGATCAACCTGACGCGCTTCAACCTGCTGTTCCCGGAGAAGCGTCCGTTCTTCCTCGAGAACCGCGGGCTGTTCGCGGTCGGCAAGCCAGGGGAGGTCGACCTGTTCTTCAGCCGCCGCATCGGCATCGCCGACAACGGCAGCGGGGAGCTGACGCCAATCAGAGGCGGCGCCCGTCTGAGCGGCAAGGTCCAGGGCGTGAACGTGGGCCTGTTGAACATGCAGGCCGGCGAGGTGGGCACCACTCCGGGCAACAACTTCACCGCTGCGCGCGTCAACAAAGACCTGAGGAACCGGTCGAGCGTCGGGGCGATCTTCGTGAACCGGACCGGGACCGGCAGCCTCGCGGGTTCGGACGACTGGAACCGCGCGTGGGGCGCCGACGGCAAGCTCGGCATCGGCGAGACTTTCACTCTCACCGGGTTTGCCGCGCAGACTGCCACGCCGGGCGTTCGCGGCGGCGAGCATGCGTTCAGCTCCCGCGGTCAGTATCAGACGCGCGCTCGCCGAACATATCTCGATTACACCGAAGTCGGCGAGGGATTCAACCCCGAGGTCGGCTTTCTCGAGCGCACCGGCGGATACCGGCAAATCGGAAGTGGATGGTTCGAGAACGTTCGAAGCGCGAGGCTACAGCGGTGGGGGCTGCGCGAATGGCGGCCGCACTACAGCTATGAGAGCTTCTGGGGCTTCGACGGCTTTCAGGAAAGCGCCACGCTCCATACGGACAACGCCTGGGACTTCGAGAGCGGTTACACGATCAGCCCGGCGTTCAACGTCCAGTGGGAAGGGCTGCGCGTGCCGTTCGAGGTGTACCCCGGCGTGGTGGTGCCGGCCGGCAACTACCGCAGTCCCCTCGCCGCCGGGATGGGGAACACGGATCGCCGCAAGTGGATCTCCTTCTCGGGGGCCTACAATATCGGCGGCTTCCTATCGGGCCACCAGCAGAGTTACGCCCCGCAGTTGAACCTCCGCAAGGGCGGCACGTTCACTTCGTCACTGCGGTGGACGCGGAACGACATCGATCTTCCACAAGGCAGCTTCGTCACCAACCTCGGCTCGCTGAGGATGACGTACAACTTCACCACTCTCGTCAACACTCAGGCGCTCGTTCAGTACAACGACACACGCGCCGGTGGTCGACGAACGTGCGGTTCACTTGGCAGCGCTCCGCCGCGACCGGCCTGTACATCGTCTACAACGACACCGAAGCCTTCGATGGTCTCGGCCCGGTGAACCGCGCGCTGATTATCAAGTACTCGCATCTGTTCGACATTTTGGAGTAGCCAGAGCCGCGACATTTCGCGCCTTACGAAGCCGCGCAGGGCCACGAGGATCACGAAGCTTTTTGGGAAAAGAACTTCGTGTTCCATCGTGATGAACAACTGCTCGGTGAACCGAAAACGCTATAGCACTTGCAGAGTGGCAGATGCGGCGGATGGCAGAGTGCGGCTCAGCGTAGAAGAGGACGGCCGTTGGCCAGCCCTGGCCACGGGATGGCCGCCAGCATCAGCACGGTGGCAAGCGCGAAGCAGGTCAGCCGGCGTCGCCGCGCGCTCACCGCGGAGGTCGCGTTCATCGCCAGCACGCGTCCGGTTCTCACCAGCACGACGGCCGCGAACATCGCCAGGGCGTGCTCAATCGCCCAGAAACGCATCGCCGGGTCTCGCACCGCCGCGCCGAAATCTTCCATCGCGATCTGCGTGAACGGGCTCAGCCCGAAATAGAGCACGAGGCCGAACAGCACCTGAAGGTCCACCGCGAGCATCAGACACGTGTCCCACCAGCGGCCCGGCAGGGGAGACGCCGGGCCGTCGTGCTGACGAAACGCGTTCGCGGTGGCCGTCAGCGCCAGGATCAACGTGACCCACCGCAGCCAGGAATGGATCGTTAGAACGGTCGCGTACACGCGGGTGTGCCGGGGCCAGGAGACGACCGCAGACGCCGATCGATGCGTCGGCGACCGACGGAGAGATTCGCAATCACCGAATACTGTTATACACGTCCCACGGCTGAATCGAGAAACGGGCGCCAGGAGGCGGATGAGAAATCCCCGCGTGGACGCGGCCGAAGGCGTCGGTAGGAACGCCCGGGGGAAAAACTCAGATCTGAGGGCTTGGTTCCCTGTCGTTCCGGACGAACCGGCCGTCGGTGGCGCGCCTGAGGAACCGGGCATCCTGGAGGGTTTCGAGCACGATTTGGCACGAAGCCGGGTCCAAGCCCGTGAGACGCTCGGCCTCGGCGAGCGACAACTCGCGTTCCGGCTCCTGCATGAAGACACCTGTCAATTGCTGCACCGCATCAGCGATTCGGGATGTCGTCATAAATAAATGGGGCTGCCTTGCAGATGCCTGCGCAAACACCATACCGAAAACGGCATTCCACAAAATGCGCCCGTTTCGGCCTGCCCCACCTCGCAGCCGCAGCAATCGAAGACGCTCCTCGTCAGTTAAGTGCCAGACGCGCTCAGCTCGATCGGCTCAGCAGTAAGTTGGAATCGGTATCCCCCCGGAAGTCGCCCTTCCATGAACTTTCCGTGGCACCCGTTGGATAACGTGTATACTCAAGCTTCGCTCCAGACGTAAGCCAGCCAGCGTGTAACCTACGCCGACCGGCCTCCGGGCAGGCGTCAGGTTCTTGTTTTCGTTCCGGCCCTGCCACGGCGTCTCTCGACAGCTACATCATCTTGAGGAGACTTCGATGGCACCAATGAACGGCACGATCAAGCGGCTCGTCAGCGACAAAGGATTTGGATTTATCCTGGCCAGCGACGGCAACGAGTATTTTTTCCACAGCTCGGCCTGCAGCCAAATCTCTTTCGACGAACTGCGCGAAGGCCAGGCGGTGACTTTCGATCGCGGACAAGGCCCGAAGGGTCCCAGAGGCGAGAACGTCCGGGTCGCGTAAGTGAACACCACCGAAGTCGAGACGATGGTGCGCAGCGTCATCGTCCACCTCGGTCTGCCATTCTCGGTGCTCTCTGTCGTCGGCTCGCCCGCGGGATGGAACATCCGCGTGCGGGCATCCACCGGCGGCACCGTCGCATTTACCGTCGTCGGCGGCAGACCCTTGTCGATGCGCACGGCGATTCAGGAAAAGCTCGAAGACGCGTTCTGACCTCCCCCTTCGCCGACGTTTCCGACCCGTTGCGCCAATAGTGAGGATGTGATGAAGCCCATGGTTCTGGCCGGGATCGTTCTCGCCGTTCTGGGTGTGGCGGCGCTCGCGTATCAAGGGTTCAGCTATACCAGCCGCGACACGGTCCTCGAGGTCGGCGACTTGAAGGTCGACACCGAGCGCGAGCGGTCAGTGGCGCTTCCTCCCATGGTCGGCATCGCCAGCATCGTCGCGGGCGTCGTGCTGATCGCGGTCGGGTCGCGGAAAGGCCGCTGATTCGTCCGGTCAGCCGGCCGCGCGCCTGTCGCGAATGAAGTCCCGTCCTCGACCCGCCTCTACCAGGTTCTTGGCCCCTCCGACGAACGGCACGAAGTCGAGCGCGGTATCAACGGTTCCGCCCACGACCCCTTTCCGCCGGATGGCGCTGCCAATGGTCGCCAGCGCGACGAGTCCGCCTATCCAGGGAACCGATCGATAGAGCCGCCGCGCCAGCCTGTGGCCGGCGTACTGTGTGAGCTGTCGGGTCAAGGCCATGCCGTCGAGCGAGCAAGGGCCGTGCCCGGGCGGTTCCCCGGCTCGCCTTCGAAGGACGATCTGGCGGCGGCGGACCCGCCCCGGGACCTACCGTGACGAGGAAGCGCCGTCGTAGCCGAATGTGAGGCGGTCGCCGTCCGCACCGATGGTCACGTTGCCCCCGTGTTCGAGGGTGCCGAAGAGGATCTGATCGGTGAGCGGATCCCGGACTTCCCGCTGAATGACACGGGCGAGCGGCCGTGCGCCGAACACCGCGTCGAAGCCCTTGGCTGCGAGCCAGGCGCGGGCTTCAGGCGTGAGCGTAATCGCGACATGGCGCTCGATCAGCTGGCTTTCGAGCTGCATCACGAACTTCTCGACGATGGTTTCCATCGCTGCCGGCGTCAGCGGCCGGAAGGTCACGATGGCGTCGAGGCGATTGCGGAACTCCGGGCTGAAGACGCGTTCGATCGCGGCCTTCGACTTGCTTGCCGCCCCACGCGCCCAGGGGCCCTCCACACCGTCGCCCATCCCACCGTCACTGAAGCCGATGGCGGGCGCGCTCATCTCGCGCGATCCGGCGTTCGAGGTGAGGATCAGCACGACGTTCCGAAAGTCGGCTTTCCGGCCCGTGTTGTCGGTCAGCGTCGCGTGATCCATCACCTGGAGCAGCACATTGTAGATGTCATGGTGAGCTTTCTCGATCTCGTCGAGCAGCAGCACGCTGTACGGGTTCGTCCGTACCGCATCCACCAGCAGCCCGCCCTGCTCGAAGCCGACATAGCCGGGAGGCGCGCCGATCAGCCGGGCAACCGCATGCTTCTCCATGTACTCGCTCATGTCGAAGCGGATGAACTCGTTTCCGAGCTGCAGCGCCAGCTGCTTCGCCAGTTCGGTCTTGCCGACGCCGGTCGGCCCGGTGAACAGGAAGCAGCCGGAAGGGCGATCGGGTTGACCGAGCCCGGCGCGCGAGCGCTTGATCGCCTGGGCCACCAGGTGCACCGCCTCGTGCTGGCCGAACACCACCCGCTCGAGCGCTTCCTCGATCGTTCGCAGCCGCTCCCGGTCCGATGAAGACGCCTGACGCGCTGGAATCCGCGCCATGCGCGCGACGATCGGCTCGATGTCCGGTGCATCCACCACCGGAACGGTGTCGGCCGATTTGAGGCGCATCACCGCGCCGGCTTCGTCGATGAGATCGATGGCGCTGTCGGGCAATCGATAGTCCCGAAGGTGTCGCGCGGCGAGCTTGACCGCCGCTTCTAGCGCCGCGTCGGTGTACGTGACGCGGTGATGCTCTTCGTAGCGACCGCGCAGCCCGGCGAGAATCCGCACCGCTTCCTCGACGGAGGGCTCGTCGATCGCAATCTTCTGCAGACGCCGGGCCAGCGCCCGGTCCTTCTCGATGTGCTTGTACTCCTCGAAGGTGGTCGATCCGATCACCCGCAGGTCCCCGGCGGTGAGCAGCGGCTTCATGAGCGTCGCCAGGTCCATGGTGCCGCCGCTGATCGCGCCGGCGCCGACCGTGGCATGAATCTCGTCGATGAACAGGATCGCCTTCGGCCGCGCGCTCAGCGCCGCGACCACCGCCTTGAACCGCTCTTCGAAATCACCGCGGAAGCGGGTGCCGGCGAGGAGCGCGCCGGTGTCGAGCGCGAAGACTTCCGCGTCCTTGAGCGTGTCCTGCACATCGTCTTCGAGCAGGCGCGACGCGAGGCCCTCGGCCATCGCGGTCTTGCCGACGCCGGCTTCGCCGACGAACACCGGGTTGTTCTTGCGCCGGCGGCACAGCACCTCGATCGTCCGCTGCAGCTCCTCGGTCCGTCCGATCAGCGGATCGAGCAGCCCCTCCCGTGCCCGCGCGGTCAGATTCAGACAGTAGGCTGACAGCGGGTCGCGCGCCGGGCGCGCGCTCTCGCCGTCGCCGCCGGTGTCGCGGCCCGGTCCGGCGCCGGATCCTCCCGGCACCGGCGTCTTCGTGATGCCGTGGGAGATGTACTCGAGAATGTCGAGCCTGGTGATGTCCTGTTCGGCGAGCAGCCGCGCCGCATAGCTCTTGGGCTCCTGGAGCATCGCCGCGAGGATGTCGCCGACCTGCGCCTCGTCACGCTGCGCGCTCTGCACGTGAAGCACCGCCTTCTGCAGCACCCGGCGGAACGCCGCCGTCTGCTCCGGCTCACGCTCATGACCGCGTGCCAGCTGTTCGATCGAGTCAGCGAGGTAGGCGTCGAGACTTCGCCTCAGGCGTCCAAGGTCCGCGCCGCAGGCGCCAAGGATCCGCTCGCCGTCTGGATCGTGGGCGAAGCCGTACAGCAGATGCTCGAGCGTCAAGTAGGCGTGGCGCCGGGACACCGCCTCGCGAAACGCGATGTGAAGGACGACTTCAACAGAGGGAGAGAACATCAGGCTTCTTCTATGGTGGTGCGTAGGGGATGGCCCGCCTCGGTGGCGAGAACGGTGACCACCGAGGCCTTGGTCTCGGCCACTTCCCAGGGATACACACCGGCGATGCCACGCCCGTTCAGGTGCACCTGCATCATGATCCGGTAGGCCTCGGCCGGCGACTTCTGAAACACGCTCTCGACGACGTCAACGACAAACTGCATCGGCGTGTAGTCGTCGTTGAGCAACACGACCTTGTAGAGGGTGGGATCCTCCGGTTTGGTCTCCGGGCGTTCCTTGACCGCCCCATCTGCCTTGTCCTGCCGCTCGCCCACACACACAGGGTAGCATCTCGACTGCCGCCTCGCTTCGGAACGCGCTGGGCAAGAATACGAGTCGGGAACACTCTCGCTTAACCCTCACTCCCATATGGATTTATGGTCGAGGATCATTCGCGGCGTGTTCCAGAGCAGCTCACGTCAACAGGGTGGTCGACGGCTTCTCTCAGAGAATCGCCAATCAGAGAATCGCCAAGAGGGGTTCACGTGGCGGGGGGCACCGTGACGAATCCGTTCGCTGCCACGAAGCACGCCCTCCTCAGCGCGTTCCGTGTGACCCTTTTGACCGCAGCGGGCGCTCGAGCGCGTCGGGCGCGACACGGCGGCCCAGCCATCGAGCCCCGCTCGACGGCAGAAGGGAGCTATTGAGAGAGATCACCGCCGGTAGCCGTGTCGGGTTTGGCGAGGCCGTTGCCCGCGAGTGCGGCGGCCCGGTGGTCGTGATCGAGCGGCATCCATCCGAGCATGGCCCCGACGTCGTCTGGAACATCGACGATGCCGCGTGAGATGACGAACGCCCCTTTCGGCGTGTGAACAGTTCCCCGAACGAGATGCGGATGTCGATACCTGCTCATTTGGCGTGTCCTTCTGCGTCTGAGTCGAGGCCGCGGACCTCGCGGTCCGTGCCGTGGGTGGTTCGTGCGAACCACAGTATGGGCAAGAGCAGGGCCATCGGCTTTCACACTCGGAACAGGCTTTTCATGCGGAATTGTCGGGGTGGGCGGTTCCAGGGGTCGAATACGACTTACAGGTTTGTCTCCCAATCACAGTTCCGTTTCGCGCTCGCAGCTGACCTGCGGAACGTCAGGGCGAATAGAGCCTCGATCGAGCGAACCTGAAGGTACGTCAACTTTACTTAGTCGTCTTTAACAGCAGAGCTCAAGTCATCCGCATCGGCCGCCGGACAGGCGGGGGTGGCGTTCAGGAGCTCGGTCAGTTCCTGTTTTTGCTTCAGGGCGAGCTCATGGGCATGAACGCCAGAAAATCCAACAAGATAGGTCCCGCCCGACACGACGTACCATTCGCCGGCGCGGGGCGATGCAAGCTCGATCTGGACTCGCATGATGACCTGCCTCCTGGCCGAACATGAGCAATGGCCGCGCCCACCCGTCTGGCGGGCCCTATTCCGGACGGTTGAGCGCCGGACAGGCGCCACCGCCGCCTCGGCGGATGGCTCGAGCCGCCATTGCTACCTCTTGATGAGAACGGCGCCCGACACCGGGTGCACGTACCGCGCATCGCTACGGCCGAGCGCGGCCGGGACGTCGTAGCCGCCTGGCACGAGCAGAAAATCGAACGCTGAGGTCGGCGGCCTGTCGCTGATGACGATGTCGACAGCATCCGTGCGATCGAGCGCCCGGTAGAAGAGCAGCGTTGGTTCATAGAGAGGGTGCGCAACAAGCCGGACCGGCCGGCCGGTTGAACGCGCCTGCTGCTCCACGATCCTGAACAGATCCCGCGTGCCCGCGTCGTATCGCCAGGTGTGGAAATGGGTGACGTTCAGCTCTGCGATGTACTGTCCTGCGACGAGCGCCAGCAGCGTCAGACCCAGGCGGGAGAGGCGGCGTGCGGTGCGACCTCCATGCTGCGACGCCGCCACCAGCGAAAGCAAACTGAGCGTCACCAGGAAAATGAAATACAGGCCGGTTCTGCCGATCGGATACGGGATGCCTTGGGTGACGTGCGCTCCGACGACGAGCAGCAGCGTCAGCGCCAGTGTGGCGCCGATCAGAACCGGAAGCGATGGGTCAGGCAGTACCGGGTCGGATGCGTCGCGAGGCACGGGTCGGCGCCGCACGACCGCGGCTCCGGCGGCAACCACAGCCACGAGCACAATCAGCGGCAGTCCGGCTCGCGTTGTCCACTCGGTTGCTTGCGTGACCATCGTGCTGCCGGTCCACGCGTTGTGGTGGTGCTGCAGCGACGGCTCGACCAGCGACCGGACAGTCTCCGTCAGGCGGTCCACCCCCAGCGTGAACTGTTCCCGCCGTGCCTGCTGCAACGGTGCGACCAGAAGCGCCGCACAGATGCTCAGGCCCGGAGCGACGAACCAGATCGCCAGAGTCCTGGCTCGCACACCGAGCCGGTCGCGATGCGGCGCCGGCTGCAGCCAGATCGCGATCGACACGAGGGCGAGGCCGGTTCCGGGGAACGCGAAGGTGAGGTTCGAGCATACCGACAGCGCAAGCGCGATCGATGCGAGCAGGTATCGGCGTGGGTGCGGCCGACCTTCGTCCATGGCGATTCGAGCGCTGACGTACGTGGCAAAGGCCAGAAAGGCCAGGCCGAGACCGTAGCCGCGGGCGGCGACGAAGAAGTCGAGCACGAACGGGTTCAGCACGAGAAGGCTGACCGCCAGCAACTGCGTCCACGGATCGTCAGTGAGCAATCGGCTCAGCCGCACCGCGGTCCAGAAGAACAGGCCCGCTGCGGCCAGGGTCGGCACGCGCAGCGAGAGCTCGGAAACGCCCAGCGCCGCGACGCTGGCTTCTGCCAAGATGCTGAACAGCAGATGGTTGTTCGGGTTGTAATAGACAAAGATCTGGCCGATCGGACCGGCAAGCAGAAAGTTGTAGGTATACGCCTCGTCGTAGGTGATTGCCTGCGTGACGGCCCGGAACACGACGAGCGGCGCCGCAATCAGCAGCGGAACGAGCGGCGCGGAAAGGCGCAGGAGCGACCGGAGTGACCCGTTCACCAAAGATCGTGACCCGTTCACCAAAGATAGGTTCCCCCAGATCTGCGCCCGCCAGGACGATGTCAAGAAACGTTGACAACCGGGCGGACGTTCCACTACAAGAGAAGCATGTTTGCCGCCGCCGTCCGCGCGTGTTGTTGTGCCGGCTCATCTTCCGGCTCGATATCACTGCGCACTCGGGAGGCCGTGGCGCTCTGAGCGCCTGAGGCTCAGGTAAACGTGGTTCGAAGGCCCGGAAGCACGCGCTTCTGGGCCGTTTGTCTTTCAAGCCCGACGCGTGCTCCCCGGTTGTCTTCCAGGCAGGGCCGCGCGGGACCAATGCATCACAACGAATCGTCCAGACAGACCCGAGAGCGCAGGCTCGCCGTGTTCGAAGACCGGTACGGCGTCAATTCCTACGCGCGACTGATCACGATGCTCGGGCAGCCGTGCGTGACTTTCACCGAGATCGCAGAGCGATTCGGCGTCAGCCGCGAGCGCGCCCGCCAGTGGCAGCTGAAATATCTGCCTGACTCGCCCCGGGGGCACCAGCGACAGCGACTCTGCCTGCTTCAGCACGAGAAACGGAAGTTGCTGACCGACCCGCTGTTTCGAGCGTTCTACCGTGATGCTCGCGGGCACTTCCGATCGGGCCAGTTCGTCCTCATTCGCGCCCGCGATGGATATCGGAAACGCAGCGTGCGTCTCGGCCCGCACCTCGTCGCGATCAAGAACGCGCGCGCCATTCCGAGCAGCAAGCGTAGCGCCGCGACGTCGTACGTGCTGACCAGCTCGGTGGCCCCAGCGGATTTCATCTATTACCGATTGGACGACGGCGAGTATCTGGTGGTGCCGCACAATCTGGTTCCGCGCGCCGGCACGACGTTCATCGACACCACCGCCTCGCGGTTCCGGCCCTATCGAAACACGTTTGCCGTGGTCCCGGGGACATCGCCGGCTCCTCAGTTGGACGATGTCCGCGACCACCTGCGGGAAGGAGAGTCAGATGGCGCGGCGATTGGGCGATAACGCGGCAACCACGCGACACTGCGCGTGGTGCCGGCGACCACCCCGGTAGCGCCACAGTTCTTTCGACCTGTTCGATCGCATCCACTTTCGCCGGTGATCTCGACCGGGCCCTCCCCGCGAGCTCGACAACCCGAGAAGCACCGGGGCCGTTCCAGGCCCTGGCCTGCGGGTTGAACACGCGCGACATGGCAGGTAAGCTGGCGAATGCGCGGATGTGCGCGTCCAGACGTACAGGAGGCGACATGCTGAAGCGCGGTCTCGTGTGCGCGGCGTGGCTCGCCGGGTGCGCTGCCGGAACAGCGGCTCAGAAGCCTGCCCGGCTTCCGGTCACGTTGCAGGACCTGACCGTACCCCAAGCGCGTCTGCCTGCTGGCTGCAGCCTCGCTCCGATTGCGGCGGCTACCGATCACGATGTCGCTCGAGGCGGCCTGTGGGCTGGCCTCCCGATCCCGACCAACCCGTGGATCGGCACAGAGAGGCGGCTCGTCGCGACCATCCGGAGCCGCATCGACGGTCCCCCACGCGCGCCTGATGGCCCGCCTCTCGCAGGTCGTGCGGCCTCGCGCTATTTTCTGCAGTCGGCAGATGGCGTGGAGGAAGCGTACGCCGCCATCTACCGGCAGCCTGAACCGGAACTGATTGTCGTGTACGCGCTGCGATTCGCGGTCGCCGGGAAAGATGTCGATCGCCCACGCTACGAGATCGGCCCCAAGGTCCAGACCGCTCCCCGCATCGAGTTCGGACCGATCACCGTCGTCGTGTCAGGGGAGCGAGGCGAGTGCTCGTACGCCGTTGAGTCGTATCTGCGCTCTCTGGATCGGTAGCCACGACTGTCGGCTGGGTCGAGCCACTTCCGTGGCATGGTGCGGCCGGACTGCCCGTGCGGTGGGGTTGCCAGTACAATCGCAGGCGAGCGACCCGGAGAGCGAGGCATCGACATGACCGACGAGGACCTGAAAGCGGAACTGGAACGACTCAAGGCGGAGAACGAGGCTCTCAAGAGCCAGCGTGGGCGCGGCGTCGGGTTGAAGGTCAGCGAGAAAGGCGGCGTGTCGGTTTACGGTCTGGGCCGGTTTCCAGTCACTCTCTACAAAGAGCAGTGGACCAGGCTGCTCGCCATGTCCGACGAGATCCGCGCCTTCATCAAAGAGCACGATTCGGAGCTGAAGGCCCGGACCGAGACCTGACTCCGGAATCGGCCGCACGGAGCCAACCACCGTTTGTTGGGCCGCGACGCTCGATCTACATCCGGCTACATCCGGGACAGGATCTCGGCCTTCTTCGATTCGTATTCAGCCGCCGTGATCAGATCGGCGTCCGCCATCGCCTTCAGCTTCTGCAACGTCTGCACGGGGTCGTCGAAGGTGCGTGCGGCGGCCGGTTGATGTGACGCGGTCGGCGCGGCGCCGCCATGAAGCACTACCCCGCCGGCGACGGCACGCCGGTCTTCGAGCTCCCGGTGGCGGCGCTCTTCGTGGACCCTTTCTTCCATCTCCTGTGCCACCGCATACAGACGTCGAGCCTGCGCCCTGGGCAGGTACTCGACCGCGAGCACCTGTCCGGTCGTCGTGTGCAGCGTCAGGGTCGCGCCCATGAACCCTTCTTCCAACTGCGCGTCCTTCAACTCGCGCCAGACATAGTCCTCGAAGTTCGCGCCACCAAGCAGCCTCGGCTTGTACAGAATGAACCGCTTGCTCGTGAGGACGACGCACTCGGGTGTGACGTTCACCATCGGCTTCTTCTGCACGGCGACGTATGAGACCTCTTCGCCGCTCGTGAGGAGCTGCTCGACCCGCGCAAGAGCCTGTTCGACCATGACCGGATCCTGCTCCTCGTTCAAGAATCGCTTCAGCAGGCTGGTGGCCTGCGATGCTGGATCAGGTTGCTCGTCAGCCATGCGCTCGTTCTCTCCGTGCCAACCGTCCGGTCGTCTTCACGGGTGGAGCGTCGCGCTGACTCGTGTCTGCTGATTCGCGACCACTCGAACGGCGGCCGACCACCGTTGATATCCCTCAGCCTGGAGGCGGATGGCCCGCGATCCCGCGGGCACGTTCTTCAACTCGAGCGGCGTGAATCCAACCGGCTCCCCGTTGACGAACACTTGCGCGCCCTGGGGTTCGGAATGCACCGCAATCGATCCCCGGTATGGCGCGCCGGCGGGCCGTGAGGTTGCCGGAGAAGATGACACCCTCGGTGTGCGAGCGGTCGCCGGGGGCCGGCTTCGAGCCGAAGGGCCGCTGACCCGGACCTGGTTCGGCGGCGCCGGCACGACGACAGGCGGGAACACGAGCGGTGCGGCGGGCCTGCTGGCCGCCGGTTCGCCGGGAGGGGTCTCACGCGACACGCTCACGTCGGGTGGCGCGGCCGGAGCGATCGGGATTGACGCCGCCGTCGCCGCGGGCGCGGGTTGGCTCCAGATCGTCGCGACGCGACGTGCTGCCTGTCCACCGAATGGCCACGTCACGAGCGCGCCCACGCCAGCTCCGCAGACGAAGGCCACAAGCGAGAGGTTGCGGCCCCACGGGTGAGCGCCGAACTTCCCCAGCGTCCAAGTGGGCATGTGCCTCGCCGGCAGCCGGCCCGCGACGAGACGATCGGTGAACCCGCTCAGCTGGCGCAGGAAGGCGAGCGAGCCACGTTGGAGCCGTGGCAGTGCGACGACCCATACCGCGAGCCGGATCCTCGAGATGAAGCTCGAAAGTGGGTTGACGGCGCCGGCCGGTCGCCGCGGGGGGACCGCCTCGGTGGAGGCCTGTGCGCGCGCCTCTGGCAGAAACAGCAACAACGGGTCGTCGTTGTTTGCGTCGGGAACGGCCACCTCGTGCATAGTGCGGTTCGGCTCCGAGCCTGCAGGGCACGTCAATGTGCGACGTGCCTGACGGAGGCATCGTAACACCTACAGACTGAGCGGGTCGGCGCAATCTTATGCCAGTGACGCGTCCCGCGCCAAGGACGACACAGCGTGGACCTTGCAACGGCGGGCTCCAGCATCGAAGCAACTTCGCGGTTGCAGAGCGCTTCTTCGAGCGCCGCGCTCCCGTCGTGTGGCGCGCCCACGGCGGGGGAGTTTTGGCGCCTGGTTCGGCGAGGGGCGGTGTCGAGGATGATACTGTCCGCGGGAACGATCGCGCATCCGGGCCATGCAAAGGCAGGCTCCGGCATCGCGATTCATTGCTACCATGAGGCATGGCCCTCGACGAACGCGCCTTCTTCACGGAAAAACCTGAGACCAGACCCGGACGATACCAGTGCCCCAAGTGCCGGCGGACCGGGGACTACAGCATCCGGTGGATACGGCGCTCGAAGAAAGACCGACTGCCGGCCGGAGCCGACGAGGGCGACCGGGCCAAGTTCGCCAAGGTGCGCGACTACCTGCTCCGCCTCGACGACGAGGTGAGCTGCAAGACGTGCGGCAAGCGGTTCGAGATCCCGTCGCAACATTCCCTGGTGTTCGTCGACCAGCTTGCGGGTCTTCCCAACGAGGAGGAGCTCGAACGGGAGATCAACGTCGCCTCTGGAGAGCCGGAACCGCCACCTGACACCAAGCCAGCGTTGCCGGCGCGGTTCACACGCAAGTCGAGCGGCTGGAAGTAGCTCGTGAGCCGATGCGGCCTCCGATCGCGCATTCCCCGGTGGGAGGCAGGACATGCGCGCTCGGTTGGTTTCGCAAGCGGTGATCGCCATCCTCTGTCCTCTGGCTGCATCCGCGGGCGCGCAGTCCAGGCCGCCGACGGCACGCGTCACCCTCACCGGCGGTTACGCCGGGTTCGTCGATGACAGCTGGATCAACCACCAGGTTGTCGGCGGGGGCGCGGAGTGGGTAGTGACCCCTCGCATCGCCGTCGGGCCCGAGCTGCTCTACATGATCGGTCCGAGGGTAGATCGCGACCTCTTCGTCCTGGGGATGGCCCGATTCGGCATCCTTCCGTTCAGCCGTCGGGTCGTCCCGGTAGCGATCGCCGGAGGTGGCTTCATGGTGCATTCGGATCGATTCAACGGCAGGACGTTTCGCAGCGCCGAAGGGGCATTCGTGTTTGGCGGCGGGGCACGCGTCGGGGTCACGCCGAACGTATACGTGACGCCCGAGCTCACCATGGGATGGGAGCCGCACGTGCGCGCCTCGGTGAACGTGGGGATCACGCTGCGCTGAGGCTCGACACCGCTCCGTCCCGGCCCTCGGGGTACGAACGGACCGTCGGCGGAGGCCGCCGCCCGAGAGACGGGCGCGTCAGCGCGGTGGGGAAGTCGCGTCGGGCGCGCTCACGGGCGGCCTCTCAGGAGGCCGTTGTCAACGCGAGTGTTGTGCCCGACCCGACCACGTGGAATCTCATAGGGGGACAGGCCACAGCGGCGCGCCAGCACGCGGCGCGCGATGGCCCACGATCGCAGTCGCTCCGGTGGATCGACCAGGCTTGCCACGCGCGCGAACGCCACCGACAGCTCGTCATCGTGCTGCGCGGCCGCGAAGAACTGGCGCATCCAGGCGTTCATGGCTCGCAGCTGCACCGGGCGCGGTCCCCGGACCGAGGGGATCTGCAGATCGTTGGCCATACCCACCATCCAGACCCGGCCGACGACACCCGCGATCTGGCGAAAGAAGCGCGGCGCCAGGTTGGGATCTCCGCTCGCAAGCAGGTTCCGCAGCGTCAGTGCTTCAAGCGCCGCGACGGTCATCCCTTGCGCGTAGGACGGATTGAAGGCGCAGATGGCGTCGCCGGTGACGAGCAGCCCCTCGGGAAAGCGCTCGAGCGCCTCGTAGTGGCGCCTGACATTGGCCGCCACGCCGTAGCTCGCGATGTCGTCGAGCGGTTCGCCCGATGTGACGATCTGTTCGATGTCCGGCATGCCCAGACTCGCGGCGTGGGCGGAGAGTCCTTCGGGGGTCGCGATCGGCTCGTACCCCGGGTATCCCAGGAGGCTGACACGAACGCGGCCGCCTTCGATCTGCTGCGCCAGCGCGCCTCGTGGACGACGTGCCGTCGCCGGGTAGACGAGCGCGGTCCGGCCGCGCATCACGTCGGCAGGCACGCGATACGTGCGGGAGGCGTAGCGAAGATGAACCGGAACTCGCGTTTCAACCGGGCGCGGAAAGCCGAGCGCGCCCAGCCACTCCGGCGTGCGTGAGGTGCGTCCGGTTGCGTCCACGATCAGATCGGCTGCGAGGACCTTGCTCGAGTCGTCACTGAGCGAGCGGAACCGAATGCCGCAAACGCGGTTCGACGTCGCGACGAGCTCGAGCGCAGTGGTTGAGGGCCACAGCTTCACGTGCGGCAGCGCCGTCACACGGCGTCGCACCGCGGCCTCGATCAGTCCGCGGCTGGCCGAGACGGCGCGCAAGCCGCACGGCACGTTCCGCAGCCGGTATCCATGCGGGCACCACGTCGTGTCGGCGAGGACGTCGCCGCCCACGGCGCCCGCCTCGAGCAGCTCGTTGCTGATTCCCGGGAGCAGCTCTTCGAATGCCCCGCCTCCCCGCGCGAGCAGCGCGTGAACGTGGCGACCCTGTGGCACCCCGCGGCGTGCGCCTGGCGCGTCCTGCGCCGCGTCGCGCTCGAGCACCACCACGTCGTAGGTATCCGCGAGCACCCGGGCGGCGAGCAGGCCCGCAAGGCTTCCCCCCAGCACCACCGCACGACCCGCAAGCGATGAACCGACACTCGATGACACTGTTGACCTCCTGCTGGCAGACGTCGGTTTCCGGCGAGAGACCCTGCGATCTCGGCAGCGGGCTTCACCCGCCGACGAGGTGGTGAAGGCTGCGCGCCTCCATGATCGGCATCAGTCTGAAGGCTTCGCCGGCTGGCAGTCCTGAGCGAATCGTGAGCGAACCGTGAGGTTTCGGTCATAGATGGACGGGGGCGAGGGCGGGAGCGCGCCGGCGCGCCGGTTCTGGGGCAGAATGCGGCGGTGTTCCGGGAACTGACCGAGCGCAAGGAGTGGAAGTTCTTCGGCGTGCTGCCGAAGGCGGATCCCGGCCTTGCCGCCGCCTGGTGGGCAGCGCTCCTGCTGAGAGGCATCCTGCCCGCGACATTCGCGATCGCGATGGGCGTGCTGGTCGGCGCCGTCGAGCGCGGCGATCCGCTCGGTGGACCAGTCGCGTCTGTCGGTGCGATTTTCGTGCTGCTGCAGGTGCTCAGCCCGATTCATCAGGCGGTCAGCGCCAATCTCGGCGACAGGACCGCCGCATGGCTCTACGACCGGCTGACCGAGGCCTGCGTCCGTCCGCCAGGCATGGGGCACCTCGAGGACCCGACACTTACCAGCGATCTCACCGTTGCACGCGACTTCGACCTTGGGATGACCGGCCCGCCGTTGTCGATCTCCATGGACTTCATCGCGACCGGAATGGTCGAGATGGCCGGCGGCGTTGCCTGCGCCGCGATTCTCGCCACCTACGCATGGTGGGCGCCGCTCGTGCTGGTCGGCGCCTGGGCGGCGACACACTGGCTTCTGCGCGAGAGCGCGATCTGGCGCGACCGCAACACCGAGGATGTCCGCGCCGCGCAGCGGGATGCCGACTACGCCTACCGATTGGCGGTGGACCCTCCCGCGAGCAAGGAACTGCGGCTGTTCGGGCTCGGCGGCTGGACGATCGATCGCTTCATCGCCAGGCGCACCCGCCTGCACCAGCTCCAGTACGCGGCCACCCGCCTGCGCGAGCGTCCCGTCATCTGGAGCATGCTCCTCGTCGTCTCGGCGAACGTCGCGGTGTTCTGGGCCCTGGCGGGCGCCGCGGCTGATGGCCGCATCACTCTGGGGCAGGCCGTCGTCTACCTGCAGAGCGCCGTCGGCGTGTCGATGATTGCCTTCGGCGGATTCAGTTGGGCGCTCGACGGAGCGGCGGCCCCCGTCGCGGCGGTGCTGCGGCTCGAGCCGGCGATGCGCCCCGCCGGCGCGCTGCCTTCCGGCAGTCGCTCCGCGGCGGCGACACCGGCGCGCGAGATTCGTCTCCGCGACGTCACCTTTGCCTACCCGGCAGGCGGATCAACTCCAGGCGGCGCCGGGGCGCCGGTGCTTTCGCACTTCGATCTCACGATCCCCGCCGGGACGTCGCTGGCCATCGTTGGCCAGAATGGCGCCGGCAAGACCACCATCGCCAAGCTGCTGTGCCGGTTGTACGATCCCACGTCAGGGGCAATCGAGATAGACGGCCTCGACGTTCGCGAGCTCGATCTCGCGTCGTGGCGCTCGCGCGTCACCGCCGTGTTCCAGGACTTCGTCCGGTTCGAGCTGCCGCTGCGCGACAACGTGGCGCCGGCGGGCGCCTCGGACGATGTCGTGCGCGGCGCGCTCGAGTTGGCGGGCGCGACGAACCTGGCCGCGCTCGACACGGTGCTGGCCCGCGGCTACTCCGGCGGCACCGACCTGTCGGGCGGTCAATGGCAGCGCATCGCGCTCGCCCGGGCGCTGGCCGCGGTCGCTCTCGGCGCCGGCGTCGTCCTGCTCGACGAACCGACGGCGCAGCTCGACGTGCGCGGGGAAGCCGAGATCTTCGACCGCCTGCTCGCCGCGACCCGGCACTGCACGACGATCCTGATCTCGCATCGATTTTCCACGGTCCGTCATGCGGATCGCATCTGCGTGCTGGAGCACGGGCGGGTGATCGAGCTCGGCACGCACGACGAGCTGATGATGCTGGCCGGGCGCTATCGGACGATGTTCGATCTGCAGGCCGAGCGCTTCAATGTCCCGGGCGACGAGGAGGGCACGACGTATGACGTCCTCTCCTGATCGAGATTCCGCGATCGATCCACTGCCGCCGGCGCTGTCATCGATGTGGCGGTTGTGCCGGCTGGGATACCGCCACGAGCCGCGCTTGATGGTCGCGTCGCTCGGGCTGTCGCAGCTTGCCGCGTTACCCGACGCGCTCCTCGCGTGGTGGCTGATGCTGCTCGGCCAGGGCGTGGTCGAGAGCCGGCCCGGCCTGGTCCAGGGCGCGGCGATTGGCCTCGGCGTGTCGACCGTCGCGACCTGGTTTCTCCGCACCATCAGCACCCGCGTGCAGCGCCGCTTCCGCGACCGGGTGACGATTGCGCTCGAGTCACACGTCGCGCTGCTGCAGGGATCGATCGCGACGATTGCGCATCAGGAGCGCCCGGAATATCTCGATCGGCTGTCCATGCTCCGCAATCAGGTGTTCGTGCTCGACCACATGTACATGTCGCTGTTTTCCACGCTCGGGTGGATCCTGCGGCTGGCCGTCACGATGACGCTGCTCGCGTCGGTTCACCCGGCGCTGACCCTGATCGCGGTGTTTGCGGTCCCGACCGTGTTGACGTCCACCTGGCGCCCCGAGGTCGAGAGAACCGCAGAGGAGCAAGGCGCGCAGCTCAATCGGCTGGCGCGGCACCTGTTCACCATCGCTACGACCGTCCCACCTGGCAAGGAAGTGCGGGTCACGGGCGTCGGCGAGCGCCTCGTCACCGAGCGTCGAGCGGCGTGGGAGCGCGGCTACGGACCGGTGGCCGCGGCACGCTGGGGCTCGGCGCTGTGGTACGCGCTGGCGTGGGCGATATTCGGCCTGGCCTATGCCGGCGCGGTCGCGTTCGTGGCGTCCCGCCCCGGCGCGCCGGCCGGCGACGTCGTGCTGGTGCTCGCCGCCGGTGCGCGGCTGTCGGCGTACATCGGCGCCACGGTCGGCGAAATCGGCTTCCTGCGGGGATTCTGGATGGACGGATCCAGACGGCTGGCATGGCTCGAGGACTACGCTGCCGCTGTGGCGGCGTCGGGCGATCGCCCGGTCCCCACGGTGCTGCGCCGCGGCGTCAGGTTCGAGCACGTGTCGTTTGTCTACCCGGGCACGTCGCGTGTCGTGCTCGACGACGTGTCGGTGACACTGCCGGCCGGTGGCGTGGTCGCCATCGTCGGTGAGAACGGCGCCGGCAAGACGACGATGGTGAAACTGCTGGCCAAGATGTACGAGCCGTCGTCTGGCGCGATCCTGGTGGACGACACGCCGCTGGCGCGCATGCCCGCCGGCGAATGGCGGACGCGCCTTGCGGGCGCGTTCCAGGATTTCTTCCGCTTCGAGTTCCGGGTCCGGCGCACCGTCGGCCTGGGCGATGTCCCTCGACTGGACGAGGAGCCCGCGGTGATCGCCGCCGTCGGCCGCGCCGGCGCCGGCGAGGTCGTCGCCCGTCTGACCGCGGGTCTCGACACGCAGCTCGGTCCGACGTGGCCGGCCGGAGTCGAGCTTTCGTTCGGCCAGTGGCAGAAGCTTGCCCTGGCGCGCGGGTTCATGCGCGACCAGCCGCTGCTGCTGATTCTCGACGAACCGACCGCGGCGCTCGATGCCGAGACCGAACATGGGCTGTTCGAGCGCTATGCCGCAGCCGCGCACGCTGCCGGCGACATCGGCAACGGCCGCATCACGATCCTCGTCTCCCACCGATTCTCGACCGTCCGCATGGCCGATCTCATCGTCGTGCTCGACGGCGCCCGGCTGGTGGAGGTCGGCGGGCATGACGAGCTGATGGCGAAGGGCGGACAGTACTCGGAGTTGTACGGTATCCAGGCTGCCGCGTACCGCTGACGAGGTGATGGCGAATACGCACGACGTTGGCGGCAGCGTCGGTGGACGCGTCGCCACGCTGGCGATCCATGGCAGCTACCGGGATGGGGCGCGGGGACTCGAAGATCGAGAGCGTGCCGAACTGAAACGATGTCTCACCCCGCTTCGGCATCTCCTACGATCTGTTCGGGACCGCACCTCCTCATTTCTGCCCGAGCTCCTCGTAGATGGCGGTCAGGGCATTCTTGACCCGTCGTGATTCATATCCCTTGTACTTCTGCACGACACCCAGCGACGCTTCAGCCTCATCGACGCTCTTTCCGGCCTTGAAGGCTTGCTGGGCGCCCGTCAGGATGTCCTGATTGAACCGCTGGTACTCCTCGAAGTCGCTCCACGCAGTCGGCGGCAGATGGCCGCCGATGACCGTGTCGACGTTCTTGATCCCGGCGACCGCCTTGGCCAGTGTCGCCGGAAATGTCACGCCGCTGCCTCCGTTCCCCCGGTCGAGAAACGGTGCGTCCTTCCAGGGGAACATGTCACCGGCATGCATGATCCGCAACGCCGGAAACACGACGAACGCGTCACCATTGGTGTGTCCCGGACCGAAGTGATGGAGATCGATGCGATCCTTCCCGCTCAACAGCGACCGGGTATCGGTGAAGGTCGTGCGCGGCAGAAACTTGGCGTTCCCGCCCTTGAACGCCTGGCAATTTGTCACCGGCGGGCAGGTGCTCTTCGACAGGTTGGCCTTGGTGTTCTCGTGCGCGACGAACTCGACGCTGGCTGGAAATTCCGGATTGCTGCCGGTGTGATCGTTGTGGGTGTGGGTATTGATGATCATGGTCACCGGCTTGGGCGTCACCGATCGAATCTGCTCGAGCATCGCCTGTCCCCACCCCGCCAGCTTGGTGTCCACGACCACCACGCCGCTGTCGGTCACCAACACCGCCGTATTTCCTCCGGCGAAGCCCGGTCCCACGAGGGAGCCGGTTTCGATGAGATACAGATTGTCTTTGAGTTGCTGGATTGCGAGAACCGGCTTCGCTGCCGCCGGGCTCTGAGGTTGGAGGCCAGAGGTTGAGGCAGAGACCGCACCCATTCCAAACAGGATCGCCAGGACGCTCAATCTCTTCATGATTCATCCCTTTCCGAACGCTGACGGGCCGACCTCTTCGTCGACGTCAGGAGACCCCCCCGTTGCTGCGGTCGTCGGACGTCTGAACTCGGTCGAGACGGAGATGCCGCTTGGAGCCGCATGCGGTAAGGGAGACGGAGCGCCGTCCTGGAGTAGCGGACCAGGCCGCCTCGCGCGTTCCCGGGACTGAGGGATGCGTGTGACGACAGATTCGAGCGATCTCCCCCAGGCGCCGCTCAGGGCGGAGGTCTTCGCGCCCGTGACGACCAGTGCACTGCCCTGATCCGCCAGCCCGACGAGTCCTTGCTGAAGACCATCAGTTCCACGCCGACGGAGTCGACCGCCCGATCCCGGAACGTGCCCTTGTAATCACTGCTGTTGACGGCCCAGGCCGCGTCGCCGACCACGATCACGCGGTACGGCTTGAACGAGGTGGTGACCACCTTCTCGAACTCGATGTCGGCCGGCAAGTGATCCTTCTCGTACTGCGCGCGCGTCTCGATGCCGCCCGCTTCGAGCAACAGCACGTCGGGGGCGAGCAACTGCATCACGGCGGCCCCATCGCCGCTCTTGAGCCCGGCGTGGAACGCGTCAACCACCCGTTGAATCTCCGCTTCCGCCCCCGATCCTGTCTGGGCGGCAAGTGACATGGGCGACAGAGCCAGCACGACAGCCCACCCGGCGCCGCGAAAATTTCGCATCGATATGCACCCTCCTGAAAACACGAGAACGTCGCATCTCTTTCGAACGGTGATCCGTCACGCTCCGGGCGATGACGCGCGCCCTGCCGATGACGCGCGCCCTGCATTGCCCCGTGGTTTCCCGGCGCCATGGGAACAGGATGGATTATCCCTCTTGCGGCCCACTGCGCAAGGGCGCAGCCGATTGTCTCCGGCTGATCTGCACCAAACACCGGCGCGGCGGCGCTCGCCGCCCGGTCCAGGTCGATTCTCCGGTCGCGGGCGTAAGATGGCGACCATGGCACATCGCATCGCGGTGTGGATCGTGACCGGTCTCCTCGGCGCAACCGCCGCCGATGCGCACCACTCGATCGTTGGGGTCTACGATCCCGGCCGTCAGGTGAGGCTCGAAGGGGTGATCACGGCATTTCGTTTCGTGAATCCACACCCGTTCGTCGAGCTCGCCGTCGCCGATGGGGACAAGACCGACGACTGGCGGCTGGAACTGGACAACCGCCACGAGCTGGCTGCGCTCGGCGTCACCGCCGATACGTTGCGGCCTGGAGACCGGGTCATCGTCACCGGCAGTGGCGCCAGGGATTCCAGTCGGAGAGCCTACGTCCGGGTGCTCGAGCGGCCCGGCGACAGGTTTCTGTACGAGCAGGTCGGATCCAGCCCTCGCGTGCGGATGCCGGCTCGCTGAGCGTGGCGCGGAGCCACGAAGGGCCAGCGCCGACGCGGGGCCGTCCAATTCCCTCATTGCATGACGTATGCGGGTGCCTGCCGTCGTGCTCGCGATCGGTGTTCTTGCCTTGGGCGCAGGGCTGCGACCCAAGCCGACGTGATCTCCTCTGGCGGTCAAGCGGGTGCACGCCGCCAATCCACCGATCCGCATCCAGCACTCGGCGCTGCACGAGCCTCGACGAGGCTTCGATCTGATGCTCGGGCAGTTCGCGTCGGCCTTGCGCTCGTGCCCGCCCAGGTGATCGCCGGGGATGCCGGCACCAGCGAAGCTCGATCGGCGCCGAGCCGCCTGCCGCAGTCACTCCTGCCGCAATCCCGACACGGTTGCGCACGGTGAACGACGCTCCCCGTCGAGACGGGCGCCACCGGCGTCGACCGTCGCGCACGCCTTCCTCCGGCAGACCGACCCAGGCGCCGTCTCGAATCCCGCGGCAGGACCGAGCTATGATGGACCCGCGTGCCAGCCATTGGTGTCGATCGATCCTTCAACGCCCCCGATTCAGCGACGCGCCTGCCGCCATGGCCGTTGGTGTTCTGATTGCCGAGCGGGTTCTCTCGGCTGTTGACGCCGCCGCCGATGAGATCGTCGATTTCACCTCGACGCTGATCCGAATTCCGACGGTCAACCCGCCGGGGGAGGCGTACGAGGACTGCGCCCGGGTGATCGGAGAGCGGCTCGTCGCCGGCCGGTTCGAGGTGGACTATGCGGCAGCCGAGGGTCGCCCCGAGCACACACCGGTCCATCCCCGCGTCAACGTCGTCGGCCTGCGCCGCGGGCGGGCGGAGCGGCCGGCGGTGCATCTGAACGGGCATCTCGATGTCGTGCCGGCAGGCGAGGGCTGGACGATGGATCCGTTCAGCGGCGCCGTGAACGACGGTCGAATCTACGGCCGCGGCGCCTGCGACATGAAGGCCGGCATTGCGGCGGCGGTCTACGCGGCGGAAGCGATCCGCCGCGCCGGCATCGAGATCAACGGCTCGATCGAGATCAGCGCCACGGTCGATGAGGAAAGCGGCGGGTTCGCCGGTGTGGCGTGGCTGGCCGAGCAGGGCCGGCTCACGAAGGAGCGGCTCGACTACGTGATCATCCCGGAGCCGCTCGGCGTCGATCGTATCTGCGTCGGGCATCGCGGCGTCTACTGGTTCGAGATTCTGACCTACGGCCGGGCGGCCCACGGCAGCATGCCGTTTCTCGGCGTGAGCGCCATCGACCAGATGAGCCTGATTCTCGACCGCATTCGACGGGAGCTGGCTCCGGTGCTGGCCGGTCGAACGACGGCCGTGCCGGTGGTGCCGGACCTGGCGCGGCATCCGTCGATCAACGTCAACGCGTTCGCCGGTGGCCAGCCGATCGACGGGATCCAGACGCCGTGCGTCGCCGGCACCTGCCGCGCCATCTTCGATCGGCGGTTCCTGCTCGAGGAAGGGTACGATGCAACAAAACGGGAAATCGAGACGCTGCTGCAGCGTGCCGCCGCGGAGGTGCCGGCGTTGAAGTACGAGCTGCGGGATCTGATGATCGTCCACCCGGTCCGGACGCCCGAGGACTCGCCCCTCATCGCGGCAGTGGGCCGGGGAGTAGAGCAGGTGATCGGACGCCGCGCGACGCAGGTGGCGAGCCCCGGCACCTACGATCACAAGCACGTCGAGCGGATCGGCGGTATTCGAGACTGCGTCGCCTACGGTCCCGGCGTCCTCGAGCTCGCGCATCAGCCCGACGAATGGTGCGGAGTGGACGACGTGATCAACGCCACGAAGGTCCTCGCGCTGACGATTCTGGATCTCACGGAGACGCGGTGAGTATGGCCCGCTTCACATCTTTCGATCAGGAAGCCCTCATGCGAACATTCTCGACAGTGTTGGTGGTGCTCTGCTTCTGCGCGACTGCGCCCGCCGCGGCGCTGGCCCAGGCGACCGGGTCGATCGCCGGCATTGTCACCGACGAATCCGGCGCCGTGCTTCCCGGGGTCGCCGTGGAAGCGATCAACGTCGCCACGAACCAGATCCGCTCGGCTCGGACCGGGGCTGACGGCCACTACTCCCTGCCGGTGATTGACCCCGGCCAGCACACGGTCACCGCGACCTTGTCCGGGTTCAAGCTGGGTCAGCGGACCGGTGTGGTGGTCAACGTCGAGAGCACCGCGCGGGTCGACCTGAAGCTGGCGGTCGGTGGCGTTGAGGAAAGCCTCACCGTCGCGGCCACCATATCGCTGGTCGAGACCTCCAAGGCGACGCTCGGCCTGGTCGTCAGCCAGAAGGAGGTGGTCGAAATGCCGCTCAACGGCCGCAACTTCACGCAGCTGGGAACGCTGTTGCCTGGAGTGATTGCCCCGCCTGCCGGTCTGGGCGGATCGGGCGGCGACGCGACACCTGGAGGCTTCGGCGCGGCCACCTCCGGGTTCAGCGTCAACGGGATGCGGAACCAATCCAACAACTTCCTGCTCGACGGCGCAAGCAACAACGACACCTTCAACACCGGCTTCGTCCTGCGTCCGCCACCGGACGCGATTCAGGAGTTCAAGATCCTGACGCATTCCTACGCCGCGGAATACGGGCGGAACGCCGGTTCAGTCGTGAACGTCGTGACGCGAAGCGGCGGCAATGCCGTCCACGGCGCCGGCTGGGAGTTCAACCGCGACGATGCGCTGCAGGCGCGCAATTACTTCGCGCCGTCGACTCAGCCGAAGCCGAAGCTCACACAGCACCAGTTCGGCGGGACCCTGGGCGGCCCGATCGCCCGCGACCGATTGTTCGGCTTCGGTTACTACGAGGGCCACCGAAACACCACCGGCATCACCCAGAACCTGGTCGTGCTGAGCGATGCCGAGCGACGCGGCACCTTCAACACCGCGATCAGGGACCCGCGAACCGGTCTGCCGTTCCCGAACAACACGATTCCCGACGCGCGTATCGATCCGGCGGCGCGTCAGCTGATCGAACGGTTCGTGCCGGTCGCCAATTCAGGAAGCAACCGCTACATCGCATCGCCTGACACCACCGACGATCGCGACCAGTTCGGCACGCGCATCGACTACCGGGTCACCGCGAACAACTCACTGCTCGGCCGCTACATCCACAGCCGCACCCACTCGGTTCAGCCGGCCATTACGCGGCCGATCGGCACCGACGCGCGTGCGGCCCTGCAGGATGTGATGGTGTCGGACACCCACGTCTTTGCCTCGAACAGGATCAACCAGGCTCGCGTGTCGTACAACCGCATCGGCGCCAGGCCGCAGGCGACCAGCGGGCTCTCCAATGCGGCCTTCGGCATCAGCCTGCCGCACAACGTGCCATCCGCGCAGGGGCTGGCGAATGTCGAGATCATCGAGCTCTTCGCCGGCACGCCCGGGATCGGCGGCACCGGCGGCCTCGGCGACGTGCAGCAGCCCTTCGTCGAGCGCCTCAACGAGACGCTGCAGCTCGCCGACGATTTCACCTGGGTGCACGGCGGGCACTCGATGAAGTTTGGCGCGGAGGTGCAGCGCCAGCACATGTTCATCGCCTTCGTGAATCGACCGAACGGCGATTTCACCTTCAATGGCGTCCACACCGGCAACGCGGCGGCGGACTTTCTGCTCGGCCTGCCGTTCCGTTTCCGGCGCACGACCGCCAACACCTCTCAGGACGGCCATGGGTGGATCTACGGCGGCTACGTGCAGGACGAGTTCCGCCCGCGTGCCGATCTCACCGTCAGCGCCGGGCTCCGCTACGAGGTGTCGGTACCGTTCGTCGACAAGAACGGCGCGCTCAACTCGTTCCGTCCCGGCCAGCAGTCAACGCGCTTCCCGCAAGCGCCGCGCGGCTTGGTCTACCCGGGTGACGAAGGGGTTCCCGATGGGACCTACGAAACCGACAAGAACAATCTGGCGCCGCGGCTCGGGTTCACCTGGGATCCGACCGGCAGCGGCCGGGCGACGCTGCGTGGCGCGTGGGGCATCTTCTACGACACGCTTGCCGGGCAGGGTGACTTCTTCCAGAACGGCGTGCTCGCTCCGCCGTTCACGCCGCTGGTCGAGGTGACGGCACCTCCGGCGCAGCTTTCGTTGCAGAACCCCCTCAGCGCGGTAGCCGGGGGGGCGACGCTGTTTCCGCCAGGACTGACCTTCATTGGTTGGGGCGAGGACTTCGAACAGCCCTCGGCGCAGCATTTCAACCTGACCTGGTCCCAGGAGATCGGCCGGCACTTCGCTGCCGAGACGGGATATGTCGGCTCGCGCGGCAGGAACCTCCCGATTTTCATCGAAGTGAACCCGGGCCTGTACTCGCCGGGGCAAAGGTCGGGAGGCGCCCGTCTGTATCCGGCCTTCAGCCTCGTGCGCCCGACATTTTCGGTCGGCAAATCGTGGTACGACTCGCTGCAGACCAGCTTTCGCATGCGGCCGACCCGGGGCATGAGCTTTCTCGCGGCCTACACTCTTGGTCACGCCGTCGACCACGTTTCGGGCCTGAACATCGGCGGTGAGCAGCGGCCGGTGCTCCCGGTGACAATGGGCGACGATGCCTCGATCGAACGGGCTCTCGAGCTCGAGAAGGGTGACGCGCTGTTCGACGCGCGGCACCGGTTCGTCATCAGCTTTTCCGCGGAACTGCCGACACCCGCTTCCCGAAGTGCGATCGTGAACCATGCGTTCGGAGGGTGGCAGGTGAACGGCATCGTGCAGGCGCAGACCGGGTTTCCGTTCACCGTGATCGACCCGGTTCAGACGATTCGCTACCTGACGAACCGTCCGAATGTCACCTGCGATCCGAATCAGGACGCGGCGCACTCGGTCGATCAGTGGTTCAACACCGCCTGCTTCGTGCGCCGGCCGGTGCCGGACACCGCCGAACCAGGAAACCAGGAGCGGAACACGGTGCGTGGGCCTGGCTTTGCCAGGACCGATCTGTCCGTGTTCAAGAACGTCGGCGTGTGGCGGGATCATCGGCTGCAGTTCCGGGTCGAGATGTTCAACCTGTTCGACCAGACGCGCTTTGGCCAGCCGGGCAATACCATTGGCAGCTCCACGTTCGGCCGCATCACGACGTCCGACGACGGGCGGATCGTCCAGTTGGCGGTGAAGTACACCTTTTAGCCAGATGTCCGGGCTGTTTCGTCTCGACGGCAAAGTGGTCGCGGTTGTCGGCGCGGGCGCCGGGATCGGCGAAGCGGTCGCACGCGCCGCGGCGGGTCAGGGCGCGCGCGTGTTCTGCCTCGACATCTCGGAACCGGCGGCAAGGGCTACGGCTGCGCGCATTCGCCAGGCGGGCGGAACCGCGGATGCCGCTTCGACCGAGATCACCGATGCCGGATCGATTGACGCAGCGCTGCAGGATGTGGTCACGGCTGCGGGCCGGCTCGATGGGTTGGTCTGCACGCCGGGAATCAACGTGCGCAAGAAGCTGCTCGACTACTCCGAGGACGAGTTCGATCGGGTCGTGCGCGTGAATCTGAAGGGGACGTTCAATGCGCTCCGGAGCGCGGGCCGGATCATGGCGGCTCAGGGCGCCGGCAGCATCGTCATCCTATCATCCATTCGTTCGGTCGCCGTCGAGCCTGGACAGAGCGTCTACGCGTGCACCAAGGCGGGCATCGTCCAGCTCGTTCGTGGCGCCGCGTGCGAGCTCGGACCTCGAGGCGTACGCGTCAACGCCGTCGGTCCGGGGGTCGTCGAGACGGCGCTCACCGCGCCGATCAAGTCAGATCCAGCCTGGTACTCGGCGTACGCGAACAAGAGCATCCTGAAGCGATGGGCGACTCCCGACGAGATCGCCGGGCCGACCGTGTTCCTGATCTCCGATGCCGCCAGCTTCGTGACCGGCACGATTCTGTTCGCAGACGGCGGCTGGCTCGCCGCCGACGGCCGCTTCACGCCTCCGGGCATGTAAGGCGCATCTCACCGCCGCGTATCACGGCGCCAGCAACCGCGAAGCTTTCGATCGACACAGACGTCGTGTCCCGCAGGCTCGAGACCTGCCGCCGTGGTGCAACCGGTTGGTCACGCGTCGCAGAGCCGGCCGAATCCGTAGCCACGGGCCTTCAGCGCGGGAACCAGTTGTGCGGTCGCCTGGATCGCGTAGAGGCGATTGGCCGCCGGGTCCACATGATGGCCGTCGTGCAGGACGACGATGTCTCCTGGCGATACGCGCCGGGCCAGCCGCTCCGCCAGCTTCTGGGCATCGCGCCGCCGATACCAGTTCCAATCCCACAACCCCCAGCTCCATCCGACGAGACGATAGTCGATCTGCTTCAACCCATCGTACATGGCGCCGCTCCGCCATCCGCCGTGCGGCCGGAACAGGCGGCACGGGCGGTGACCGGCGAGCGCCGCTATGCGATCGGCGTTACGCGTCAGCGTCCCGGCCAGCGCCGCCGGCGTCGAGAGCATGAGCGCCCGCGTGTTGGAGTGGAGCGCGACGGCATGTCCCTCCTCGAACATGCGCCGCACGATTGGCGCAGTCGCTTCCGTGAGGTGCCGGTCGATCAGGAAGAAAGTGGCGCGCGACCCGGTCTCTCTGAGAACGTCCAGCAGCGCGGGCGTCGCTGTTGGATTCGGCCCATCGTCATAGGTGAGGTAGACGAGCGGCGGACGCGAAGTGCGCGACATGTGCCAGAGCGAGCGGGACGGGGCGAATCGCTCGAGGAGAAACGGGAATGGCGCCGCGTGCGCGAGAAAGATCGTGGCGAACCCGGCAACGATCAACCACACCATCATGTGCCTGCGGGACTCGGGCGACGGTCAGAGCGCGGAAACCCGCACCGGCAGTATAGCCGCTCGAGCGACCGGCCGCGACACCAGAGCACTCTTCGATCTGCCGCAGCAGTCTTTCATCACGACGAGGAATTCCAAGTGTCCCCGCCAAAAGGCTTCGTGATCCCCGGCCTGTGCTCGTCGTTTGATATCGTCGGTCAGCGCACGGTTGCCTGTAAGAACGACACGACTTCCGGCCAGATTTGCGCCGCGAGTGTGGCATTCAATGTCCCCAAGGCATTGTGCGGCGCCATGAAGGCGTGGCCGGTGCCGGGATGGACGGTCAGCGTCACGTCCTTCCCCATTCCCCGCAGCTTGGCTTCGAGCGCACGAGCCGCGGCGGGAGGGAAGAAATCATCGTGTTCGGCCAGGTGCCCGCTGATCGACGCGGTCAGCTTCGACCAGTCCGGTTCCATGTCGCCGTGCGGGAACCCGTAGAAGGGCACGACCGCCCTGACCTTGTCGGGACGATTGGCGGCGACGATGAACGAGAGCATCCCGCCCATGCAGAACCCAACCACGCCAATGCCTTCGCTTGTGACCGCGCTGTGGCTGGCTAGATAGTCGACGGCGCTGCTCATGTCACGGCCTGCACGCTCGGGCGGGAGGTCCTGCATCAGGTGCGCCGCCTTGTCCATCTCATCGTGGCCGGCCAGCGCGCCGTGATAGAGATCGGGCGCGAGGGCGACGAACCCCGCAGCTCCGAGGCGATCCGCCATCTCCTTGATGCCGGAATCGAGGCCCCACCATTCCTGGATGACCAGAACGCCCGGGCCAGAGCCAGCTGAGGGCTTGACGAGATACCCAGACGCGATGCTCCCGTTGCTCCTGAATTCCACGATTTCAGCCATGGGCAAGAATAACCGGATTGCCACCGATGAAAGCAGGGCGACGACCGGATGATCAGCCCGGTCGATGGAGCCGGCAGGCTGGCAGTCGACATGCATGTGTTCGCAGCGGCCGCAGGAGGTTCCAAATGTCTTCAACGCCCGGACACGAACCGATCGATCGCCGACAATTTGGCCGGCATGCCGACATGGTGTCGATCGTCGGCGTTGGCGGCTATCACCTCGGCAATGTGAAGACGGTCGGCGAGGCCGTGCGGATCGTTCACGAGGCGATCGACGCCGGGGTCAACTTCCTCGACAACGCCTGGGAGTATCACCAGGGCGAGAGCGAACGGAGGATGGGACGCGCGATCGAGGGTCGCAGGGATTCCGTCTTCTTGATGACCAAGGTGTGTACTCACGGCCGGGACGCGAAGGTGGCGATGCGCCAACTCGACCAGTCGCTGCGGCGCTTGCGGACCGACCATCTCGATCTCTGGCAGATTCACGAGTGCGTCTACGGCAACGACCCGGAGCGTCACTTCGCGAAAGGCGGCGTCGTCGAGGCGCTCGAGCGGGCGAAGGCGCAGGGCAAGGTGAGATACGTTGGCTTCACCGGGCACAAGGATCCGGAAATCCATCAGCGCATGCTGTCGTTCGATTTTCCGTTCGACGCCTGTCAGCTGCCGCTGAACGGGTTCGACGCGAATTTTCGCAGCTTCCAGACGCGCGTGCTCCCGGAGCTGGCGCGCCGGAAGATCGCCGCGATCGGCATGAAGAGCCTCGGCGGTGACGGCCGTGTCGTCGAGAAAAGGGCGGCCCGAGTCGGTGATGCACTGCGCTACGCGATGAGTCTTTCTGTCTGCACCACGATATCGGGGATCGACTCGCTGAAGGTGCTCCGTCAAAACCTGAAGATCGCGCGAGGCTTTTCGCCGATGAACGCCCGGGAGCGATCGGCGTATGAACGAAGCCTCGCCGCCGCCGCGCTGGACGGGCGGTTCGAGCTTTACAAAACGAGCGCCGAGCACGAAGGCGACGTCGGCCGCAAGCAGCACGGCTTCCCGTCGCAGGACGAGGTCGCGCGATGACCAGCCGGCTCGACGTCGAAGCCTGCTGGATCACGAGCTCGACTTATGTAGATCTGATTGCCAAGCGATACACCCCGGACGCCGGCATCGTGGCGTAGCCGTCGGCCACCAGCGCACGGTTGCCAAGTCCGGCGTCGGGCCGCGGCAGTCCCGTGACGCGGGCCATCTCGCCGGGAACCGTCATTCCCGCGCCGGCCAGGAAGCAGCGAGCGATTTCGCGGAGGGCGGTTTCTCGACCCACACGCCGCCGGAGCGCTTCGGGAAACCGTCCGACGCCAAGCGTCCAGATGTAGGTGAACTTCGGCTGATAGAAGACCTCGCTCGGCATCACGATCATGGCGGCCTGGAGGTCATCCATGGCTCGGCTGAACGCCGTGCGGTCCTTGACGCCGGAGGCATCTCGCAGGTCCGCCGTGCTGATCTCCCATTCCTTGCGGAGCACCTTCAAGACCGCTTGTGCGTGCCGGCTCAATCGCCGTTTCTCGTCCGATCTGCGCACTCCCCAGACGGCGTGAAAGTAGGGGATCATGCGCGGCGCGAGGAACATGGCTTTGCCGCGCGCGAGCTTGCCATAGTAGATCTTGCCGCGCCCCACGATCTCGTCCTTCAGCGTCCAGGCGAGCGAGGCCTCGGCATCTTTCTGCACGTTGCGAGGCATGACCGCGTCGCGGCGGCCGCAGACCGCCACGTAGAGCGACGGTCCCGGTCGGCGCGAATCGGTCAGGCACGCGGCAAACCCGATCTGCTCGATGAACCGTTCGGCGGCGATGGCGGTCTCGATTTGGCGCGTCGCTTCGCGGCGCCAGCGCTCGTCGCGGAACTCTTCAATCTCCGACGGAATCTGTGGCCTTGGTCTCACGCCGCTTCCCCCGGGCCATCACCGCGCCCGACCGTTCCCGACGGCCAGAAATGCCTCGGGTCTTGTTGAACCGCGCTGATAGTCATCGTACAGGGAACATAAGGTGTCTCTCTCTCGCTACCGCGATTCCGCGCTCGGCACGGGTGGCCGTGCAGCTGTCGTTCTAACGACGCCATGCCGGCGCGCGCCGCCGCGCGCCTTTCGCGTGCTATCGTGGCCTGGACAACCATTGCCACAGGCGACCTGTCCCACCTGTCCGGCGGAGCTCTCTTACGAATACTGCGGCAGGTGTGGCCAACGCCGGATCCATCCGCAGGACCTCTCGGCCCGCCACTTCGTGCGCGAGCTCACCGACGAGATCGCGAGTCTTCATTCGAAGTTCAAGATCCTGCGGCTGACCCTTGCGCTGGTCTGAGCATGAACTTCAAGAACGCCCTCACTGCTGGCTGCCTGCTGCTCGTGGTGTCCGCCTGCACGCTGTTCCGCCCGCCGGCCGAGCGCCTGACGCCGGCATCGGGGGTCGCGACGCTGTCGATCGTCGGCACCAACGATCTGCACGGGGGGATTTCGGCCAGAGACGACCGCGGTGGGCTGGCGCTGCTCGGCGGCTACCTGAAGAACCTGCGCGGCGCCCGGACCCGCGACGGCGGCGCCGTACTGCTCGTCGACGCCGGTGACATGTTTCAGGGGACGCTCGAGTCGAATGCGACGGAAGGAGCATCGGTGGTCGCGGCGTACAACGCGCTCGGCTACACCGCTGCCGCCGTCGGCAACCATGAGTTCGACTTCGGCCCGACAGGGCCGGCGGCGACTCCGCGCGCGCCGGCAGACGATCCACGAGGGGCGCTGAAGGCGCGGGCTGCGGAGGCGGCGTTCCCGTTTCTTGCCGCGAACCTCGTTGACGTCGCGAGCGGCCGGGCGGTTGACTGGCCCAACGTGAAGCCGGCGGTCCTCGTCGAGGCGGCGGGAGTCAAGGTCGGGATTATCGGCGTGATGACGCGAGAGGCGCTGACAGCGACCATCAGGGCAAATGTCGGCGGCCTGTCGGTTGCGCCGCTGGCACAGACCATCCGCGGCCACGCGACAGCACTGCGGACGCAAGGCGCCGCCGTGGTCGTTGTCGCCGCGCATGCCGGCGGCCGGTGCTTGAACTTCGACCGGCCGGAGGATCTCTCGTCCTGCGAGTCGTCGTCCGAGATCTTCAGCGTCGCGCGCGAGCTTCCGCGTGGTCTGGTCGACGTCATCGTGGCAGGTCATACCCATGCCGCGGTTGGCCACCAGGTCGAAGGCATCGCCATCATCGAGGCCTTGTCCGGCGGACGCGCGTTCGGCCGGGTTGACCTCGACGTCGATCGCCTGGCGAACCATGTCACGACCCGGCGAATGTTCGCGCCGCGTCAGATCTGCGCCCGTGAGGATCCGACGACGCGGACGTGCGATCCGGCCGCCACCGCCGGCACCCTGGTGCAGGCCGAGTACGAGAATGCGCCGGTCATGCCGGACGCCGCCATCGATCTCGCGCTCGCGCCGGCGCTGGAACAGGTCCGCGCCTTGAAGGCGCGGCCGGTCGGCATCGTTCTCGACACGCCCGTCCGCAGGCTTGAACCCGATTCACCGCTCGGCAATCTCTTCACCGACGCGCTGCTGGCATCGGTAGCGGGCGCCGACGTCGCGCTGCACAACTCCAGCGGCGGTCTTCGCGCGGACCTTCCCCAGGGTCCGCTGACCTACGGCAGCGTCTATGAGGTGATGCCGTTCGACAATCTCGTCGTGCCGATTCAAATGACAGGACGGCAGCTCAGGCAGGTCTTCGCGACCCACCTGCAGAGGAGCAGCCGGGTCATCGGGTTCTCAGGCATCCGCGTTCGCGCGCAATGTTCAGGGGAAGCTCTCGAACTGGTGTTGATGCGGCCGTCGGGCACCCCCATCAGCGATGATGAGCCACTCGTGGTCGTGGTCAGCGACTTTCTCGCCACCGGCGGCGACGGCATACTCGCGCCGATCATTCCGCCAGGGGGATTTCCACTCCCTGACACTGCGGCTCTCGCACGTGACGTGTTCGCCGATTACCTGAATCGTCTGGGTGGACATTTGCGTCAAGAAGATCTGCTCGAGCCGGGCAACTCCCGATTGTCCGTTCCGGGCGCGCCGCCCATACGCTGTTCGACGCCGTGAAGCGACGCGAATTCTGAGGCCGGTGGCGGTCGGCGACCTGCAGCGCTTTCAGTTCGCCGTAGCAGGCGGCTTCGACTCCTCCAAGGACCACGAAGCCGCATCGTTTTCAGCCGGTTGGTGAATGACGAATTCCAGATCTTTGCAGCCTGATGGCGCCACCGTGACTCAGCTCACCAAGGCGTCCGGCGACAATTCGCACCCGGCATGGTCGGCCGACGGCGAGCACATTCTGTTCAGCAGCTCGCGCTTCGGTTTCAAGGACGAAGCGCCGCTTGCCGACATGCCACAGCCTTACGGAGAGCTGTTGTCATGAAGGCCGACGGCTCTGAGCAACGGCCGCTGACCGACAACCAGTGGGAAGAAGGAACGCCGGCCTGGCAGCCAGCGCCGCGGACGGCCCCGGCGACGAAATGAACGGGACAGACGTGACGCTCGTGGTGCCGGACGCGACGTGAGAATACCACTGGAGGCAATCTCGGCGTCGTCGTCCGTGGTGTCCGCGAGCGTCTGACCTGAGGTCTAGTTACACCGCGGCAGGTGCATCGACGCCGCGCCACAGGTTGATGGTGTTCAGATCCTCACGGCCGCACGCCTTGAGGTAGAGGAACAGTTGCATACGGTACGCGGCGCACCCGCCGAGCACCATTTTCGCGATGAAAGCGCCGCGCGAGGTCGCCATGCCGTCGAACCCGGTCATCGATGTCCGGAAGTCCTCGTCCGACATGTTGGCCAGCAGCGTTGCATACTGGTCCGCCTGGTCGGCGATCACAGCGAGGCTCTCGTCGAAATCCCGCCCTGCGGCGGCCTGGATCTCTGCGGCCCATGACGATCGGTCGAACTCCGTCATCGCGGCCTGCACCAATGCGGGCCCCATGAAGGTCAGGTACCGAAGCAAGTCGATCGTGCTCCGTTGCTGGGGGCTGGGCCGGTAATCGAGCTGTGCACGATCGATTTTGCCCGCCAGGTGCAGCAGAGTGCGGACTTCGTTCTGCAGTGCAGTGAGGAGCTCAGCTTTCGTCAAAACCACTGGATGGCCTCCGCTGAAAATAGACGCGGCAGGATACCATGCTCACCCTGCCGAATCCGCGTCCCGCTGCGACGCGCTGGCGCCGCTGTCGCGGCAGCTCCGGCAGCGTGCGCATCTCAACGGACTGGCCGGCGATCGACAGGCGCGGTAGCCGAAGGGCGTGCCTGCTCTGCGGCTTCGAGGAAATCACCCCACTGTCTCTCACAACGCTCGAATCCTCACGTTCCTGAACTTCACCACTCCCGCGCCGTACTGGAGCGCAATGGGTCCGCGCGCAAACTTCGCGTCCTCGGCATCGCGAACGGTGGTGATGCCGTTCAGCACCACGGTCATCTTCGGCCCTTTCGCGGTGATCTCGAGCGTATTCCACTTGCCCCCCGCGTTGACCATCGCCAGCGGTTTGGCCACGTTGACGATTCCCCCGGTCCGGTAGGCCGGGTCCGGCCGCTTGTCGTAGACGTTCACCTCGTACGCATTCGTCGCCGTGATCGTCTTCGGATCCGAGCAGCGGATGAACACGCCGCTGTTCGCCTCGTCGCTGACCCAGATGTCGACGGTCATCTGAAAGTCCCCGTAGGCCATCGGTGTGACGAGGAAACCAGAGCCCTTCTCCGCCTGGACTTCGTCGCCCATCACGGTCCAGTTCGCGTCCCCGACGACGTTCCACGCCTTGAGATCGAAACCGGTGGCCTGACTCTGGGCGGCAATGCCAACGAGTCCCGAGAGGACCAGCGCGAGACTGAGAACGATCGGTGCCATGTCATCTCCTTTGCCTACGCGCCGGCGAGCGCCGGCGCCATCGGCTCGATGCGCCGTACGGCTTGCGCGGCCGCCGGGCTGAACCGGCCCACGGGCAGAAGGCCGCCGGCGCCGGCCGTCATCTCCAACATCTGTCGGCGTGAAACGACGTTGCGCGACCGCACGCGATACTCCCTTGAAAGATCGAAGGAAGGCCCCGAGCCGGTGGCTCCTTCCTGGCTGAAGACAGAGACTACCCGATCGACGCGGTGTGTTCCAGGATCTGATTCGTATGGTCCACTGATCCACCAACAGAGCGAGGATCTGACGCTACTTTGTGACGTTGCTCGACTGTCCGGACGGAAACCGCTGCGGCAGCGAACCATGCCAGCGGCGCGACGCGAGCGAGAGACGGGAAATCGACTCGGAAGCGCCGCCGACAAGCCGCTGGCGAGGCGAATTCCCGCGGCGCCTCCACCCCCAGCGCGGTTGCCGCGCCGGGGGCCCGGGGCCTCGACCCCAGCGCGGTTGCCGCGCCGGGGGCCCCGGGTCGAGCGGTTCGCGGAGCAGCGGGTTTCTCGCCGAAGCATCGGAAGTGACAGAGTAGTGGCTCACCCCTCGGTGAAATCGCTGCCGCGCTCGCTGTCGGCCCCACAAACGGAGACGCTCAATGACGATCGACCAGACGCGCACGACGCTTCAGCTTCGCTCCCTGGTGCGAAGCAGCGGCGAGCTGGAGCTGTCGCTGGCCAGCGTGGCGGTTCCAGATCCCGCGTTCGACGAAGTGCTGGTACGCATCGAAGCCTCACCCCTCAACCCCTCGGACCTGGGATTGCTCTTCGGCGCCGCCGACATGAGCACGGCCACGTTCTCTGGCACCGCCACCCACCCCGTGGTCACAGCCAGTATTCCCGGCAGGTCCATGAATGCCATGGCCGGCCGGCTCGACGAGTCGATGCCGGTGGGCAACGAGGGCGCAGGCGTGGTCGTGAACGCGGGCTCGTCCGCCGCAGCCCAGGCTCTGCTGGGAGAGACGGTGGCCCTGATCGGTGGGGCCATGTACACACAGCACCGGTGCATCAAGACCGACCAGTGCCTGGTGCTGCCCGCTGGCACGACGCCGGCCGAAGGAGCCTCCTGCTTCGTCAATCCCCTCACCGCGCTGGGCATGGTCGAAACCATGCGACGCGAGGGTCACACCGCGTTGGTGCACACCGCGGCGGCCTCCAACCTCGGGCAGATGCTCAACAAGATCTGCCTCCAGGACCAGATCGGCCTGGTGAACATCGTCCGCAAACCGGAGCAGGAGGACATCCTTCGGGCCCTGGGCGCGACCCGTGTCTGCAATACCAGTGCGCCCACGTTCATGCAGGACCTGACCGAGACGCTCGCTGCCACCGGCGCCACGATCGCGTTCGATGCCACGGGCGGCGGCACGCTGGCGGGCCAGATCTTGACGTGCATGGAAGCAGCGCTGACCGGGACCGTGAAGGTGTACAGCCGCTACGGCTCCACTACCCACAAGCAGGTCTACATCTATGGCCGGCTCGATGCCGGCCCGACCGAATTCACGGGCAATTTCGGCATGGCCTGGGGAATGGGGGGATGGCTGTTGTTTCCGTTCCTGGAGGATATCGGGCCCGCGGCGACGCAAAAGCTGCGGGAGCGCGTAGTGGCTGAGTTGAAGACGACGTTCCTGAGCCACTACTCGAGGACCGTGTCTTTGGCCGAGGCGCTGCAGCCGGACGCGATCGCCGCATACGGCAGGCGTGCCACTGGCGAGAAGTACCTCATCAATCCAAACAAAGGCTACGCGGGTCGAGATGCTGGTGCATGAGACAGATGGCTCTCCAGCCATTTTGAAGGTTGCGTACGGTTCCGGAGTCGGTTACCGTGACGCCAAACGTGGGAGGACTCAGATGAACGGTCGATTTCTCGTAGCGGCGTTCAGCTTCTTGGCGATTGCCGTCTTGGCCCCCGGACCCGCGGCAGGGCAGGGACAGGCGTGGACGCCGCCCCGGACACCGGAGGGCAGGCCGGACATCCAGGGCACCTTTACGTTCAGCACGATCACCCCTCTCCAACGGCCCGCGGCGCTTGAAGGGAAGGAGACCCTGAACGCCGAGGAAGCGGCGGCCTTCGAAGCGTCGGAGAACAAGCGCCAGAACCGCGATCTGTTCGATCCGGAGAAGGGAGCGCCGAGCGCCGGGTACGCACCGAGGGCGCAGGGCGGTGTGTTGTCCTACAACGAGTTCTGGTACGAGCGTGGCAGCCAGCTCACCGAGGACAAGCGCACGTCGCTCATCGTCGATCCGCCGGACGGAAGAATTCCGTTTACCGAGGCTGCGCGCCAGAAGAACGCGGAAAGGACGAAGAAGTCCAACTCGGGCTTTGCAGATTCCTACACCGACCGCAGCCTGGCTGATCGCTGCATCATGGGCTTCAATTCCGGGCCGCCGATGATCTCTGGCGCCTACAACAACAACCTCCAGATTCTGCAGACCGCTGAATACGTCGTGGTTGTCAACGAGATGGTCCACAACGCCCGCATCATCCCAACCGACGGACGTCCGCACGGCAAGATTCGCCAGTTCGCGGGCGACTCCCGCGGCCGCTGGGAAGGCGACACGCTGGTGGTCGAGACCACCAACTTCCTCCGCGAGACCAGCCTCACGGGCTCCACCGCCGACACGCACCTGGTCGAGCGCTTCACCCGCGTCGATCCCGACACGATCACCTACGAATTCACGGTCAAGGATCCGACTTCGTACACGCGCTCCTGGAGCGCCAGCATGCCCCTGCAGAGAACCGACGCGCAGGTCTTCGAGTACGCCTGCCACGAGGGGAACTACGGCCTGCACGGCATCATGGCCGGGGCCCGCGCCAAGGACAAGGCGGAGGCGGAAGCGGCGAAGAAGAAGCAGTAGGAGCTCACCGGCCAATCGCCTGCTTCTGCTCATGCGCTTACGGCACGATCGCGGTGCCATGTCCCGACTTTAGTCGACCGCTCCGCAGTGGTCCGACTCCGTTCGTTTGTCCGAACGCCCCTTCAGCTGTCGGTTGGTTGCACATGGAGGTTTCGAACATGGTTCCCTGCAGCCCAGCCAGGAAACTTCGTCGCGATGGAGTCTTGCTTCTCGCTCGCACCGCGTCTCTGTTGCTCGCCCTTGTCATGTTCCATTCGAGCGCGGTCGCCCAGACATTGACACTCGGCGTTATCGAGGGTGCCGTTACCGATGAAACAGGAGGCGCCCTGCCGGGCGTCACCGTGACGCTGACGAGCCCGGCCCTGCAGGTCGGGCAGCTCACGGCCGTGACCGGCCCCGAGGGCCGGTACCGTTTCGGCGAGGTCCGAGTCGGTGTCTATCGGCTGCAGTTCGAGCTGCAAGGATTTCAAACACTTGTTCGCGAACAGCTGGAGCTGGAAGTCGGCTTTGCGGCACGAGTCGATGCGACGCTCAACGTCGGAAATCTGGCCGAGACGGTGGTGGTGAGTGGTGCGAGCCCAGTGGTCGACCTCACGACAACACGTGGCGGGCAAGCCATCAACACGGCGCTCACCACCAAGGCCATTCCGATGGTCGGCCATCAGGTCGATCTCGTCCGGCTGACACCAGGCCTGAGCGGAGGTGTGGGCACGAGGAGCGGCAATCCCACGCAGATGGGGCTGCAGGCCAACATGAGCGTGGCTGCCTACGGCCAGAGTGGCGTGACGGCGATGATTGAAGACTTCCAGATGCACAGTAACAACCAGCCGCCGATGTTGGGCGGTACCGATCAGATGGACGTGCGGTCGTTCGGCAACACGGCCGAAGTCCAGAACCCGGGCGCGGCCCTCAATTACGTGTTCAGCTCAGGCGGCAACCAGTTTCACGGGCGGGGCGCCGGCCTCTTCATGCACGAGGCGCTTCAAAGCTCGAACATCGACACACCAGTGCTCCGAGCGCAGGGGTTTACGACGCCGGAAGAGCTGAAGAACTACTTCGACGTCCAGGGCAATCTGGGCGGCCGGATCATCCGCGACAAGCTCTGGTTCTTCGCCACCGCGCGGCAACGCGAGAGCGAGCGCACGATTGGCGGCTTCGCCGCGAACGCAGGTCCCGACGGCCGGTATCTGACGGGCGACGAGCCGGCGGCCGTCCCCGTGGCGGAACAATGGGGGCAAGTCGTGAAGTTGTCCTATCAGGCGACGCCCAAGTATCAGATCACGGGGCTGTGGTGGCGCGATCGGACAGCCGACAACGGCTCCTGCACCAGCGGCTATTTCGGGGCGGCGAACTGCCGCACGATTCCCTTCGAAGCTGCCAGCATCTACAACATCCGCGATCTGGTGTGGAACGGCGAGATTCGCGGCACGCCCACCAACAATGTGACCTTCCATCTCAAGGGGGGGCGGGCGGCCTATCAGACGCGTTACTACATTCAGCCCGGATCGGACCTGTTGCCGACGCGGTGGAACCGGAACACGCAACTGTATACCGGGAGCCCGATCTCGAACGGCAACACGACCTCGGCCCAGCGACGCGGCGATACGCGCTTCCATCAGTACACCGGCGCGATCACTTACATCCCTGCCGGTTTTCTCGGCGGCGACCACCAGTTCAAGGTCGGCTTCCGCAGCAATCTCGCGCTGGTCGTCGGCGGCGCGTCCAACCACCCGGCCGGGAACTACGGTCTGGTGTTCGATACGGTCGGTGGTGTGCCGGACCAGGCAGCCGAGATCACGACCCTCAGCCTGCCTCTGGAGCCGAAGAACGGGCTGAATCTGCACTCGGTCTATGCGACCGATCAGTGGCGGCTTGGCAGGCGCCTGACAATCAATCTCGGCTTGCGATTCGACCGCCAGACGACATTCGTTCCGGCGCAGGTCCAGGAAGCGTCGACATTCGTCAAGGCGGCAGAGTTCGACCGACTGAACGTGGGGACATGGAACCAGTGGGCGCCGCGAGCCGCCGTCGCCTGGGACCCGACCGGCAGCGGCAAGAACGTGCTGAAGGGCACATACGGATGGTACAACGACGAACTGCCGTATTTCGTCGGCACCTTTACCGACTTGTACAATCCGGTATTCGCGACCGCCACGACATATCGCTGGCGTGACTTGAACGGCAACAGAAACTATGACGCCGGAGAAGTGAACCTCGACGTGAACGGACCGGACTTCATCGACATTACCAGCGCCGCCAACACCAGGCCGCTCGACCCGGGCTTCAAACTGCCGCACTCGCACGAGGTTGCGGCTTCATATGAACGGGAGCTGCTGCCGAACATGGGCAGCCGCGTCCTCTACGTGTACAAGCGGCGCAACGACGACTACGGCACGGTGAACGCGGCCCGTCCCTACAGCGCGTACAACATCCCCATCCAGCGTCGCGATCCGGGGCCGGACGGGGTCGTGAACACGGCCGACGATGGGTCGATGGTCACGATTTACGACTACGATCCGGTCTTCAGCGGCGGGCAATTCGTCTCCAATGAGCGGGTCAACCAGGTCAACGACGACAGCGCGCAGACGATCGAGGTCTCCGTCAACAAGCGCATGTCGAGCCGGTGGAGTCTGATGGGTTCTTACGGGGCGACCAAGCAGCACCGGTGGCTCGACAGCTTCATTGACACGCCGAATCAGGAGTATTTTCCGCTCGACGAAACGTGGTCGTGGGTATTCCGGAGCAGCGGCAGCTTCGTGCTTCCCTATGAGGTGCTGCTCGGCGGCACCCTGAACGTCCGCAGCGGCATTCAAGGGCAGCGCACGTACGTCTTTCGCGCCGCCGATCCTCTCGGCGGGCCGCGGCTGAATCAGCTCAGCACGGTGACGCTTCGCCTCGACCCCTACGGGTCGCAGACAGGCCCGGCCCAGAAGTACTTGGACATTCGGGTGGCGAAGACGTTCAATCTCGGAGGGCAACGCGAAGTGCTGTTCAGCATGGACGTGTTGAACGCGGCCAACGACAGCGCGGCCCAGGCGATCACGTTTGCGTCCGGGCCGACCTTTCGCCAGATCACTCTCATCCCCACGCCGCGCGCGTTGCGCTTTGGCATTCAGTATGGGTTCTGAGGTCGGAAAACAGGTGTCAGGCAGCCAGTAATCTCGTTGCTCTCAGCATGCGGCGCCCGTGCCTGGGCTCAACCGGGCCCGGGGTACGGGCGTTGCTGTAACGGTCAGCGAAAAACCGTCTACGTCGAATTCTTGCCGCGCGAGGCGGCGGCCAAGGCTTGACAGCACGTTATCGCGGCCGCCAGGCATACGCCAGCGGCACTCGCACGGGTGCCGGCCCGATCGTGTTCGCCTGCTGTGACGCGCCGTCGGCGTTATGATGAGACGACGCTCGTGGGCTCTCAAGGAGGAAGCGCGATGGCAGGTATCACCCTCACCGTCAACGGAACTCGCCGCGAGGTCCAGGCACCCGGAGACACGCCGCTGCTCTACGTGCTGCGGAACGATCTCGAGCTGAGTGGGCCGCAGTTCGGCTGCGGCCTGTCACAGTGCGGTGCATGTTCCGTGCTGGTGGATGGCAAAGAAGCGCGCTCGTGCGTGCTGCCGGTCAGCCGCGTCGCGGGCAAGGAAGTGACGACCCTCGAAGGCCTCCCGGCGCGGTGGGCCGGCCAGCAGGCATTGCCGGCGTCGGAGGCCGATCCGGCACTGCACCCGGTGCAGCAGGCGTGGATCGACGAGCAGGTGCCGCAGTGCGGCTTCTGCCAGAACGGCATGATGATCAAAGCCACTGAGCTACTCGACGAGGTGCCCGCACCGACCGTGGCGCAGATCAAGGACGCATTCATGAGCGGTGCCTCTCCCCATCTCTGCCGCTGCGGCAGCTACTCGGCGATCCTCGACGCCGTCCAGCGGGCGTCGATCCTGATGGCGAAGGGGAGGTAAGCCATGGCGACTGCCACCAGACACGGTCGCGATGTGTACGGCGCGACGCTCACCCGCCGCCAGTTCGTCAAGACGGGCGGCGCCCTGATCGTGGGCTTCAGCCTGGCCGGCAGAAGCGTGCTGGAGCAGGCGGCGGAGGCCGCAGCCAGCAAGAATTCACTCGACCCGACGCTGGCCGGCTCGTGGTTCGAGATCCACGCCGACAACACGATCCTGATCCGCACCGGCCGGGTTGATTTCGGTCAGACCACTGCCCACACGGCGTACAAGCAGATCGTCGCCGAGGAGCTGAATGTGCCCTTCGAGGCCATGACGGCGGTGGTCATGGGCGACACGGATCGGACACCAGACGGCGGGTTTTCTGCGGGGTACTTGGAGTACGGCGGCGCCAACCTGAGGAAGGCCGCGGCCTACACCTATCAGGCGCTCCTCGACCTCGCCTCGAGCACGCTGCGCGTGGACAAGAGCCAGCTCTCGGTGAAGGACGGCGTCGTCTCCGGCGGAGGAAAGCGCATTTCGTACGGCGATCTGGTGCGGGGACAGCAGCTGAAGCTGACGATTCCGGTGACCGGCGACTTGACCAGCATGTTCGGGTTGACGGTCACCGGCACCCCGCCGATGAAGCCCACGAGCGAGTACACGATCATCGGCAAGTCCTTTCCGAACGCCGTGACACCGTCCAAGGTCAGCGCCAAGGAGGTCTGGGTCACCGACGTGCGCCTGCCGAACATGCTGCACGGCCGGGTCGTGCATCCAAAGACGCTCGGTTCGACGCTGGTCTCGGCCGGCGAATTGAACAAGACGCGGTACCCGAACGCGCAGGTTGTCGTCAAAGGAAGCCTGGTCGGCGTGGTCGCGCCCACCGAGTGGGAGGCGATTGGCGCCGCTCAGCAGATCGCCGCCGACACCAAGTGGACGGAGTGGCAAGGCCTGCCCGGCGACGCCCAGCTGTACACATGGCTGCGCGAGCAGGCCGACTGGAAGACGACACCGGTCTCGAAGAGCGACAAGAGCCGTGGAGAGGTCGCGCCGGCGCTGGCGTCCGCTTCCAAGACCCTGTCGGCGAGCTACGAGCTGCCGTTCATGAAGCACGCGCCGATGGGGCCGACGATCGCGGTGGCCGACGCCAGGACTGACGGCACGGTGTACATCCATACGCACAATCAGAACCCGCAGGCCCTGCGCGGACAGATCGCCATGATGCTCGGCACCTCGATCGACAACGTGGTGGTTCGCATCTACGCCGGCCCGGGGCACTACGGACGATCGAACGGCGGCAACGCCGGCGCCGAGGACGAGGCGGTGATACTGTCCAAGGCTCTCGGCCGACCGGTGCGTGTCCAGTGGATGCGGCCCGACGATTTGCAGTGGTCAACCCAGTCTCCGCCCGCGATCGCGAACATCCGCATCGGATGGGACGCGGACGGGAAGATCACCGCCTACCAGGCGGATCACTACATGCCCGCGATGCAGGACGATCGTCTGGTCGGGGCGCTCATCGCCGGGCTGCCAACACCACCGCCGCCCGACATTCGTCCGCAGGCCGGGTCCATCGGCTCGACCGTGAACGGGATCTCCGATCCATGGGTCTACGACCTGGTGCCGAACGTGGCCGAGTCAGGATACGGAACGTTTCAGCTCGGACAGAAAGCCTCGCCGCTCTCCATCGGTCTCCGCGATCACAGCATGCGGACGCCGGGACAGCTGCAGCAGAACTATCCTCGCGAGCTGGCGATCAGCGAAGCGGCGGCTCTGGCCGGCATCGACGCGATTGAGTTCCGCCTCAGACAGACCACCGACGAGCGGCTGATCGGAGCGCTGAAGGCGGTTCGCGAGGCGTCGGGTTGGCAGACCCGTCCGTCGCCACACCCGAAAGCTGCCGCAAGCGGGGGCACGCCAGTGTCGGGCCAGGGCATATCGGTGATGCTGCGCTCGGGAACGTATTGGGCATGCGTCTGCCAGGTGTCGGTCGTCCCGGACACGGGGACGGTGAAGGTGGACAAATACACGATCGCCGTTGATCCGGGGATTGTCGTCAATCCATTGCAGCTCAAGCGCACGATCGAGGGCGGCGCGCTGATGGGGCTCAGTCACGCTCTCTACGAAGAGATGACGTTTGACCAGAGCGGGGTCACGAGCCGCGACTGGCGAAGCTATCCGATCCTGACGATGAACGACGTTCCGGAGATCAAGGTGGTGATTCTCAACCATCCGGAGATCGGCGCCTACGGCGGCGGATCCGAAGCGGCCAACGCCCTCGCGGTGTCGGCCATTGCCGGAGCGTTCCTGGACGCGACCAGCAAGCCCGCCCGGCGGCTGCCGTTGAAGGCGGCTTATGTTCAGTCCGTGCTGAAGGCGTAGTGCGGCCAGGCGCGGGCATCTCCCCGGCGTCCACGCCGGAACAGGTGGATTCACTCGACACGGCCGCCAACTTTCCTACTCGAGCCGCAAGGCGATAGCTGGGTCCAGGCAGATTGCGCGTCTTGTCGGGACGATCGACGCGGCGAGGGCCACGCCCAAAAGCAGATTGACGATCGCCGCGAGCGTGACGGGATCGCGAGCGCTGGTGCACCAGACTGCTCTGCAGTAGCTGTCCAACGCCGAGCGCGGCAGGCAAGCCGACGACGAGCCCGCCGCCGACGACCCCGGCGCTGCCCCGTAACAGCAGCCAGCGCGCGTGCCTCGATTGTGCGCCCAGCGCCATCCTGAGGCCGATTTCGTGTGTGCGCTGCGTCACCGCGTACGCCATCACCGAATAGAGTCCGACCGCGGACACCAGAGCGACCAGGCCGAAGGTCGTGAAGAGCGACCGCGACGCGCTGTTCTGGTGTCGCGTACTTTTGCGTCGGGCAGCCGGATGAACATGGTGACTCCGTTGGCGGTGTCAACGTCGACCTCGAGTGCATAGAACGTGTAGAAGCTTCGGCCCATCAAGCCTGCGGTGGCGAGGATGGAGAGCGTCAGCGCAAACTCCCCCACCAGCAGCGCGGTCCTCCAACGCCGGCCCCCCACGCCGCTGCTGCGCCCGCCATCCTTCGGCCCGTCGGCTACCGTCGACGCGCGGCGTAGAGGGCGGGTGCCAGACCGAAGAGCCCGGCGGTGGTGAGCGTCAGCAGCGCGATGAACCCGAACACGCGCGTGTCCAGCGTCATGCGACTGGTCAGCGCCTCAGCCGCCTTGAACGACGCCCTCAGACCCAACGTCCTCGGGCCCGATAGACAAGTATCGCGTCCAGCGGTGTCTTAATTAACGGGTAGACGCAAACGCGGACGGGATATGAGCAGCACCAAGCTGGATCGTGAGCACGTCCGGACGCTGTACGAGCGGCATGGGCCTGTTCTGCTGGCCTACGCCTTGTCCCTGCTGCAGGACCGCTCCGCGTCCGAGGACGTCCTGCACCAGGTGTTCATGAAGCTGTTGCAAAAGGACCCCGCAATCAACGGGCAGCCCCTTCACTACCTTTTCCGCGCAATCCGAAACACGGCGCTCAACCATCGACGTCTCCATTCGCGCGAGGTCGAGCTCGCGCCGAACGGCCACTGGCTCAAGAGCCCGTCCGGGATGGAAGAGATCGGCTTGGCGCTGCAGTCGGCCTTGGCAGAACTTCCCGACGGACAGCGCGAAATCATGATCCTTCGTGTGTGGGGCGAAATGACGTTCGAAGAAGCGGGCGCAGTCCTTGATATATCACCAAACACAGCCGCCTCGCGTTATCGCTATGCGCTCGCAAAGCTAAAGGAGCGGCTCAAGCCGCTCGCGAAGGAGTGAGCATGGACTGGCAGGACGATGAGTTCGAGCTCTTCTTGCGACAGTTTCGACCGCACCCGCCCAAAGCGCTGCCGACTCGCCGCCGCACGGTGGTCGCGTTGGCCGTAGCCGCCGTCATCGTCGCCGGCCTTGTCGTTCCGACGCGGTTTGCCCCCAAGAGTCCCGTGGCTGATGGCTCCGAACACTCATCGGCGTTGACACCGTCGGGCGCCGCGAAGTCGGCAGAGGGCATGGGCCAACGTGACAAAGGGAACATCCGTCCTGCGATTCCAGTCAGTCGCGTTCCCGACGCCACGGGGACACCGACGAAAGGAGAGAAGAATACGGCACCAAAGTCGATCTCTCCAATGTCATCCGCCGCTGCGGATACTAGGCAGCCCGGCGCATCGCGGCCGCATGACCGCATGGGCGCAGCGAGTGGAACCGCCAGTCGACGAATCAGGGTAGGTGGAACCATCAAGCCACCAATCAAGCTGGTAGATGCGAAGCCGATCTATCCGGACGACGCGCGGGCTGCTGGAATAGAGGGCGTCATCGTTTTGGAAATCGTGATCGGCGAGTCGGGCTCTGTGATCGAGGCACGAGTGCTCCGCTCGATCCCCGAGCTCGATCAGGCTGCGATCGATGCCGTGAATCTGTGGCAGTTCGAGCCGACCCTCCTCAATGGTGAGCCGGTCGAGGTGGAGATGAACGTCACCATCAACTTCACACTCCAGTGACGTCGTGCCGGCGCCTCAGCCACGAACTCGGCCTGGATCTCCGGTGTGAGCGCCAGGTTTCCGAAACCGTCTTTGATGGACGCCAGCGTAGCAAAAATGCGCCGCCCACCCTGAAGTCCGGACGAAGGTTGGCTGTGATTGCCACAGCCATCTTCGCTGTTGCCCGATCGAGCCGCCAGGGGGATGCTGTGCGGCGGATCGCCGACCAGCATCGGCCTCACCTCACCGACGTGCAGACGGCGTGATACGAGCCGTTATGTGCCGGGCGCTCGGTACCGGACTTGCTCGGCCTTGCGCAAGGCCTGCATCGCCTCGTCGACGGTCAGGAGGACTGTCGTTTCGAACGAGCTGAGCGCACCGCCGCCACTAATCGCCAGCGCAACCGCGGCCATGGAGACGTTGTCGGGGGCTTCCCATAGGTTGTAGCCGTCGTGTGTGCCGAAGGCGTACCAAAACCCGTGGAGCTTCCCACCGACCGACTCGATGTACGACTGAGCGGCTTTTCGGCGGTCTTCTGGGTTGCCGATCAGCCTGGCCCAAGTCTCGGGTGTGTAGCTGAACCTCGATAGATAGAGTGGCATCGTTCCTCCCTCTCGTTCGCCCATCTGCGTGAGTCGCCGTCAGGCGTGAGCATGACCCTATCACGCGGCGGGCTTTGGACACGACACTCGGCTGTCTCACTGGACGTGCCTGAGTGCGGTGCGCCAGATACGTTCTTTACCTTAGGGCGCATCGACCTGCTTCTGCGTAGGCGAGGGTCCATATGCGCGGGAGCTGGCAGCAATGGACGGTAGCGGTCGTGCGCGGCGCGTGCTAGCATCGGCCGCACTCGACGCTGATGCTCAACGATGCCATGCCAACGATGCCATGAAGGCAACCCGAGCGCTGGCACATTCACGGGAGGACGACGTGCCGAAGTTTCTCGTCAAGGCGTCATACACCGCAGACGGAGCGCGCGGGCTACTCAAAGAGGGAGGCACCGGCAGGAGGGACTCCGTCCGAAAGCTCGTCGAGGGTCTGGGGGGCAAGGTCGAAGCGTTCTACTATGCCTTTGGCGATGATGACGTGTATGTCATCACTGAGCTTCCCAGTACGGCGGCTGGTCTGGCGCTCACGCTCGCCGTCAACGCGTCCGGCGCGGCCCGGCTGACGACGGTGCCGCTGATCTCCGCCGAAGAGATTGATGTCGCCACGAAGACAGCCGTGAACTACCGGGCGCCAGGAGCGTAACCGATCGGTCGGTCGGCTTCGGACCTTCGGGCACGCCGCGTGATCAGTGGACGTGCTCCCGGTTTCGTCGGTTGCATCGAGGATCCTTGCACGATTTCGATGCCACAAGGCGAACCCCGTCCATCGGCAGAACGACGCTGCTGGCTGCCCGTGTTGCGAGGCGGTGGCCGCGCCAGGATCAAGTTGTGAGGCGGTGTCACCTGAGCGTAGCGGCCTCTCGTCCAATGGCCAAAGATTCACCGCGCTCCTCCAACGCGGCTTCGGCGCATCCTGCCGGCAAGTCGCGAGCAGTACAACAGCTCCTGTCGATTCTCGACCAGGCGTACGATCGACGGTCGTGGCACGGAACCAACCTGCGTGGATCGATTCGCGGCGTTTCAGCACAGCAGGCAGGTTGGCGGCCTGGACCCGGTCGCCACAATATCTGGGAACTGGTCGTGCACGCAGCATATTGGAAGTACGCCGTATGGCGACGCGTGACCCGTCAGCGCCGTGGCTCGTTCCCACTCAAAGGCTCAAACTGGTTCCGGCGACCGCAACAGGCAACTGACCACGAGTGGCGCTCGGATATCGCGCTGCTGGACCGGATGCACCGGTCGCTGCGCGAAGCTGTCGAGCATCTGCCGGCGCGCGATTTGTTGCAAGTTCCGAAGGGCAGCACAATCAGCAATGCCTTCATCCTGTCCGGCGTGGCAGCGCACGACCTGTATCATGCCGGTCAAATTCAGCTGCTGAAGAGGCTGTCAGCGGGCGAATGAGCACGATTCCCCTGTCCACCCGCTACGCCTTCATTGCCGCTGCCGTCCTCTGTACCCTTGCGCCGCGCGGCGCAGCGTTTGCGGAAGAGTGGCTGATCGATACCGAGCGATCCACGATCACGGTGCGTGTCTTCAAGTCCGGTCCAGTCTCGCCTGCCGGAGGGGACTATGTCATTCAGGTGCCTTTGATGGACGGCTCCTTCGACCCGTCGGTTCCTCACATGCAGCTCGCGATCGACGCTCGCCGCATGCGTGTGCTCGAGGGCGCCCTTTCAGCCAAAGAGCGCCAGGAGGTGCAGGCTCTGATGCTCGGAGCGGACGTCCTCGACGTGGACCGATTCCCGTGGATCAGTTTCCACTCAGTCGAGATCCAACGGCTCGACGGCGCTGAGTGGCTTGTGCAGGGCGAGCTCGGGATGCACGGCCATGTCCGCGCGACTCCGGTGAGCGTCACTCCAGGGCACAACCGGTACAAGGGTTCTACGACGATTCGACAGAGCGAGTACGGTATCGCCCCTCTCACCCTTGCGGGGGGCACGGTCGGGGTGAAGGACGAGATCACGATAGATTTCGACATCGTGATAGCCGAGGGCCGGTCGCCGTAGTCAAGAGCAACTGTCACTCAAATCATCGGCGTCGTGACCGGGACGGTTCGGCGTCCGGCATCGGCTCCGATAGGCCGAGTGAGCGTCGCGGTCCCGAGGGCATCGCAAGAAGAAAAGCTCGCTCTCAGGTGCATGACCCCGAGAGGCGCCCGGCGCCACGTCAAGGTCCGCCCGTGCCGGGCAGCGACATCACCGGCGCATATACACCAAGGCGCTCGCGCGTCCACCATACTCCTTCAGCGCGCCGCTCGGCAGGGTCTGCGAACTTGTACCGATACAGCACGCTGCGGACATAGCGCGGCGGGCGGCCGTGAAACGGATCGCGCTCGATGAGGCGCAGCACGTCCGGGGATCCCTGCAGCAGCCGTGCGCAGAAGTTCTGGAACCAGGTCTCCTCACCATAGCGGTCGAGCGCCGCGAACCACATCTGCCAGTCGAGCCGCGGTTGGTGAGGCGCGACCCACGCCGGCGGTCGGGTCAGATCGCCCGGCTTGTACCGGAACTCATAGGGCCGCCAGACTTCTCCATCCATCGACCCTTCGACGATGATCTCCGGGCGGACTGTCGTCATCACGGCGAAGAGACCGTAGCTGTTCACGCTGCGGAGCGGCGCAATCGCCCTGGCCACCGGCAACACCAGCCGCCGCCCTGGCAGTGACAGGCCGAGGCTGCGCGACAACATCAGCGCCGACACCGGCACCGTGACCACCGCGACGGCGATCACGACGAACCGGCATCCCCGCGACACATACGCGGGCGACAGGTTGACCGGCGATCGTCGTGCCAGCACGGCATCGTCCAGTAGAAACACACACAAAGCGGCGGACAGCAGGTTGAAGAACGCATAGTTTCCGGTGAGCGCGATCGCCACTTGCAAACCAACGAGAAGGACGAAGGCGAGCGTTCGCAGCCGGCGCGGGCCGAGCATCAGCCACGGGGCACAGAGCTCGATCGCAAGAACAACCGCGGTCGAGCTGTGCTGGAACCACGGCGGCATCCAGTGTGCGTGCCACGCGACCAGGGTCGGCAACGGCTGCGTCTCGTAGTGGACGCTCAGGGCGGTGAAGCTGCGCCACGTGGGATCCCCGCTGGTGAGCTTTACGGCGCCCGATCCCACCATCAGACGGAACAGCAGCCACAGCATCAGCCACACGGCGAGGCGCGGCGGATCGGATGCAGTGCGCACGCGATCGCGCAGGCCGGCCGGCGCGAGCAGGATCGAGAGAAAACCGGCTTCGAGCAGCAGCGAATCCCACTGGAACGCCAGAAACGGTCCGCCGATCACCGAGAGCGCCAGGTAATCAGCCCAGAGCGCCACGAGGATGGCGACCGGTCCGATGCCGGCGACGAGCAATGATGCGAGCACCACGCCGCCGACGCACAGGCAATGCAGCCACACGTCGCCGACACCGGCCGGCAGGATGCCGTTCGATCCGGCGAGCCCGACGATTTGCGTGGCGAGAGACCCGAACGCCGCCAGGTACGTGACGCCCAGCAGGCGAAAGAACCACCAGCGCGCGAGCGCGTAGGTGGAGGGTTCCGAAACGCGTCCCCACAGCAGGATCGTGACCCGCGCGGCGGCATCGCGGTGGTCGGCAATCAGGCGGTATGCCCGCTCGGTGATGGCGCGTACGCCCGGCGCCCGTTCGTAGAGCCGCAGTGGCCAGCGAGCTCCCACCGCTGCGAGCAGTCGAAAGACAGCCTCGGCGGCCTCGAAAACACGACCGTCCGCCTCGACCAACTGGACGGCGCTCGCGCTTCGCTCTCGCGGGACGTCGGGAAAACGCTCGGCGACGGCGGAGCTCTGAAACGGCTGATACTCGACTGCGTTCCCGGTGCGATGGCGCCATTTCGCTACCCAGAAACGGCAGAATCCGCACTCGCCGTCGAAGATGAGTACCGGATGGCCAGGCGGTGACGCGACGCGTCGTTCGCGCACAGGAGTGTTGTAGCCGAGAAACGCGTCACCGGCAATGAAGGCGTCGCTGAAGGTCGCCACAGAGTGGATCCCTGGGCTCTTCGCACTCACGGCGGTGCTGGGGTGGATCCAGAATCCGTGAGTGCGCTTCGCCGAACATGCCAGCGCGCCCGATCACGATAAGCGGGGGTTTCGACCAGACCTCGACGCACATTGCGACACGAGGCGGTCCGTTACGGCCCGGACACTACGAAGGGCGTCGGGCTCTTGCCGCGGTTCGAACCACGCGCCAGTAGAGCAGGGCATTGATGGCCATGGCGAGCCCACCCAGCCAGATCTGGCGAGGCCGCGTCAGGTATGCCGGATAGAGTAAAGGCAGCACGTAGTGCTCAACGAAGTCTCCTTGATACGGCGAGGATCCGCCTCGCTCACGAAGATAGTTTTCAAGCGGTGTCAGCGGGCAGGCCCAACCTGCGAGTTCAATGATCACGCCCCAGATCGCGGCGGGGACGTGGATCCAGGCGAGCCGTCGCCACCGCACCACCAGCAGGCCGCCGAGCACCACGAACGCGACGAACGCGGCGTGCACGGCGACGACGATGTCGGCTGCGGCGCGAAACAGTGTCGGGTGATCGAGTGTGGGGAACGTGAGTGGGGGGAATGTCATGACAGAATTCGGCCCGATCCCGGTGCAAGTGCAGAGGCGTCGAGCGTAGCTCGGACGGACGTGCCAACCAACCTCGGATCAGAGTATCAATAGGCCGGAATGGGGCGTTCCCGGATGAAGGGGCGCGCTCGATCGACGCTCCAGGCCGGGGCGGATGAATCACGGAGGCGAACCGACCGATCAGGTCACCGATTGAGGGTCCAGCACATTGGGAGGGGTTATGATCTGCTCCACCTGCCGCGGGTCTGGCATGCTGCCGTTGACGGACTCTCCGGTCGTGTCATGCGGCGAACGATGAGTAGACTGATCAGCTTCCGGCTGCCGTGTGTCGCGTGTCACGGCACCGGGTATGCGCCCGATCCGCCGCGAACACCGCCACCGAACACCGATCACGACAGCAGGTCGGTCGAGTCGGACGCCAAGCCCGTCCCCCAGTTCGCCGGATTGCCGCCCGGCGCCCCCATGTCCGATGAGGCACTGTTCCGGAAAGCAATCGATTTGATCGCGGAGGCCAGCCGCAGCGGTGAAATCAGCGAGCAACAGGCTGCGGCAAATCTGCGCGCCCTCGAGCGGCTGAAGGACGCCGCGACCCAGGCGGTGTCGAGCGCCGCTGACGCCGACGCGCAAGCCTCCCGCTCGCACGATGTGATCTCGGACCAGAAATCTCTGTTCGTCCGATCGGACCGCGAGCCGGGCGGTCGAGCGCACAGAATTCCCGACCGTGCAGAATCTCTCCTGCCGCTGCTCACGCCGCTGAAAAGCTTCCTGGTGGACGAAACGAACAGGGTTCGTCAGGGCAGGGCCGAGAAGGAGCGGGGCCTGGCGTTGCTTCTCGAGCTGGCGCGCGCGCAGAAGGCACTCAGTGAGGCGGCAGACAACGGGCAGGTCCGGAGAATCGAGCACTTCCAGCTGCGCTCGCTGGCCTGGTCGATCCGGAAATTCGCCCTTCGCCGGCACTTGATGGTGGCGCAGCCGTTCTGGGGCGCGTCTTCTGTCGAGCCCGACGCGACGTGCGTGTTCTTTGCCGGTGGCGACGCCGTGCGCGGGGACATGGTCCGCTATTGCGAGAAGAGAGGCCTCACCCTCAAGCATGCGCCGGAGGGGGGTGCGAGCGGTCACCTGCGCTGGGATCTCATCCGCGAGTCGGTCGCAGGCGTGTTCGATCTGACTGTGTCGTCCCAGCGCACACGCGCTTCCGTGTGTCATGCGCTTGGCATCAGTCTGGCGCTCGGACGCTATCCACTGATCCTCGCGAAAGCCGGGGCATCGCTGCCCTTCGACATCGACGTCGAGGCCGAGTACCTGACGCCCGCGCAAGCAAGCTCCGGGATCGTCGCCAAGCGGCTGGATGAGGCGCTCTTCCGTCTGCATCCGACCGGCGGAGAAAGCTCTCTCGCCGCTACGGGCCGTCAAGTGCCGGGAACGCCCCATTCCTCAGATGACGTGGAGCTGCAGCAGCAGCTCGAACATCGGCTCTCCGGCTCAGGGCACGCCGCGCCGCGAGTACTGCTGCACCCCGTCTGGCCGGCGTCGTATCCCGATGTGAAGTGCCCGACGGCCTTTCACCTCATGCCGTTCGGAAAGAAATGGTCCGGACCCGTACGCGACAAAGTCCGTCGAGCCATCGAGCACGGCGGCCTCGAGTACCGCCGCGGGGACCAGACCAAGGGCGTGTACGTGATCCGCGCGATCTGGGACGAAATATGTCGCGCCTCGATGGTGATCGCGGATCTGACCGGCCTGAACGAGAACGTCTGCCTGGAGCTCGGCATGGCCCAGGCGATAGGCCGGCCGGCGCTGTTGATGACGCAGGACGACATCGGCAGATCCCGCTTTCCTGAAATCGCCAAGCTCCGGTTGAGCAGCGGACGGCGTGGTCGAGAAGCTCGACGAGCGCCACATCAACGTCGGTCCCCACATCTCGCAGTTCGGCTGGCAGTTCGAGAAGCAGTTCTACACCCAGGACGGCGGCGTCACGATGGTGACCGAATGGGTCGGGCTGGTGGGAGGTCTCGAACAGAGTGTCGTCCTTCCCAGCCTGAGCTGGATTGTCGGCGTGCGGACTCGGGATGGCGCCGAATTCGGAATGGGGCCGAACATTACGCCAGCAGGAGCCGCACTGGTCCTGGCGACCGGCATGACGTTTCGGGCAGGCGCGCTGAACATTCCGGTGAATGTCGCCGTGGTTCCCTCGAAGGTCGGAACGCGCGTGAGCGTGCTGTCCGGGTTCAGCCTGCGGCACCCGTGAGAAACGGCCGCGACAATTTGGGCCGCGCGATATCAGCGTTCCTGGATCAACTCGCCACAGGTGATGCGATGTCCGTCCGGTGTTCGAAGACCAAATTCCCGAAGTCCCCAGGGCTTGTCCGAAGGTTCGGATGTCACCAGGGCTCCTCGCGCGGCCAATTCTCGATAGAGCTGATCCACGCCGTCGACATTCCAGTACACGAAGTACGAATGGTCTCCCAGCGCGCTTGCCGGTTTCGCGTCCGGGCACTCGCCCAGCATCACCCTGAAACTGTCACGCGTCAGAAAGCTCCATCCCTCGGCATCGATCGGATCCCGGCTGAAGCCAAGGACGTCGGTGTAGTACCGCGTTGAGGCCTTCAGGTCGTGCACCGCCAGGACACATCGGGAATTGACAATGCGAGCCACGTCGTGACCCTCCGTTTGATCAATGGCCGAATGATGCCACCGCAGGCCGTCGCCGACAAGCGGGCGCGTCGGGGAGAGATGCCGCGGAAGGCAGGCCGCCAACCGCGGCCCGTGTTCGACGGCAGCGCGACTTCACCGTGCGATCGAATAGTTGTGCGACACGATCATTGCGTAGCCGGAATTCAGCGCCACCATCGTCACGATCGCCGCGATGCGATTGTTTTTCCTCAGCTTTTCGGTCAGAACGATGATGCCTGCCGTCGCGCCGACCTTCAGCGCGCCCATCGCCAGCGGCGACTGCAGGGCGCTGACGACCGGGTTCCCCTCGCTGCCGCCCGCCGTGAGGGCACGGTGGGTGGAGTGCATGTCCAGCGCCTGCAGGACCCCGAACGAAACGTAGAGCGGCACGAGACCCGAGGGCCGTGCCGCCGGCGAGGGTCGCAGTGGCGCGGTGCCGACAACCGCGTTCGGGGAGGCGACGGCCAGTAGCGACGGAGAGTCGTCGCGTTCCTGGGCAGCGACCGGATTGACGCTCGAGACCAGCATTCCCAACGTCAGGCACACCACTGTGCACACGGAGCCTTCGACCTTCGACATGGCACTTTCCTGCAGGCGCCGCTCGAGGAGACCACCCGGACGTCACGCGGGCATCGAGGAGCCTCGTATCGCCGACGCAGAACAGCGGCCCTGAATGGACAGCTTTGAAGCGGTAGTCCAACAGGAATGCCAGACAGGCTGAGCTTGAAATGTTCGTGTTTAGGGCAGTTTTTATAGGACACGAAGATAATCCAAATGCAAAAGACATCATCTAGACGACTTTAGTCACCACCTGACGGGTTGGAGCGACAGATCGTGCCGACCTGGCCGGACCCCAACGAGTCCGGCCGAACCGCGCCGGCGACGATCGGCGTGACGAGGCGCGCGCGGGCACTCCCTTTCGCCCGCCAGCGCCAGGCCCGGTCCAGTCTGGTCACCGGCGGGCAGCACACGCGATCTCCACCGCGCCGCCTGCGAGAGGGGCCATGAGGGCCGGCGCCTCAGCCGCTTCTGTCGCCTGTGCCCCTGCCTTCGGCGACAGCGGGCCCTCGACCCGCCAGCGGCCGGAGCTCTCCACGGCCACCCCTGGTGAAGGCGCGCACAGGTCCGGGTGATTGAGCTGCCACATCGCCAGGTGGAAGAAGGGCAGGTGGTGAGAAGGAAGGTTTTCTCAGAGCTCGAGATGTTCACCGGGGAGTGCCGGACGTCGGGATGCCGCGTTCACCGCGACGTCAGTTACAATCCAGCAACTCTAAAACTCTAAAGGAGGGCCAATGCGGAAGAGCGCCATTCTGCTCGTCGCCGGTGCGCTGATGATTCCAGCGGTGCCGTCAACCACGTTCGCGCAACTGTCGCCGTCCGCCGACTGGGCGACTCACGCGCAGAACGGCTACCAGGTGATCGCGAACGTCACCTACATGACGGCCACCGGCTACGATTCGAAGCTCGACGTTTACAAGCGCCGCGACACCACCGCCGCGCAGCCCACGCTCGTCTTCTACCACGGCGGCGGATGGGTGGGCGGCAGCAAGGAGGCGTCGTTCATGTCCATTCTCCCGTGGCTCGAGATGGGCTGGAATGTCGTGAACGTGGAATACCGGATGGCCCGGGTCGCGCCGGCGCCCGCCGCGGTGGAGGACGCCACCTGCGCGCTCCGGTTCGCCGTCGAGAAAGCCAAGGAGTACGGCATCGACCCCAACCGGATTGTGGTCAGCGGCGAATCGTCAGGGGGACATCTCGCCCTCGCCGTCGGCATGATTCCGGAGAGCGCCGGGTTCACCCGCGCCTGCGCCGGCGGAGGATTCAGGGGGATTGAAACCGCGGTACCCAAGGTGGCGGCGATCATCAACTGGTACGGCATCACCGACGTGACGGAGATGCTCGGCGGCGCCAACGCGCGATCGTACGCGGCCCAATGGCTGGGCGCCTCCTCCGATCGTGACGCCGTGGCCAAGAGCGTGTCCCCTCTCACTTACGTCCGAAGCGATCTTCCGCCCATTTTGAGCATACAAGGCGATGCAGATCCGATCGTGCCCTACTCGCAGAACGTTCGCCTCAGCGATGCGCTCACCAAGGCCGGTGCGAAGACCGAGCTGATGACGATTGCGGGCGGCGGCCACGGCAATTTCAAGCCTGAAGAACGGACCGCGATCTTCCTCAAGATCCGCGACTTCCTGGCCAAGAACGGCCTGCCGGCGTCGAGTGGAGGCCAGGGGAGCCGATAACCGTCCGGATGCGGCAGGAACATCGCCCGCAACGCGGTGCCTCGATCGGTCGCTCGCTCGAGAAACGATCGGGAACACCGTACCGGGAACGCCCGTGCGTGCTCGGCGGTCTCCCGCCTCCGCCCGCCATTTTCCCACGCACTTCTTCCGAACGCGCTTCGGCGAGGCTCGCCGAAGCGCCTACCCCGCGAAGGCGGCTGCGGTAAACCTCACGCCCGGCATCGCCGATTCATCGCGACGCCCACTCGTGTTCGAGAAAGCGCGACTTCACGTCGCTTGCCGGTTTCTCCTTCGGTTCGCGCGGCCGGCGTCTCGTGCGCGGCACGTCACTTGCGGTACCAGTCGTAGAGCTTGTCCTGTGGCGGGATCTTCCTGGTGATGTCGACGATCATGGTTTCGCCCTCCCACCGCTTCACCAACGGCTCTTTGCGAAGACCTCCATACAGGAACTCCTCGGCAAACTCGACGCAGCGATACTCGATGAGCTGCGCGTTCGGCTCGACACGGCGGTAGATCGGCATCGAGATGCGCCATGGCTGCGTGAAGACATTCGGATCTTCGATCGTCACCTCGTAGTTGATGATGTCCGGCGTTTTCAACGTGTAGCGTTCCACGAGATGGAGCGCGTCGCTGTGGAAATTGCCCGCTCTGTCGAACCAGTTCTTGCCGTTGAAATTCGTCACGTCGACGACCAGCGTGTCGCCCTCCCAGCGGCCCACCGAATGCCCCATGTAGGTGTCATCCGGCGGCCCCTCGACCTGACCGAAGTGGATGGCACGAGCGGCGTTCGTAAACGTATAGGCCATCTGGATCTGGTTCGTTCCCTGCACGATCTGGAACGGATAGGGCATATACATCGCGCGGGGGATCCCGGGGAGGTAGCACTTGAGCTCGGGGTCGCGGTCGATCCAGTTCTCACCGTTCTCCTGTTTGACCGGCGCGGTTTCCGGCTTGTAGGGAATCTGACCGTCCCCGTCGACAACGCCGAGCGATCCCGGCACGCCGGCCGCGGCGCCGAGTGCAATCACCGGCGCTGCCGGGACGCGAGCGTACTCATATGGATAGACGCCCGGCTGCGTCACCATCCCCGGACGCGCCTCGTGGGCCTGCAGGTCCCAGTGGGCCTCGTTGTTCGCCTGCCAAATGCCGCTGAAGTCGGGCTTGCCGTCAGCGGTGCGGGCCGGCGACGGGGTCTGCGCAGACGTGCCGGTTCCCAGCCTCCAGCCGAGGGCGCCGGCTGCAACGACCGCCACAACTGCTCCTGCCAACATCCAGGCGCGGTGCATGACAACTCTCCTTTTTCGTATTGGCCGGATTCGATCAGAATCTCATCTCAACGGATTGGCGTCGTCGCCGTCGTCGGAAAATCCGCCAGCGAACCCGCCACACGCGCCGACGCATTTTTCTGCTGGATTAGGCGCTCGCCCCTGCGCGAAGGCGAGCTCGTCGGCACGGGCGCCCGCAAGCAACGCCACCATCCCGTAATTCCCCTCGTGGCACCGCGGCTCGTAATAGATGCGATTGGCTTCGTCGCTCTGTTTTTTCAGGACGTGCTTGGCCGTCCACGGTGCGGTCCACACGGTGGGATCCTCGACCGTGACTTCGTATTCGATCGACTCCGCGTCGAGGCGCGTCCACCGTTCGACCAGGTGCAGGTTCTGGTGGGCTCCCTGGTAATTCGACTTGGGCGAGAAATTCGTCACGTCCACCACGAGGGTCTGTCCTTCCCAACGGCCGCGGGAATCGCCCCACCACTGGCGGAGCTGCCCGGGGAGGTGCGGCGCGGTGGTGATGGGAATGACCCGATGCCAACCCTGTCCCTGCCCGGTGTCGTAGTAAATGGCCACCTGCCCGCGAGACTGCACGATGCGACGGAAGCCGCCGAAGTCCGGCAGCGCCGCGCTCATGCACCGCTCGCCGTGCCCGCGATCCTCCGGGCCGTCGGAGCGGCTGATCACACCGCCGCCGCCCCCCGGTCCGCCCGCCCCGCCGGTGAGATAGTAGGGGGGGATCTCAGCCCGTCTCGGAGAGGGGGGCCCGTACTTCCATCCGGCGCACGCGGGCAGCTGGTCCTTGCAGACATCGGTGGACTGCAGGAGCGCCAACGTATACTCGCGAAGTTCGGCCCGCCTCTTCTGCTCGTCCGCCGTGTAGGGAGGAAGCCGTCCGTTTGGCGGATCCACAATCAGCGATGTGCGTCGGCCGAGTCGCAGGTGTGAGGTGAAGATCTCGGCGTTGTAGGCGCCGCCGACATCCTGTTCCGTGCCGCGCTTGCGGCGGTCGGCCGTGGCTTCCCGGCTGATGATCTCCGCGCGTTGCTTGTCGAGGGCGGCCCGCTCCTCGTCGGTGAAGAACTCCCGGTCCGCGTACTTGGCGGGTCGCTGCAGCGGCTCCTCCGAGTCTCTCGTCCAGATACCCTGCAGGTCCGGTTCACCCCAGGGCGTGGGCGATGCTGCGGGTGCGCCGCCCTGGCCACCGACTGGCCGTACGACTCCGAGGAGCACGACCATTGCCGCGACGGCGGCTGCGACGACCAACAATTCCAGAAATCTTCTGCTCATCTTCGACCTCCTCGATCACGAAGGACGAGTCGAACGCCGACGACCGCCCCGGTCGCCGGGACCCCGGCCGTTGCGGCGCATCGTGACACACAGTCCCGGCCTTGCCAAGCGTCGAATCGGCCAACGCACGCCGACCCGTCAGCGGTCGTGAGCGACTTTCTTGACAGCAATGTTTCGAGGAGCCAGAATATGGCGCTTTTGGGCCGAAGTCGCCCGATGCTCCCGTTGACCCTCTCCATCCGCGCATGCATCGAGCATCCGCGCAGGCATCGAGGCCATCAATCGACTCCTAGTGAGGGAATTCCCATGACCGCTGACTTGTTGACTGGGCGTTGGTCACGGTTCTTGCGCCCGCTCGGTGGGGGGGTCGCGGCCCTGTTGGCACTCGCCGCGCCTGCCGCAGCGCAGGCGACCCAGCCTGCACGGCAGGTGACCTTCACGAAAGACGTTGCGCCGATCCTGCAGCGCTCGTGTGTCACATGCCATCGTCCGGGCCAATCGGCGCCGATGTCGCTGATGACCTACGCCGACGCCCGTCCGTGGGCCCGCGCGATCAAGACGCGCGTGGCCGCGCGCGAGATGCCGCCGTGGCACATCGATCGGAACGTCGGCATTCAGAAGTTCAAGAATGATCCGTCACTGAGCGACGATGAGATTGCCACGATCGTCGGGTGGGTGGACGCCGGTGCGCCGGCAGGCAACCCGGCCGACATGCCGCCACCGCCGCAGTTCGCCGACGGATCGGAGTGGGCGATAGGGAAGCCGGATCTCGTCGTGAGGTTCCCTGCCTACAAGGTGCCTCCGTCCGGGCCCGATCTGTTCCCCAATTTGTTGGCGCCGCTGGATCTCACCGAGGACCGGTACATCAAGGCGATTCAGACCAGGCCGGTCTCGGCCGCGTCTCGCCGCGTGGTGCACCACGCGATTACCACGATGGTGCCCGGCGACGACGCTCAGAAGGCCGGTGACGGCGGCACCGAGCGCGATCAGTTCATCGTCGAGTACGCGTCAGGCAAAGCGCCGGAGCTGTATCCCGAGGATTCCGGTGTGCTGCTGAAGGCCGGCAGCCAGCTGAGGCTCGGCACCCATCTTCATTCGGTTGGCGAAGAGATCACGGCGGAAGTGGAAGTCGGCTTCCTGCTCCATCCGAAGGGGCACGTGCCGAAATACATCCGCTATTCGACCCACCATGGTGATCCAACGCAGGATCCGCTCGACTCCCTGGACATCCCGGCCGGCGAGACCACACGGGTCGACGGGTATACCTTGCACACCAAGCCCGCGCGGATCATCGCCTTCCAGCCGCACATGCACATCCGGGGCAAGTATCAGTGCATGGAGCTGATCTATCCGAACAACCCCAGCAAGATGAAGCGCGAGATGATCAGCTGCGCGCACTGGAACTACAACTGGCACCTGGTCTACAACTACGCCGACGACGCCGCGCCCCTGGTGCCGGCTGGCACGATCGTGCACATCATCAGCTGGCACGACAACTCCGCCGCGAATCGAAACAACCCGGACCCCAAGAATTGGGTGGGCTACGGCGATCGAACCATCGACGACATGGGGTTCGCGTGGGTGGGCTGGGTCGACCTGACCGAGGCGGAGTACGAGCAGGAGCTGGCCGCACGCAAGGCCCTTCAGCAGAAGGCGAAGTCGACGGCTACGACCGAGCAGCAGCAACAACAGTAGCGAGACGAATCGCTTCGAAATCAGAGGATGTGATGTCGCGGTCACGATGGTTCTTCGGCGTCAGCGGGGTGGTATGCCTGCTTGTCGGATCGGGCGCGGCCAGTGCCCAGCCGGGTGGCAGGCACCTCGGCGGCAACATCAAGTACAGCTCGGGACAGAACATCCAGCCGATCTTCGAAGGCTGGTCGAAGAGTCCTGACGGTGGCTTTACGATGCACTTCGCGTACTTGAACCGCAATCACGTCGAGGAATTGCACGTCCCGATCGGGCCGGAAAACAACGTCGAGCCCGGCGGCCCAGACCGGGCACAGCCGACCTACTTCTATCCCCGCTTCAATCGCGCCGCGTTCACGGTGACGGTCCCGAACGACTGGGGCAAGAAGGAGGTCACATGGACGGTGACGGTCCGTGGCCGAACGGAGAAGGCCGTCGGCTGGCTGCAGCCCGAGTGGGAGATCGATCCGGTTTCGCGTGGCATCGACCGCAGCGTCGAGAATGCAGCCCCCACGTTGTCGATTGAAAAGGCCCCCCCTCGCGCCACCGTTGCCGTACCGCTGACCCTGGCGGCGGCGGTCGCTGACGACGGCCTGCCGCCGCCTCCGAAGACCGCCGGTCGCAGTCGGGCGGCGGGTCCCCCCACGTTCCAGGTGCCGCCGAACTCACCGAGCGAGCCAGTGAACGTGCCGGGCATCGAGCGCGAGTCCCGCGGGCGTGGCGCCCGGGGGCTGACGGTGACGTGGTTCGTCTGGCGAGGGCCGGCGGCGGTCGAATTCGATCCGCCGGTGAGCGAAATAAAGGATGCCGGCAAGACCGCCGTCACGGCGACCTTCGCCAGACCCGGCGAGTACGTGCTGCGCGCGCGCGCCAGCGACACCTGGGCGTCTGCGACCGAAGACATTTCAATCACGGTCAGCGAGCGGTAGCGGCTGCGCCTGTGGTTGCCGACGCGTCGGCCGTTCCGCAGACGCTCCCGATGTCACGCTGACGCGTACACGGCCGCAGGCGTCGATGGCGCCTCGGCTGCGAGCCCGGGCTTTTGTAACAGGAGCCCGCGGCGCCGCTCGACCCTCCCCTGGTTGTCAGTGTGATGCGCGCCGGCCGCGTCCCAAGCTGATGAACGGACATCATCTCTGCAGGCAACACGAGTGAGACCTGATTCTGTAGGAAGCACGATCAAGAGGCACACCATGCCGACGCGCGTATTCGTTTCGTTCGTCGTCGTCGGGTTCCTGCTCCTGCCCGCGCGCGGCACCGCACAGATCGCGATTGCCGGTCAGGTGAAAGACACGTCGGGCGCGGTCATGCCGGGCGTCACCGTCGAGGCCGCAAGCCCGGCTTTGATTGAGAAGGTGAGAACGGGTGGCAATGCGTGACGAAGAATTCAGGAACTCTTCAGATCTCGTGTGCCGCGTTTCAACTACGATCGCAGAAATGGTTGTTGCAATCACTCATCGGCGAGAGCCGCTTTGCCGAGAGCCGCTGTGCGAGGTGTGAACATGCGAACCGCGAGTATCATCGTCCTGCTCCTCTGGTCCACCGGCTTGGCCGCCGGGCATTCAGCGAAACCCGTGCCGCCTGTCTTGAATCAGAGCGCGCAGGCGAACAGTCAGGGCGCGCAAGCGCAGGCGGCCAGACCGGCGGCGGCCGCCGAGCCGACAGGGGATCTCGCCCAGCTGATGCGGGGCATTCTCTTCCCGAATTCGAATCTGATCTTCGATGCCCAGTCGAACGACCCCGGCGCCCCGAAGAAGCCCGAGGCCGGCGGCGGCGGCGCGACGGC
>WHSN01000243.1 GCA_009380045.1 Luteitalea sp.
AGTCCGGAGCATGTCGTTACCCCGTTCGGTCGGTCCAGATGATGCGTCGCGCGCACGGCCGGCTGGCTCAATGAGCCGTCCGCGCGCGCTATGGGGTGGTGTGTCTTGATTCCACCAGCCGTTTCATGAATGCCATCGTGATGAAAACTGCGACGGTGAATCGAAAAACGCTGTAGAGGTCGGTCAGACGCGATCGACAGTCAGCGGTGCGGTCTCGACCGCGTCGGTCACCGAGTAGGTCAGGCTGAGGAGCAAGGTCACGCCGATGCAGGCGGCAGCAGAGAGATACGGCATCGAATCGCCGAAGCGCTGAAGCGACGCGTTCCCCCACACAGGTCCCAGCGCACGGCCAAGGCTTTCCATCGCCCCGGCTGCCCCCTGCACCCGGCCCTGCTCGTCGGCGCGGCCCGCCCGGCTCACCAGGCTCGACATCGTCGGATGGCCAAAGCCGATGCCCAGGGCCAGCGGCACGAGCGCGACGACGAACAGGGTCGCGGAGTGCGACAGCGTGGCGCTCACCAAACCGAGCGCGGTGAAGATCAGGCCGGCCATGAAGGTGGACTTGTCGCCAAGCCGGTGGACGATGGGGCGGATGAAGACGCCCTGGACCACCGCGCCGAGCACCCCGAAGCCGGCGAACAGATAGCCGGTCTGCGGCGCGTCGAACCCGAATCGCCTCGCCGCGAACAACGCGAACGTGGTTTGAAAGACGGCGAACGAGAACCAGTAGAAAAAGTCGATGACGAGCACCCGGCGCAGGCCGGGCCGCTGCAGCAGGGTGCCGAGGTTCCGGAACGGCATGCCCGAGCTGGCAGTCGTCCTGTGCACGGTCTCCGGCAACCACGCCCAGGCCATGATGGCGGCCAAGAGCGTGATTGCGGCGGCTGCCCAGATCGGCGCCGTGTAGCTGATCCTCGAGAGCAGCCCGCCCATCGCCGGGCCCAGGATGAATCCCAGACCGAACGCGACGCCGATGATCCCGAAGGCGCGCGCCCGATCCTTGGGCTCCGTGACGTCGGCGACGTAGGCACGTGCCGTGGAAATGTTGCCGCCAGACAGGCCGTCAACGATCCGCGCGACGAACAACATGACGAGGCTCTGCGCCGTTGCCATCATCACGAAGCTCACCACCGTGCCGATCAGGCTGAAGATGAGCACCGGACGCCGGCCGTACCGATCGGAAAGGTTGCCGAGCGCCGGAGAGGCGACGAGCTGGGCCACCGAGAACACCGCGAACAGCAATCCGATGGCGAGCGGCGAGGCCCCGAATGTCTCCGCGTAGAACGGCAGGAGCGGGATGATGATGCCGAAGCCGACGAGGTTGACGAAGATGGTGAGGAAAATAATCAGGAGCGGTCGGGTCACTTCGCCCCTTTGCCCGCCCGCGGGCCCTTGTTGTCCCGCGCCGGCATGTGATCCAGGTTGGCCAGGCGCACACCGGTTTCATACACCAGCCCGGCCACCCGCGCCAGCTTCGGGAACTCGATCTTGGACACCTCGTCGGTATTGGCGTGGTAGTCGGCGTGCAGCCCGGTGGTGAAAAAGATGACCGGAATGCCCTTGGCGGCGTAGCTGAAGTGATCGCTGCGGTAGTAGACCTGCTCGAGATCGCCCGGGTCGTTCATCTCGTAGTCGAGTGTGAGCGGCCGGGGCAGCGCGCGATTTGCGTCGCCGCTCAGCTGGTGCAGCTCGCTGCTGATGCGGTCCGAGCCGACCAGATACACGGTGTTGGCTTCGGTGGCGAGGTCGCCGCGATTGCGCCCAATCATGTCGATATTGAGCTGCGCCGCGATCCGGTCGAGCGGCACCGCCGGATGATCGGCGAAGTATCGCGAGCCGAGCAGCCCGCTCTCCTCGCCCGCGTGCCACACGAACAACAGCGAACGTCTGGGCCGGGGCCCGGTCGCGAACGCGCGCGCGATCGCCATCAGGGCGACCGTTCCCGAGCCGTCGTCGTCGGCGCCGTTCCAGATGCGATCCGCTTCCTTGCCGGGCGTCACCTTCCCGGGAGGAGAAGGACGTCCCTCCCCGGTCAGCTCGGACTGAGCGTACCCGACGTGATCGTAGTGCGCCCCGAAGGCCACATACGTCGCCTTCAGGTCGGGATCGGTCCCCTCGACGAGGCCGACCACGTTCGACGTCAGCTGCGTACGGACGACGGTGTAATCGGCGTCGACGTTGAACGTGAGCGTCACGTCCGACAGGCGAAACGACGGCAGCGGCTCCTGGTTCTCAGCCTTCCGGCGCAATTCCTCGTACTTGACTGGAGCCCTGCTGAACAGGAGCTCGTAAAAAGCGTCGGCCGCGGTGATCGCCGGCGCCACCTCCTGATCGAAGCGCTGGGCGGTCGTAAAATCCGGCGCGTCCGCACGGCGCCCGCCTGCCGAGGGTTGCTCCGGCCTTGGTGCCGGCGCAGGTCCCAGCGTGGCGATCCCTTTCATCTGATCGAGGACAGAGCGGCTGCGTCCCGTCAGCAGACGCCGGTACGCCTGCGCATCCACGCTCTTGGGACCGTTCGAGCCGAGAAACACGACGGCCGCGCCGCGCAGATCTTTGCCGCGCAGATCGTGGTGCTCGACTGACGGCGCCTCGAGGCCGTAGCCCGTGAACTCCACCCGATTCACCGTCAGCGAGCGTTTCGCTCCGGCATTCTTCGGAAAGTTCACGCCGTCGCCGTCCTTGAACGTGCGCCGCTCATCGCCGACCTGCACGGTGACAGAGGAGCGGCTGTTCACCTTGACCCCGAGCACGCGGACGGTTTGCAGATATCCTCCCGCGTCGCCTCCCGGCTTCACGCCCCACTCCTTCAAGCGCGTCAGAATATAGCCGGCAGCCAGCCCTTGGCCCTCGGTGTAGATCCGGCGACCCTGCAGCTCATCAGACGACAGGTACGTCAGCCACTCGCGCAGATCCGCGACATCGAACGAGACACGGCCGCCGGCAGCCGCGAGAGGAACGGCCGCGAAGAGCAGGACGACAACGAGACGGACGGCCAAGCGGCGCATCATGGGGAATCCTTCGACCTTTACTATAGCCGCTTGCCATGATGCACGACTTCAGGTATGTTTTTCTGGAAGATCCGACTCCCACCGTGTGCCTACCCCGTTTGCGGTTCCCGCAGCCCCAGAACCATTAGGAGAAGTGATTGGCTGTCCGTTTGTTCGTCGGCAATCTGTCGTACAGCACGACCGAGGCTGACCTCCGCTCGTACTTCGGCGCCGTCGCCGCACCGTCACAAGTCGTGCTGCCGGTCGACCGCGAAACAGGTCGCATGCGTGGCTTCGCGTTCGTGGAATATCAGGATCGATCGCACGCGGAGCAGGCGATTCAACGATTCAATGGCGTCGCGTTCAACGGCCGCCCGCTCGCCGTCAGCGAAGCGCGCGCGCGCGAGGACCGCGGACCCGGAGGTCCGCCGCGTCCGGTCGGTGGGCCTCCCGGGCCCCGCCCGGCCGGAGGGTTCGCCCCGCGCCCTGGCGGCTTCAGCGGTGGCCCGCCGCGACCCTACGACCCCTCGGCGCCGGCGCTCCCGCGTGGCAGCCGCAACTTCGGTCCCGATGCCAAACCGCAGCGCGGAACGAATGCCAAGGCGAAGAAGAAGGAAGCCGAACGTCCCCGCGGTCCGATTCCGCTGAAGGCCACCGGGCGCTCGTTCACGCTGGACGACGATTCGCCGGACGATGTCATCGCGGACATCGATGATTTCGCAACCAGCAAGCCTGCCGACGAAACCGAAGACGCCGGCGAAGAGTAGGCTTCACCGCCGGCCCTACAGAGCCGTCACGACCGACACACCGAGCGCCCGCGACAGGTCTTGCCCTGTCCGCGGGCGCTTGCGCCGATGGCTCTCACCTGCCCCCTTTCGGTGTCCGCACGCCACCGCGGACTCTCCCGCGATTTTCTGCCCTCGTGCCTCGGCAGGTTTGTCAATCAGGTTCTAAAATGGCGTGATGGCCGATGCCACTGTGTGGGACCGCGTCCTCGAGGGCGCGAGATCGGTGATGACCCGCGAGGAATACCGGCGCTGGTTCGCCGGTTGTTCCTATGCCGGCGATTCGGGCGATCGGATCACCGTCTGGGTTCCCTCCGAGCCGGATCGGCGGCACATCATCACCCACTACAGCGATCTGCTCGAGGACGGACTGAAGGCGCTCGGCCGGCCTGAAGCGAGGATTCATTTCGTCGTCGCAGGTTATGGAACGGACGAGGACGGAGAGGAGGAATGAAGTGGCATCACAGCCTGTACTGGCGCATCGCGATCGGGTTCGTGCTGTGCCTGGGGCTGCTGCTCGTCGTGCAGGCGATGCTGTTCGTGTGGGTGGTGGCACGCACCGGACCAGTTCCGAACCAGCCGCCTGACCGTTTCGCTCAGACGGTCGCGTTCGATGTGACACTCGCGCTGGAGCGGGAGCCGGCCCTCGACATCGAGCGCTACCTTCGCGACGAGTACGCCAGCGACGCGCAGCCCTTCTTCGTGGTGCTCGGGAACGGCCGCGCCATCGAGCTGAGCGGGCCTTTTCCGGCGCCATTTGTCGCCGAGGCGCGGGCACGTCTGAAGCTGATGACCGCGCGCAACGCTCAGCGTAGCGCGGGCGGCCGTGGTTTCGCACGAGGCGATCGTCTCCCGCCGCCCGGCCGGCAGGGCCGACGGGAGCTGCGGCCCGGATTCGGGCCGTTCCGGCCGGCGCCCATCGTCGCCGACGGACGGATCGCCGGCATCGTGGTCGTCCCGCCCGAGCCTCCGTTCCGCTTCCTTCTCGTGCGCTATGCCCCAACGTTGGGACTCGTCGCCGTGGCGACGCTGGTTGTCGGGGCGTTGCTCGCGGCGGTCGTGATCTTCGGGCCGGCGCGGGGACGGCTGCGCGCGGTGGAGCAGGCGGCGCGCCGCCTCGGGGGCGGCGACCTGACGGCCCGCGCCCCGGCGGATGGTCGCGACGAAGTCGCCGCCGTCGCCGCGGCCTTCAACGCGATGGCGTCCGATCTCGGCGCCAGGGCTGAAGCGCTGGCGGCCTCGGACCGCGCACGGCGCCAGCTGCTGGCCGACGTCTCCCACGAGCTCACGACCCCGGTGACGGCGATGCGCGGGTATCTCGAAACGTTGACGATGCCCGGCTTTCCGATCAACGACGAAACCCGGGCGCGGTACCTGCGGATTATCGGCGATGAAACGTCGCGGCTGGAGCGAACGATCGGCGACCTGCTGGAGCTGGCGCGGCTCGAAGGGGGCGGTGGATCGGTGAGCACCGCCGACGTGCCGGTCGAGCAGCTGTTCGCACGCGTGGTCGCACGCCACGACCGTGTCGCTGCCGCTGCCGGGGTGTCGATCGCGACGCTGATTGAGCGCGGCGCCGAAACCGTGCACGGCGACAG
>WHSN01000223.1 GCA_009380045.1 Luteitalea sp.
ACGACGGTGCCGGGATAGTCCTTGAGGAACCGCTCGAGCCACGCGACAGACTCGGCGTCCAGGTGGTTCGTCGGCTCGTCGAGCAGCAGCAGGTCAGGGGACTGCAGCAGCAGTCGACAGAGCGCGACCCGGCGACGCTCGCCGCCGGACAGCGTCGCGACGTCGGCATCAGGGGGCGGCAGACGCAGGGCGTCCATCGCCAGCTCGAGGCGGGAGTCGAGATCCCACGCGTTCGACGCGTCGATCTGGTCCTGAATCTTCGACTGCTCCTCGAGGACCTTGTCCATCGCCTCCGGCGACAGCTCCTCGCCGAGACGCGCGTTCAGCTCGTCGTACCGTTCGAGCAGCGCCTTGATCGGCGCCACTCCTTCCTCGACGTTGCCGAGCACGGTTTTGGCGGAGTCGAGGCGCGGTTCCTGCTGGAGGAACCCAATCGAGATCCCCGCCGCCGGCGTCGCCTCTCCGAGGAATGTCTGGTCCTCGCCGGCCATGATGCGAAGCAGAGAGCTCTTGCCGGCGCCGTTCAGCCCGAGGACACCGATCTTCGCGCCGAAGTAGAACGACAGCCAGATGTCTTCGAGAACGCGGTTGTCGGGCGGATGCACCTTCCCGAGACCCTTGATGGTGTAGATGAACTGCGGCATGGTGGGACGGACGCGTGAAATAATTAGGAATTGGGAATTAGGAATTGAGTTGGAGCTCGATGGCGACTTACGGGACACTAGATTGTAAATGGAACGGGCCGGATACAGAAATCGCGGGACTCATCCTGCATCGTGCGAATCCTGCATCGTGCGAATCCTGCGTCGTGTGGAAGCCTGCGGTCCTGTAATCCTCTAATCCTGTAATCTTGCAATTCCCGTGGTCCGCCGGATCATTCACCTGGACATGGACGCGTTCTATGCGTCGGTTGAACAGCGCGACGACCCATCGCTGCGCGGCAAGCCGCTGGTCGTGGGCGGGCAACCGGGGGAGCGAGGGGTGGTGGCGGCAGCGAGCTACGAAGCGCGGCTGTTCGGTGTCCGCTCGGCGATGTCGATGGCCAAGGCGGTGCGACTCTGCCCCACGATCGTGATCGTGCCGCCGGACTTCGCGCGTTACAGAGCCGCCTCGGCGGCGGTTTTTGCCCTCTTCCACGAGGTGACGGCGCTCGTCGAACCGCTGTCGCTCGATGAAGCATACCTGGACGTCACCGAGAACAGCTGGCAGGAGCCGCTGGCGACCAACGTCGCGCGCACGCTGAAGGAGCGGATCCGCACCGAGACCCGATTGACCGCGTCGGCCGGCGTCGCTCCCAACAAGTTTCTGGCGAAGATCGCGTCCGGATGGAAGAAGCCGGACGGCCTCACGGTGATCAGCCCAGACCGGGTGGAGCCATTCCTCCAGCAGTTGCCGGTGGATGCGCTATGGGGCGTCGGGCCGGTCACCGCCCGCAAGCTGCGCAACCAGGGCATCGAACGGCTGGTGGACGTGCGCGCCATCGACCCCTCTCAGCTTCGAAAGGCGGTCGGCAGTCTGGCCGGCTGGCTTCGGCAGCTCGCCGACGGCATCGACGACCGGCCGGTGGTGCCGAACCGCGAGTCCAAATCCTCCGGGTCAGAGAGCACCTATTCCGAGGACCTGATCAGCCTCGAAACGATCCGCGGCGAGATTCGTGGCATGGCGAGCCGCGCGGCGCGATGGCTCGCTCGAAAGACGTTGCTGGCACGGACCGTGACCATCAAGGTCCGCTACTCCGACTTCACGACCATCACCCGCAGCCATTCCGCCGCCCCGACCGGCGACGAAGGATCGATCGTCGCCAGGGCGATACAATTGCTGGACCGCACCGAGGCGGGTCGCCGGCCGGTCCGCCTGCTGGGCGTCAGCGTCCATAATTTCTGCGGCGAGGCCGATGCGGCGATCGAGCCGGCCGACCGCCTGCCGTTTTGAATCCGATGTTGAAGGGCACACGCGACGGAATTCTGAAGAGGGTCCAGCCGGTCAGCATCCACGGCCAGATCTACTGGGACGTGTTTTTCACGAGCCTCGAGGAACCCGACGGACAGATCCACGTCGCGCGGATGGGGCCCGAGGCGGTCGCCGCCAACATCGAACCTGGCGACCAGATCCGGGTGGAATACCTGGTCGGGGTTGCCGTGAAGGTCAGTTTCGTCCGGGCATGAGCCTTACTGTCTGACCGCCCGGACGGTGCGCAAATCGATCCGTTCGTTCGGCGTTTCACCCGTCCTCGGGGCGTTCTCGATCGTCTCCACCACCTCCATCCCTTCGACGACGCGGCCAAACGCCGTGTAGACGCCGTCGAGCGCCGGCGCCGGCGCCGTGCAGATGAAGAAGGAGGTCGAGGCGCTCCCGGGATCGTCGCCGCGCGCCATCGAGACGATCCCTTTCACATGCCGGGTGTCGTTGAACTCTGGCGCGAGGTTGTGGACGAGGCGCTGCTGCTTCTCGGTCAGCGGCGCCTGTCGTGACTGCATGGCGCCGGTCTGGACGACGAACCCTGGCGCGACGCGATGAAACGACATCCCGTTGTAGACGCCGGCCTCGGCGAGCCGCAGGAACTGGCGCACCGTCTCCGGCGCCTTGTCGGCGAGGAGCTCGATGGTGATCGCTCCGGCGCCGGTCTCGAGAACCGCGCGGTAGCCGGCGAGCTGCTGCGGCGAGTCGCTGATGAAGGGCTCCGGCGGCGTGTCGCGGATCACGACGCTGGTGATCTCGACGCGTTCGGTCGCGACACCGTTTCCGTCCAGCGGCATCTCGGAGATCTTCTGCAGCACCTCCATGCCCTCCGAGACCTGACCGAAAACCGTGTACTGGTTGTCCAGCGCGGGTTGATCGGCGAGCACGATGAAGAACTGTGCGCCGGCGCTGTCGGGTCGTCCCGGCACCAGCACCGCGGCGACGGCGCCGCGCGTCATTCTCGGCGCCCGCGGTTCCGCCGTCACCGCGTTCAGTCCGCCGGTGCCGTACTGGCTGCGCTTCGCCGGATCCTTCGACAGTGGATCGCCTCCCTGAACCATTCCATTCTTCACCGCGCGATGGAACGTCGTGCCGTCGTAGCCTCCTTCGGCCGCGGTCCTGGTGAAAAAGGCCACCTGGCCGGGAGCGGTCTCTGGCGTCAGGTCGATGACGAACGCACCGGCAGCTGTCTCGACGACCGCCTGGCGCGCCGGCGCCTGCGCCAGCAACAGGTCCGAGCCGAACCGGCGGGCAATGCTCGTGCCGCCGGGAACGATCGACAGCGGTGACCGCGTCAGAGCCGGGAGGGTGAGCATCAGGACGGCGAGCACGATTGTTCGACGGGCGCTGGTTCGTCGCATAGGCGCTCAGATCGGCGCGTCGATGATGCGCGCCGCGTGACGGATGTAGTGGAGGCTCGAGATCAGCGTGATCGCCAGGGACGCGTAAATGAGCAGATCGACAATCGCCGAGTGATATCCGAGATAGTTGAAGAACATCGCGACGACGGCGGTGATCATGTAGGTGGCGGTCGCGATTTTCCCGTAGATCGACGGGCGGAAGGTACGGCGGCCGATCGCCAGATTCACGATCGCCACGGTCGCGACGATCACCACATCGCGGCTGATGATCATGACCGTCAGCCAGATCGGCAGCGGGTTCTGAAGCCCGAGGCTCGGGACCGTGAGCACGACGAACGTGCTGATCGCCAGCATCTTGTCCGCCATCGGGTCGAGCCAGGCGCCAAGGCTGCTCTTCTGACCGGTCCGTCTTGCGATCAAGCCGTCGAACGCGTCAGTGGCGCCGGCGACGGCGAATACGATCAGCGCCCAGCCAAGATAGCCGTAGACGACCAGGATGACGAACGCCGGCACAAGCAGCATGCGAAGCAGCGTCAGCTGGTTCGCCGCGGTCATCGCCGTCATCGTCGCTCGATCGCCCGCCGCACAGGAAGGTTGGCCAGCGACTGCAGCCGTTCAATCGCGGCAATCGCTTCCTCGCCGGTGACGGCGCGCGAGGGCTGGAAGCTGCCGTCGGCCGCCGGCAGCATGACGCCGGACGCGACCGCAGCCGACGCCGCCGGATACGCGACGTGTCCAGCCGTCATGTCCGGGAAACGGCCCCGCGCGTTCTGCCAGTCACTGGCGCCGGCCGATGTCGTCGCGGCGAGCCGGGCGAGCAGTCGGCTGACCGCCTGCGCCAGATCGACCCGGCGCACCACTGCCCCGGGCTGAAACGTGTGGTTGGCGAAGGCTTCCATCACGCCGGTGCCGACGACGGGAAGAATCCACGGCTCCGCCCAGTGCGCCCTCACGTCGGTGATCACGCCAACGTCGCGCTGCCGCCCCTCGAGCACCGGCCGCAAGCGCACCCCGATCAGCGCCGCGAGCGCGCCCCGTGTCAGCTGCGGCGCGGCGCCGATCGCCCGGTAATCCTCAGGCAGCCGAGCCAGTTCCGCACGTGCGCTCAGCGCATCGCGTCTTCCCGCGATGCTGGCGCTTGGATCGATCGCGAGCGCCTGCTCGTAGGACGCCAGCGCACCAGTCAGATCGCCCTGAGCCTCGAGCACATCGCCGATCTCGGTCAACGTGGAGGCGTCGGTCGGATCCAGGTCGAGCGCCCGGCGGAGGTGCTCGAGCGCAGCGGCGAGCTCGCCACGCTGACGTTCGATGGCGCCGAGCTCGCGGTAGAGAAACGCGCTGTCCGGCGAGCTCGCCAGCGCGGCGCGGTAGGCGGCGACCGCCTCGTCGCTTCGTCCCTCACGGGCGGCGTCCCGGGCGGCAGACAGGTTCCGCTCGAGGCCCCGGAACCTCAGAACCTCGACTTGGCGCTGCACGTCAATCAGCGAATTGTCGCGGGCGATCGCCGCCTCGAAGGCGGCGACGGCGTCTTCGTCACGATTCAGCGCGAGAAACGTCTGCCCCTGCCCGACCAGCGCCGGCACGTAGGCGGGGTCGCGCTCGAGGGCCCGGGCGAAGTGCGAGAGGGCCGCCGGAAGGTCCTTCTGAGCGAGATCGATGTAGCCGGCTGACGCGTCGGCCGGATAGAAGCTGGACGACAACCGGAGGGCAATCGCCACCTCGCGCTCGGCGTTCTTCAAGTCGCCCGCCTGGAGAAAGGCCCACGATCGTGTGTGCGCCACCGCGGCATCGCTGCCGGCCAGCTCGGTCGGAATCGTCGGTTGGATGAACTCGGGGAAACGCGGTGTCGTGACGACCGGCACCGCAATCGTTCTGGGCGCGCAGGCGGCCGAGGCCGCAAGCGCGCCGACCAGGACCAGGACAGCCAGACGTCGCATAGAGAAAATCTTACTCCGGCTTCGCCCTCAACTTGAGCGTCGGGAGCAGGCGGCGGGGAACGTCGGCGACCACCGTGAACCGCCCGTCTCGCGTTTCGTGCAGCACGACACGCGCATGGCGGTACAACCGCGCGATGCGCTCCCGGTCGAGCGCGTCGTCGGGGTCGAACGTCGCCGTGATGCGTCGGACGTCGAGCTCGACGCGCGAGACGATGGTCTCGACCAGCTCATCAAGCCCCTCCTTCTCGAGGGCTGAGATGTACACCGCCGCCGGGTCCTGTTCGACGAGCCGCCGCCGCTCGTCAGGCGTGAGCTGATCGCATTTGTTGTAGACCTCGACCAGGGGGACATCGAGTGCACCCACCTCTTCGAGCACGTCGCGCACCGCCGTCATCCGGCGGCCGCGATCCGCGGCTGCAGCGTCAATCACGTGCAGCACCAGATCGGCGTCGGCCACTTCCTCGAGCGTCGCACGAAATGCCGCCACCAGCGCGTGCGGCAGGCGATCGATGAAACCGACGGTATCCGACAGCAGCAGCTCACGGCTGTCGGACAACCGCACCTGGCGGACGAGAGGATCCAGCGTCACGAACAGGGCGTTGGACGCTTCCGCCGCCGCCCCGGTCAACACGTTGAAGAGGGTCGTCTTCCCCGCGTTCGTATAGCCGACGAGCGCCACCGTCGGCACCGACGCCTTGTGGCGGCGCTCGCGCGACTGCGCGCGACGTTTCCGAACCTGCTCGATGTCCGCGGTCACGGCATGAATGCGGGCCCGGATCCGCCGGCGGTCGGTCTCGA
>WHSN01000142.1 GCA_009380045.1 Luteitalea sp.
ACCACCTCCCCGGGCCGGCGCATCAGGTACTCCAGCAGCTCGAACTCGCGGACAGTCAGGTCCACCCGCTGTCCACCCCGCGTCACCTTCCTCGTGACGACATCCAGCGTGAGGTCGCCGACGCCGAACTGGAGCTCCTCGGTCGACCGTGGACGGCGGAGCAGCGCCCGGATGCGCGCCAGCATCTCCTCGAACGCGAACGGCTTGACCAGGTAGTCGTCGGCGCCGCTATCGAGACCGCGGACACGGTCGTCGAGCGTGTCACGGGCCGTGAGGACCAGCACGGGAGTGTCCACGCCGCTGTTGCGAAGGGTCGCCAACACCTCCAGCCCATCCCGGCCGGGCAGCGTCAGATCGAGCAGAATCACGTCGAAGGCCTCGGTGTTGATGCGGTAGAACGCGCCTTCACCGGTGCGCTCCACGACCACGTCGTACCGTTCGCCGGTCAGCCCTTCCTGGAGAGCGTTGGCGACCTTCTGTTCGTCTTCGACGACGAGAACCCGCATGTGTTTCCAATTGCCATCGTAGCCGAGTCGAGCTACCTCGGCGCGTGAAAACTCTCTGACTTTATCGTCAGACAAACACCCGCGGACGCCAGGACGGACGCCGGTCGGTCGGCCGGACCGGCAGCGGCCAAGCGGCGGCACCATTCCCAGGGCACGGCGTCGGCCTGTCGCAGCGCGAAACGCCCCATCAGCCGCGTCAGGCAGGCTGTGGAGCGCGAGCGCCGACCACAGGACGCCGCCGCAACCGGATCGTGGACCTGATGGGAACACTTCGACCACTGAAGCCCGGCCGCTGACGATACCTGAGATTGAAAATCCCCCGCGGGATCCACCCGGCTGGACGTCACGGCACCAACCGCCTTGGCAAGAGACCGGAACCATCAGCCGGCGATCAAGAAACGGGAGACGAAGACAAGCCCAGACTGGTCAGGCCAACTTGACATGCGTCCGCGTTGGGTATAAGACGCACTGAAAAAAGTGGCCGCGCACCGGTAACGATTCGAGCGCTGGAGGCTTCATGCATTCCACAGGCCTGAAGGGGTTGATCGTGGTGATTCTGGTCGGCGCGCTGGCGCCCTCGCACGCAATCGCGCAGCAGGCCAGTGCGATCGCCGGCGTGGTTCGCGACACCTCGGGAGGCGTGCTGCCAGGAGTCACGGTCGAAGCGGCGAGTCCGGCGCTCATCGAGAAGGCCCGCACGGCGGTGACCGACGGCGAGGGACGGTACAACATCGTCGATCTGCGGCCAGGCACCTACACGATTACGTTCACGCTGCCGGGCTTCAGCGTGGTCAAGCGCGACGGCATCCAGCTGGCCTCGGGCTTCACGGCGACGGTCAGTGCCGACCTGCAGGTGGGTTCCCTGGAAGAAACGATCACGGTGACCCGCGCGGCGCCGCTCGTCGACACGCAGAACGTCAGACGTCAGAACGTGGTCTCGAGTGACGTGCTCGAAGCGTTGCCCACCAGCACGAAGCACGTGAACAATGTCGTGACGCTCACGGCCGGATTCACCGGGCTGGCCGACGTCGGCGGACAGTACACGTCCCAGGTCGGAGGCACGTACCACGGCAAGTCGGGTACGAGGGTGACGTTCGACGGGATGGGAATCGAGAACACGTCGGGCAACAGCAGCTATCAGCTCAATTCGGCGGTCGTGCAGGAGATGGTGCTGCAGACCAGCGGAATCTCGGCCGAGAGCAATGCCGACGGCGTGACCATCAATGTCGTGCCCAAGGAGGGCGGCAACGCGTTCAGGTTCATCGGCTCTGCCTTGTTCTCGAACGACAGCCTCGAAAGCAGCAACCTGACGGACGAGTTGCGCGCGCGCGGCCTGTCGGCGTCGAACAAGACGCTCAAGATCTTCGACGAATCCGCGAGTCTCGGCGGCCCCATCTTCAAGGACAAGCTGTGGTTCTTCGCCGCCATCCGGACCTGGGGCTTCTCCCGGAAGCACGCCGGTGTCTTCTGGAACAAGACCCAGAACGTCGAACTGACGCCGCCGGGCGCGGAACGGGTCGTGGTGCTCTGGACCCCGTGGGTGGATCGGCCCGACGACCGTGCCAGCGGCCGGTGGGAATGGTACGACTCACAGCTTGTCCGCATGACCTGGCAGGCGTCGCAAAAGCACAAGTTCAATGTGATTGTCGACGCCCAGGAGGCGTGCAACTGTGGGGGGACATCGGCGGCGAACGCGCAGGAAACCCAGCCGGGATATCGCTTCGAGCCAAACAAGCTGTACCAGGCGACGTGGAACTCACCCCAAACGAGCAGGCTGCTTCTCGAAGCGGGAGTGTCGGCGGCGGTTTCCCACTGGAATCAGTTCTGGATGCCCGGCGTGCGTCCCGAGCACATTCGCGTCAACGACGTCGGGCTTGGCATCCAGTACGGCTCGTCTCCCACCTACCGGGGCCATCCCAACGAAACCGATCGCTATTCGCAACGGTTCTCGGTTTCGCACGTCACCGGCGCTCATGTCTTCAAAACCGGGATACAGGTCGAGCAGTACGTCCGGAACAACTACTACATCGCGAGCGGCAACGTGAACTACACGTTCCGCGACGGCGTGCCGATCAGCCTGACCCAGCATGCCACGCCGTATCTGTTCAAGGAACGGATCAACCCGGAGCTCGGGGTCTTCGCCCAGGACCAATGGCGCATCGCCCGCCTCACGATGACGCTTGGACTGCGGTTCGACTACATGAACGGTTCCGTGCCGACCCAGCCCTATCCCGGAGAAACCAGAAAGGAACGAACCGTACGGGGGGTCGGGTGGGACGGAGTGCCTCGTGAGAACCCCTGGTTCCCACCCAAGACCTTCGATCCGGTGAGTAACGTGCCCTCGTGGAAGGATGTGAATCCGCGATTGGGAGTCGCCTACGATCTGTTCGGCGACGGGCGCACGGCGCTCAAGGCGTCGCTCGGGCGGTACGTGGCGAAGGCCAGCACCAACGTCACCGCGGCAAACAATCCGATCGCCACATCGGTGATCGCCGCGAACCGGGCGTGGACCGACACCAATCGCGACTACGTGCCCGACTGCGACCTGGGTGACTTCACTGCCAACGGCGAGTGCGGGGCGATTGACAACCAGAACTTCGGCCGCGCCAACCCCAACGCCATCCGTTGGGCCGACGACGTGTTGAGCAGCTGGAACGGGCGCGACTGGAACTGGGACTTCGGAGCGGAACTGCAGCACCAGTTGACGACCGGCCTCTCCCTGGCGGCGGGGTACTATCGAAACACAGCCGGCTACTTCACCGCGGCGACGGCTCTCAGCGAAGCCAGCAAGGTCCGTGTCACCGACAACCTGCGAGTGACCCCCGCGGACTTCGACCAGTACTGCATCACGGCGCCGGTCGATCCGCGGCTGCCCAGCGGCGGGGGCTATCAGATCTGCGGTCTTGCGGACGTCAAGCCGGACAAATTCGGTCAGAGCGACATTTTGGTGAGACGCCAGACAGAGTTCGGCACGTGGGAGTTCCGGAACGACTTCTTCAACGTCACCATGGACGCCCGGTTCGGCCGGGGAGGTCGCTTCAGCGGTGGCCTCGACACCGGACGATCGGTGACGGACCGGTGCTTCGTCGTCGATTCTCCTCAGGAGCTGTTGAACTGCCGTGTCGTCACACCGTTCAAGGCCCAAACGCAGATCAAGCTGAACGGGAGTTACCCACTGCCCGCCGGCTTCGTGGTGAGCGCCACGTACCAGAACACGTCGGGCATACCCGTTGAGGCCAACTACGCCGCATCGACGGCGGAGATCGCGCCATCGCTCGGCCGCAATCTCGCCGGCGGGGCTCGCACCGCCACGGTGCCGTTGATTGCGCCGCAAACCGTGTTCGAGGACCGGCTCTCCCGCCTCGATCTGCGGCTGACGCGAACCTTTCAGATTGGACGAGCCAGGGTGCAGGCCAACGTGGACTTCTACAATGCGCTCAACGCCAGCTCGGTCCGGGTGGTCAACACCACCTACGGGGCAAGCTGGCGGACGCCCGCCCAGATTCTGGACCCGCGCATCGTCCAGTTCGGCGGAACGGTGACGTTCTGATCGACGTTCTTCACACACGCGCGCACCTCGGCGCACGCACTCAGAGTTGCCCTTTTGGTGAGACTCCGGGGCTGTTCACCCACGGCGGGGCACGCCGATCACCACGACCCGTTCGCCATTTCCCCAGGGAGGCCATCGTGACTCGACAGAGAAGGCAGGATCCCGAGTGCGCCGTGATACCGACGCGCCGGGTCGGGACGGGGCTCACGCTCGCGTGCGCGCTGCTCCTGTCAACCGCCTCATGGGCGCAGCAGGCCAGCAGCATCGCCGGCGTGGTGAGAGACACGTCGGGCGCGGTCCTGCCGGGTGTCACCGTGGAAGCGTCGAGCCCGGCGCTGATTGAAAAGGTCCGCACGGTCGTCACCGACGGTGAGGGGCGCTTCAACATCGTCGACCTCAGGCCCGGCACGTATGCGGTGATTTTCAGTCTGACCGGTTTCAACACGTTCAGACGGGACGGCATCGCCCTGACCGCCGGGTTCACGGCGACCGTCAACGCCGACATGAGGGTCGGCGCCCTTGAAGAGACGATCACCGTCACTGGCGCAGCCCCGCTCGTGGACACGCAGAACGTCCGGCAGCAGAAGGTGGTGTCGAACGACCTCCTCGACTCGCTCCCGAGCAGCAGCAAGAGTCTCGTCGGCCTCGCCAAGCTCATTCCCGGTCTGAAGGGCGGCGCCGACGTCGGCGGCGCCGGTGGGATCTGGGCGATGGGCAACGTGATTTCCGACACCATCCACGGCAAGGGCGGGGTCAAGTTCGCCTACGACGGCATGCAGACGACGAACTTCGGCGGGTCGGGCGCCTCGAGCTACATCATGAATCCGGCCATGGTGCAGGAAACGGCCGTGGAGACCGGTGGCATCTCGGCCGAGAGCAACGCGTCGGCCATGTCGATCAACCTGATCCCGAAGGACGGGGGCAACACGCATGCCTATGAAGTTTCGGGGCTGTTCACCGGCGAGAAGCTGCAGAGCGACAACCTCAGCGACGAGCTGCGAAGCCGCGGCGTCACCACCACGAACAAGGCCCTCCACGTCTACGATGCCAACCTCACGGCGGGCGGTCCGATCAAGCGTGATCGACTCTGGTTCTTCGTCGCCAGCCGGTTCTCGGGCAACAAGAACCAGGTCCAGGGCGTCTTCTTCAACAGCACGCAGGGCACGCCAATCTATACGCCGGACCTCGATCGTCCTTCCTATCGCAAGGAATGGCTCCGGAGCGGCGGCGGCCGTCTCACGTGGCAGGCATCGCCGCGAAACAAGATCAGCGGCTTTGCCGACGTCCAGTACTACATGGTGAGGGGGCGCGGCGAGTTTGCGGCGCCGGAGGCCCATACGTGCTGGAGCTTCTGGCCCCAGGGGCTGTTTCAGGGGGCGTGGAGCTCACCGCTGACGAGCCGGCTGCTCCTCGAAGCTGGAGCCTCGCTGATGCGTGGGCCGTGGCCCTGCGACCAGCAGCAGGCGACCGACGTCTACGGCTTCGCAGTGGGCCGGAACGACGTCTCCATCCTCGAGTCGGCGACCGGGTTCCGCTACAACGCCAAGCAGACCTACCTGTTTCAGCAGGATCAAGACCGCTACGTCGAGCGCTTCTCGGTGTCCTACGTCACCGGCTCACACACGTTCAAGTCAGGTGTTCAGGTGCAGCAGGGCGTGGTCAACACCGGCACCGACGTCAACGGCGACGTGAACTACACGTTCCTGAACGGCGTGCCGATCCAGGTCACGCAGTGGGCGACTCCCTATCTCCAGAAGAACCGCATCAAGGCCGACATCGGGCTCTACGCGCAGGACAAGTGGATTGTGAAGCGCCTGACGCTCAACCTCGGTCTGCGGCTCGACTACATCACCGGGAACGTGCCGGCCCAGAGTGTCCCGGCGGGCCGATTCGTCGCCGCGCGCGATTTTGCGCCGGTCAACCGCGTGCCGGCCTGGACCGATCTGAATCCGCGGATTGGCGGATCGTACGATCTGTTCGGCAACGGTCGAACCGCGCTCAAGGCGTCGCTCGGCCGCTACGTGGGCGTCATCGGCGTCAACATCGCGCAAGTCAACAACCCCATCGCCACTTCCGTCAACAACGCCAATCGCTCCTGGACCGACGCCGACGCCGACTACATTCCCGACTGCGACCTGTTGAACTTCTCGGCTAACGGCGAATGCGGGGCGATCAGCAACAGCAACTTCGGAAAGACCAACCCCGGCGCGGTCCGGTATGCGGACGATCTGATTCACGGCTTCGGAGAGCGCGACTACTTCTGGGATGTCTCGACGGAAATCCAGCATCAGCTCAGCCAAGGCGTTTCGATCACGGGCGGCTACTACCGCAATTGGACCGACCATTACAGCGTCGTCGGGGGCACGGGCTGGGAAGCTGGAGTCACCGACAACCTGGCGGTGGTCCCGTCGGACTTCGACCCTTACTGCGTCACCGCTCCGTCCGACCCCCGCCTGCCCGGCGGAGGCGGTTATCAGGTGTGCGGCCTCTACGACGTCAACCCGGCGAAGTTCGGCCAGGCCGACCTCCTGGTGGCGCGGCCGGAGCACTACGGCAAGGGCAAGACGCGCCACTCCGACTTCTTCAACGTCAGCATCGACTCCCGTCTGGGCTCTGGCGTAGTGTTCGGCGGCAGCGTCGACACCGGGCTCTCGGTGGACGACCGCTGCTTCGTGGTCGATTCGGGGCAGGAGCTGCTGCACTGTCGCGTGGTCACGCCGTTCCGGGCCCAGACCCAGTTCAAGCTGCATGGAAGCTATCCGCTGCCCGCGAACTTCGCGGTGAGCGGCACGTTCCAGAACGTCTCGGGGGTCCCATACGAGGCCAACTATCCGGTTTCGAGCGCCGCAATCGCGCCGTCGCTCGGACGACCGCTGGCCGGCGGCACCCGTGTCGCGACGGTTCCACTCATTGCTCCTCAGACGCAGTTCGAGAGCCGTCAGACGCAGCTCGATGTGCGGCTCAGCAAGGTGATCACCTTCTCGTCGAAGGTACGGCTGCGGGCCAATCTCGACCTGTACAACGTCCTCAACGCCAGCTCGATTCTGCGGCTGAACAACACGTACGGACCGCAGTGGCGCGCGCCACTGGCGTCGAGCGTCGGCAGCGGATTCCTGGAGGGCCGCCTGCTGCAATTCAACGGTCAACTGTCCTTCTGACGTCAATCAACCGCGGGTCGCGCGCTCGGCGCCGCTCGCGGGCGCCACATGCCGACGGGACCGGGGGCCGCTGTCCGACTGCTTGACCGGGCAACCATTCAGGCGCATGCTTTTGCCGCGTCGGTGCCGGGGATGACCTCGCCCAGGAGGGTCTATGAAAGCTCGATCGCTCGTTGCGTGTGCCGCCCTGACGCTGACGATGGCGGCGCTGGTTGCGGTAGTCCCGCTCGTGAGCCAGGTCCGTTCGACCGCGAGGACGGCCGCTTCGGAGCCGCCCCCCAGGACGCCGTGGGGTGACCCGGACCTGCAGGGGATCTGGACCTACGAGACCCAGATTCCCTTCGAGCGACCTGCGAAGTACGCGGGACGGGAATTTTTCACGGAGGAGGAAATCGCCGACCTGGACAAGCAGCGATCCGCTCAGCCGAGCCGGAACTACCGAGCCACTCGCGGCAGCGAGGCCGACGTGGCCGGTGCGTATAACGCGGTGTTTCTCACGGTCAAGCCTACGGGCCGGCGCACGTCGCTCATTACCGACCCACCGGACGGGAAGATGCCTCCCAGGACTCCGGACTTCCGCAAGAAGGCTGCCGCGGAGCGTGCGTTTGCGTTGGAGCTCCTGGCCCCGACCGAGACGTGCGTGCAGGCACTCGCCGGATGCGCGGGAGGAAAACCCGGGCCGGTGTCGCCGAGGCGCGACGCGGTGCCTCCGAGCTACCTGACCAACGCCATCAACCGCAACAACGGGCCCGAGGACCGAAGCCTCGGCGAGCGATGCATGGCGGGCGCCTTGCCGGAGTTCGGCACCGCGTTCGGCGGCAGCTATCGGCGGATCGTGCAGGGGCCCGGGATGCTTGCGATCTCCTACGACCAGGGTCAGGGGCAGGGCTATCACCGGAACATCGTCATGGACGGAAGCCCGCATCCGCCCGCCAGCGTCCGGCAGCGATGGGGGGACTCGCGCGGGCGCTGGGAAGGCAACACGCTGGTCGTGGACGTCGCCAATTTCTCTCCGAAGTCGAACTTTCAAGGGGCGAGCGAGAACCTGCATCTGGTCGAACGCTGGACCAGGGTCGATGCCAAGACGCTGGAGTACGCCGTGACGATCGACGATTCGACGGTGTGGACGCGGCCGTTCACCGTCAAGCAGGAGTACATCAGGCAGGACGAGCAGGCGAACCGGATCTACTATGAACCGCGATGTCACGAGGGGAACTACAGCATGGCGGCGATGCTGCAGGGCACGCGTCTCGCGGAGCACGAGTTCGCCGCGGGACGAGGCCCCGATCCGGCGACGCGGTGCACGGCTGGATGCACCTTCGGCCCGGAGGAAGAAACCCAGGATCCGCTGCGGTAGGCCGGCGAACACCTGCGAAGACGGGCAGCGGACAGCAGCCGATGGCCATGACCGCGACCGCGTCGAACCACACTCGGAGGGCTGTCGGAACGAAACTCGCCAAGAAGCCTTCGTGATCCTCGTAGTCCTTCGGGCTTCGTGATATGCGCACTTGGAATCGGCACTAGGTTCGACCGCTGTCGGCCGACAACAGCGCGACTGCCGCCAAGACGACGTCCTTCAATCCTTGACCGCCGGTTCGGTGGTGCGCGATCAGCTCTCGCCGCATGCGCGGATCCCAGAACCGCTGGAGGTGAGTGGCGACGCTCCGGGCCGCCTCGGATTTGTCGGGCTCGGCGTCGAAGAACGCGCCGATGTCGTTGGCCATCGCCACCAGTCGCTCGATTCTCAATGGAGGGTCACCGCCTGCCGGGCGCCTCAGCCGCCTCTCGTCCTTTCAGCAGTTCCATCTGACTGTTGGTGAACTCGCGGTAGCGTGTCTGCCACGCCGACGGCTGGTTCACCTTCACGACCTCCACCGCCGTGACTTTGTACTCCGGACAATTGGTCGCCCAGTCGGAGTTCTCGGTCGTCACCACGTTGGCGCCCGACTCCGGGAAATGGAACGTCGTGTAGACGACCCCCGGCCGTACGCGGCCGGTGATCTCCGCCGGCAGGACGATCTCCCCGGCGCGGCTCGTGAGCCCGACCAGATCGCCCTGCTGAATCCCGCGAACCTCGGCATCGTGCGGATGAATCTCGAGCAGGTCCACCGCCGCCCAGGCGACGTTCGCGGTGCGCCGGGTCTGGGCGCCGACGTTGTACTGGGTCAGACTGCGGCCGGTCGTGAGCAGCAGCGGATACTTCCTGGTCGCGCGTTCGCTGGTCGGCACGTACTCGGTGACGAAGAATCGCCCCTTGCCGCGCACGAACTCGCCGACATGCATGGTCGGCGTGCCTTCCGGCGCCTTGTCGTTACACGGCCACTGGATGCTGCCGAAACGATCCAGCTTCTCGTAGCTCAGCGCGGAGAACGTCGGCGTGAGCTGCGCGATCTCGTCCATGATCTCCGACGGATGCCGGTAGCGCATCGGATACCCGAGCGCGTTCGACAGCAGCGCCGTCACTTCCCAGTCCGCGAAGCCGGCGCGCGGCTCCATCACTTTGCGGACGCGCGACACGCGGCGCTCGGCGTTGGTGAACGTCCCGTCCTTCTCGAGGAACGATGAGCCCGGCAGGAACACGTGTGCGTACTTGGCCGTCTCGCTCAAAAACAGGTCCTGCACGATGATGCATTCCATCGAGCGGAGCGCGGCGGTCACGTGCTGCGTGTCCGGGTCGGACTGGGCCGGATCCTCGCCCTGGATGTACAGGCCCTTGAAGCTGCCGTCGAGCGCGGCCTCGAACATGTTGGGGATCCGGAGGCCGGGCTCGTCAACCAGCGGCACGCCCCACTTGGCCTCGAAGCTGCCGCGGACCAGCGGATCGGACACATGCCGGTAGCCGCTGAACTCATGCGGGAACGATCCCATGTCGCAGGAGCCCTGCACGTTGTTCTGTCCCCGCAGGGGATTGATCCCGACGCCTTCCCGTCCGACGTTCCCGGTCGCCATCGCCAGGTTCGCGATGCACATCACCATCGTCGTGCCCTGACTGTGCTCGGTGACGCCCAGGCCGTAGTACATCGCCCCGTTTCCGGCGGTCGCGTAGAGGCGCGCGGCACCACGGACCAATTCCGGATCGACCCCGGTGAACGCCGCCGTCGCTTCAGGCGAGTTGCGCTCGTCGGCGACGAATCGCTTCCAGTTGCGAAACGACTCGCCCTCGCAGCGTTCCGCGACGTAGTCCTCCCGGGTCAGCCGCTCGGTGACAACGACGTGGCCGAACGCGTTGAACAGCGCCACGTTCGCGCCCGGCTTGACCGGCAGATGATAGTCGGCCTCGATGTGGGGGGTCCTGACCAACGCGATCCGGCGCGGGTCGATCACGATCAGCCGCGCGCCCTGCCGCAGCCGGCGCTTGAGCTGCGAGGCGAACACCGGATGGCCTTCGGTCGGATTCGCGCCGACCAGCACGATGACGTCCGCTTGCATCACCGAGTCGAAGGCCTGGGTCCCGGCCGACTCGCCGATGGTGTTCTTCAGCCCGTACCCGGTCGGGGAGTGGCAGACCCGGGCACAGGTATCGACGTTGTTGTTGCCGAACGCCGCACGAACCAGCTTCTGCACCAGGAAGGTCTCTTCGTTCGTGCACCGCGACGACGTGATGCCGCCGACCGAGTCGCGGCCGTAGGTCGCCTGAATCCGCCGCAGCTCCGTAGCGGCGTAACCGATCGCCTCGTCCCAGCCGACCTGACGCCAGGGCTCGTCGATCGAGCGGCGAATCATCGGTGTGGTAATTCGGTCCGGGTGCGTCGAGTAGCCGAACGCGAAACGCCCCTTGACGCAGGCATGACCGTGATTGGCGTGACCGTCGCGGTTCGGCGCC
>WHSN01000057.1 GCA_009380045.1 Luteitalea sp.
CGTTGTCCAGCAGGTTGGCGGCAACCTGTTCCACCCGCACGCGATCGGCAAGGATCACCACGTCCGCCGACCTGTCTCGGCTGCCGTGCAGATCCGGCCCTGGTCCGACATGCAGGGTGATGTTCTTCGATTCGGCAACGTCACGATAGAGATCGACCGCCCGCGTGACGACGTCGGCCAGCGCCACGCGGTCGCGTGTCAGCGGCATCGCTCCGCTCTCCGCCTCGGAAATGTCCATGATCGTGTTCAGCATCACCAGCACCCGATCGCTCTCTTCCACGCAGTCGGCCAGCGCCTCGCGGTAGCGCTCGAGATCGTCGGGGCCGGCGAGGGCGAGCTCGGCGCCACCTCGCAGGCGTGTCAGCGGCGTGCGCAGGTCGTGCGAGACGTTGTCGAGCGCGTCGCGCATGCCGCGGACCAAGCCCTCAATCTTGTCCAGCATCGCGTTGAACAGCACCGTCAGCTCCTGGATCGCATCGTCATGCCCGCCGGCCGGAACGCGCTCGTCGGTCCGGCCGGTGGCGATGATGCGACGGACCGCTTGGGTGAGCCGGCGGATCGGCTGCACCGCCGACTGCGTGGCGAGCCACCCGCCGGTGAGCGCGAGGACGACAATCGACAAGGTGACGAGGCTCAGCGTGGCGCGAAATCTGCCGAGCAGATCGCGCCGCGCTTCGCTGCTCTTCCCGACTTCGACCAGTGTCCCGTCCCGCAGCCGCACCGATCGCACCTCGAGCGCCGACGCCTCCCACCCTTCGGGCATGCTGAGGAGCACCGCCTCCCGGCCGCGGTCCACGACGCGGACGTACAGCCGCTCCGGGGCCGTCTGCTGCTCGGCCCGCACCGTAGCGACCAGGTCACGCATCCCGCCGCGCGTGTAGACCGTGGCGTATTCGCCGAGCTTGCCCTGGAGAATCTGCTGGTCGCGCTGCGCGAGTGACGCGGCGGTCAGGACGTAGGTGAGCAGCACGATTGCGAGTGAGCCGAGCACGAACAGCGTGGCATACCAGAGCCCGAGCCGCAGGCCGAAGGGACGCGACGTCCCGGAGGCCGCGTCAGCGGAGGACATAGCCGACACCCCTCACCGTCTGCAGCAGCTTCCGCTCGAAGGGCCGATCGATCTTGTCCCGCAGGCGGCTCACCAGGACGTCCACGATGTTGGTTTGAGGGTCGAAGTTGTACTCCCACACGTGCGACAGGATCATCGTCTTCGACACCACCTTGCCGGCGTTGCGCATCAGGTACTCGAGCAGGGCGAACTCGCGCGGACGGAGATCGATCGCCGTCCCCGCCCGCGTCACCTGGCGGGACAGGAGATCGAGGGTCAGGTCCGTCACCGTCAGCGCGGTCGGCTCCGGCGCGCGGGTGGCGCGGCGCACCAGCGCCTGGATCCGGGCGAGCAGCTCAGCGAAGGCGAAGGGCTTGGTCAGGTAGTCGTCACCGCCTGTCTGCAGCCCGCGAACCCGGTCGTCGACCGACCGCCGCGCGCTCAGGATCAGCACGGGGGTCGTCCGCCCGCGCCGCCGCAATTCATCGATCACCGACAGCCCATCGCGCTTCGGCAACATCAGATCGACGATGGCGATATCGTAGGTCCCATCGGTGGCGAGCGAGAGCCCTTGCTCGCCGTCGCCAGCAAGATCGACGGCGAACCCGGCTTCCCTCAGACCGCGCGCCACGAACTCGGCAATGGTCTGATCGTCCTCGATGATAAGCGCCCGCATCGAACACTACTCCGGTCGTGCGGGTGTTCCGGGCCTGGCCGCGCGCAGGTATTGCGACGGCCAGGGCACGGTGTGTCCGAGCTCGACAGCCGCGCGAAGAGGCCAGTACGGATCGCGCAGCATTTCCCGGGCGAGCAGCACGCAATCGGCCCGCGCGCTCGAGACGATGCCGTCCGCCTCGGCCGGGGTCGTGATCAGGCCGACCGCGCCGGTGGGAATATCCGCTTCGCGGCGGATGCGCTCGGCCAATGGCACCTGGTACGCTGGTCCGATGGGAATCTTCGCCTCGAGCACGTTGCCGCCGCTCGAGCAGTCGACGAGATCGACGCCGTGCTCACGAAGAACCCGCGCCAGCGCCACCGACTGATCGATCGTCCACCCCTCTTCGATCCAGTCGGTGGCCGAGATGCGGACAAACAGCGGCCGCTCCTCCGGCCAGACGGCGCGGACGCCATCGACCACCTCGATGCAGAACCGAATTCGATTCTCGAACGAGCCGCCGTATTCGTCGGTGCGCCTGTTGCTCAGCGGCGACAGGAACTCGTGAATCAAGTAACCGTGCGCCGCGTGCACTTCGACCACGTCGAACCCGGTGTGCAGGGCGCGGCGGGCCGCCTGCTGGAACGCCTTGACGGTTTCGGTGATGTCCGCCCTGGTCATGGCGCGAGGCACCGGATAGTGTGCCGCGAACGGTTCGTCGGTGGGACCAATCGGCTGCCATCCCCCCGCGCTCTCCGGCACAGAGCCCGAGCCGCTCCACGGTCGGTAGGTGCTCCCCTTTCGTCCGGCGTGGGCGAGCTGCATGGCGGCGGCGCTGCCCTGGATCTTGATGAACCGGACGGTGCGCTCGAGCGCCGCGCCGTGAGCGTCGTGCCAGATGCCGAGATCGTCGGGACTGATCCGGCCGTCCGGCGTGACGGCGGCCGCCTCGGTGAAGACCAGGCCGGCGCCGCCCACCGCCCGGCTCGCGAGGTGAACGAAATGCCAGTCGTTGGCCAGGCCGTCGAGCGACGAGTACTGACACATCGGAGAGACGAAGACGCGGTTCTGCAGATCGAGCCCGCGCAGCGTCAACGGATCGAACAGATGGGGCATCCGCTCATTGTGCCAAACATCGCGTGCCGGGTGCGGCACGCGGGCTGCCGGCCGCGGGTGCAGGGTGCGACTATCGCTGGAAGGCCTAGGACATCTTGACGAAGAGCTGCCGATCCGTCCACATGAGGCGCTCACCGATCGACAGCTCGCGCCCGTCGCCGTAGCCGACAAAGAGGACCGACTGCCAATTGAGCTTGTAGGAAAGCAGCGCCGAGCTCGAAAACGTTCCGGACCGCGGCTTCACGGCCGCCACGTAGAGCGCTGGCTCCCGGTCTGTCGCCACATACTGACCGATCAACCGAACGAACATTCTCGACGAAAGTTGTGGCCATCGGACGCTTAGACGGGACGGCGCCGACTTAGCTGCCAGGGCGTTGCCGCACCACGTAGTACCCTATGAATTTTGTCCAGGCCGCGTGATCGCGGCCGGAAAGGAAGTCGGGTGAGAGTCGTCCTCGCTATCGTGTTCCTCCTGATCGCCGGCATCGCGCAGGGGCAGACCCGGCCGATTCTGCCGCCGGATGCCGGGCCCTTTCTCGGCGGCGTGCCATCGGGCCCGGCGACGGCCGATACCCTTGCGCTCACCATTGCCGACGCCATCAACCGCGCGCTCGAGCACAACCTCGGGCTGTTGACCGCCGAGCAGGAAAGCGGGCGCGCCCGGGGTGCGCGTGGCGTCGCCTTGGCGGATCTCATGCCGAACCTGGATGGACGTCTGGCCGAGACCCGCCAGAAGGTGAACCTCGCGGCCTTCGGGTTCCCGCTGCCGGCCGGAACGGCGTCCCTGGTGGGTCCCTTCAATGTCTTCGACGCACGGATCCATCTGTCGCAGTCAATCTTCGATCTGGGCGCGCTCAATGCCCTGCGGGCCGAGGGTCATACTCTCGCCGCCGCGGAATACTCGGTGAAGAGTGCGCGCGATCTGGTGGTGCTGGTGTCGGCAAACGCGTACCTGCAGGCGCTGGCTGCCGCGGCGCGAGCCGAGGCGGCACGGGCGCAGACCGACACCGCCGAAGCGATTTTCAATCAGGCGTCGAGCATGAAACAGAGCGGCATCGTCGCCGGCATCGACGTGCTGCGGGCGGAGGTGCGGCTCGCGACCGAGCGGCAGCGCACCACCGCCGCGCGCAACGACTCCGAAAAGGCCCGCCTCCAGCTCGCCAGGCTCATCGGCCTGCCGATTGGTCAGCCGTTCACGCTCGTCGACGATCTTCCGAACGTGCCGATGCCCGAGATCGGCCTTAAGGACGCACTCGAGCGCGCGTATCGGGCCCGGCCCGACTATCAGGCGGCGCTGGAGCGGGTGCGGGCTGCGGAGTCCGAGAAGCGGTCGGTCGTCGGCGAGGCGCTGCCGTCCGTACAGGTCAACGCGGACTACGGTGACATCGGCCTCACGCTGCACGACGCACGCAGCACGTTCTCGGTGGCCGGGGCCGTCAACGTCCCGATCTTCCAGGGCGGGCGGACCCACGGACGGCTCCAGCAGGCAGATGCCGCGCTGCGGCGCCGCCGGGCTGAAGCCGACGATCTGAAGGCGGGCATCTACTACGACGTCCGTGGTGCCTTTCTCGACCTGCAGGCGAGCGGCGAGCAGCTTCAGGTGGCGACACGGGCGCGCGAACTGTCCGCTCAGCAGCTCACTCAAGCCCGCGACCGCTTCGCGGCCGGGGTCGCCAGCAACATCGAGATCGTTCAGGCGCAGGAGGCAGTCGCCGAGTCGAGCGAGCAGTACATCTCAGCGTTGTACAGCTTCAACGTTGCCAAGGCGCTGCTCGCCCGCGGCCTGGGCGTGGCCGAGGAAGCCACGCGCCAACTACTCGGAGGCGTTCGCTGATGGCAGAATCGGTGGAAACCACATCGTTCGCACGTTCGGGACGGTTTCGCATTCTTCTCGGCGCAGTCGCGCTGGCGGTCGCCGGCATCGGTCTGTGGTGGTGGCTGACCCGCGGCTACGAAGCGACCGACGATGCGCAGATTGACGCGCACGTGACGCAGATCTCGGCCCGGGTCAGCGGCCCGGTGCTGACCGTGCCGGTCAAGGACAACCAGCTGGTCGAAGCCGGTACGATCCTGCTGGAGATCGACCCGCGCGACTACCAGGTGGCGGTCGACAAGGCACGCGCCGAGCTCGCCCATATGGAAGCGGTTGCCGTCGCCGCGCACAGTGATGTGCCAGTGACGACCACGACCGCGGCCGGCAACGTCAGCACCGCTGAAGGGACCGTCGCGCGGGCGCGGAGCGCGGCCGAGGCTGCGGCCAAGGAGGTCGAAGCGGCGCAGGCGCGCCTCTCAGCCGCCGAGGCGCGGCTCCGTGAAGCTGACGCCAACGCCACCCGCACGGCGCGCGACGTCGAGCGGTTGCGCGGTCTGCTCGCCAAGGACGAAGTCTCGCAGCAGCAGTACGACGCCGCGGTGGTCGCCGCCGAAGGACAGCGCGCCGCCACCGATACGGCCCGGGCGCAAATCGCCGAGGCCGAGGCCGGCATCCGAGTGTCGGAGAGCCGCCGTGCGCAGGCGCAGGTCGGCGAGCAGCAGGCGCGGACATCGCTGCGGACTGCCCGGACCGCTCCCAACCAGGTGACCGCCACGCGCGCGCGCGCGACATCGGCCGAGGCGCAGGTCGCGGAGGCGAAAGCGACGCTGGCGCAGGCCGAGCTGAATCTGCAGTACACGGTCGTGAAGGCGCCCGCCCGGGGCGTGGTGTCGAAAAAAACGATCAATCCCGGTCAAGTCGTCCAATCCGGCCAGCCGCTGATGGCGATCGTCCAGCACGAGGATGTGTGGGTGACGGCGAACTTCAAGGAAACGCAGCTCGAAGAGATGCGACCTGGCCAACCGGCCCTCGTCGAAGTGGATGCCTACGGAAGCCGGACGTTCACCGGACATGTCGACAGCATCGCGGCGGCGACCGGCGCCAGGTTCAGCCTGCTCCCGCCCGAGAATGCCACCGGCAATTTCGTCAAGGTGGTCCAACGCGTGCCGGTGAAGATTGTGCTCGATCAGGGCCAGGACCCGGAGCATCTCCTGCGACCCGGGATGTCGGTCACGCCGACGGTCTACACCGATAGATGAATTGCAGGATGGCCGATAGCCGGATGGCAGGCACCCACCGTCCGGCAATCCCGATCCCGGGAATCCTCCATCCTGCGATCTGCATTCCGTAGCTGACTCTCCATGCAGAAACCGGTCAATCCCTGGCTGATCGCGGTGTCGGTGATGTTCGCCACCTTCATGGAAGTGCTCGACACCACGGTGGTGAACGTCTCGCTTCCGCACATCGCGGGCAGCCTTTCGGCGTCGATCGACGAGGCGACCTGGGCGCTGACGTCGTACCTCGTGGCCAACGCCATCATCCTGCCGATGACCGGATGGCTCGCCAGCATGTTCGGCCGCAAGCGCCTGCTGATGCTGTCGGTCGTCGGGTTCACCGTCTCATCGTTCCTCTGCGGGCTCGCGCCGACCCTGGGCACGCTGATCGTGTTCCGCGTGCTCCAAGGCGCGACGGGGGGTGCGCTGCAGCCGCTGTCACAGGCCGTGCTGCTCGAGGCGTTCCCGCCTCAGGATCGCGGCAAGGCGATGGGGTTCTGGGGGCTGGGAATCGTCGTCGCCCCGATTCTCGGTCCGGTGCTCGGCGGCTGGCTCACCGACACCTACAGCTGGCGCTGGGTGTTCTACATCAACATCCCCGTTGGCATCGCGTCGATCGTCATGACCAAGCTGTACATCTTCGATCCGCCGTACCTTCGGACCGAGTCGCGGCGGGTGGACTACTGGGGCATCGGGATGCTCACGGTCGGGATCGGCGCCCTGCAAATCGTGCTGGACAAGGGACAGCAGGAGGACTGGTTCTCATCGACCCTGATTACTTCGCTCGCCATCGTCAGTGCGGTCACGCTCGTCGCCCTGGTCGTCCACGAGCTGACCACTGATGAACCGATTGTCGATCTTCGCGTGTTCAAGGCGCGAAGCTATGCGGTGGGCGTGTTCCTGATGACGGTGGTCGGGTTCGTGCTCTACGGGAGCATGGTGCTGCTGCCGGTGATGCTGCAGACGCTACTCGGCTACCCACCGCTCCAGGCCGGCATCGCGATGGCGCCTCGCGGCATCGGGGCGTTCATCATGATGCCAGTCGTCGGCCTGATGACCGGACGCTTCGACCCGCGCAAACTGCTCACGATCGGGCTCGTCGTCGGCGGCGCGAGCCTGCTCTGGCTCGCGAACCTGAACCTGCAGGCGGGCTACTGGGACATCTTCTGGCCGCAGCTCATTCAGGGCGTCGGCATGTCGCTGCTCTTCGTGCCACTGACCACCGTCGCCATGGATCCGATCCCGCGCGAGAAGATGGGCTACGCCACCAGCCTGTTCAACCTGATGCGGAACATCGGCGGCAGCGTCGGCATTGCCGTCACCGGCACCATGCTGGTGCGCAATCAGCAATCGACCACATCGATGCTCGGCACCAACATCACCGCCTATGACCCCGCGTCGCAGGCGATGTTGGCCGAGCTGCGCGCCGCGTTCATGGCCGCCGGGAACGACCTCGCCACCGCCACCGACCGCGCCTACGCCGCCCTCTTCGGCCTGCTGCAACGCCAGGCCTCGATGGTTTCGTTCGTCGGTCTCTTCCAGCTGCTCGGCGTCCTCTTCCTCGCGCTCATCCCGCTGGTGTTGATCATGAAACGGCCGAAACGCGGGGGCGCGCCGGTGGGGGCGCACTGAAATCGACGCCTTTACGATCTGGTGATCGCCGAATGATCCGAGGATCGTCCGACAGATCGCCAATCACCCGACCGGCGACCTCCGCCACCGCCACCACCGCAGATGCCGCCAGCGCCAAGTCGTGCTCGTTCCGCTCTGGCCGCACGAATCAATCTGGCGCGACCGTGCCAACCGGCGCCCCGCCGCGCCTGATCGGCGGTAAACTGCTTCTCGTGAGCGCAGCGATGCTGTTGACCATGGCGCTGCTTGGACAGGCAGAGCCGGCCGCCGCGCCGGAGACGCGCGCGTCGTTCGCCGAGTGGCTCGACGGAGTGCGCAGCGAAGCGCTCACCCGCGGCATCCGCCAGGACATCCTCGACCAGGCGCTCGGCAGCATCGACGAGCCATTGCCGATCGTTATCGAGCGGGATCGAACGCAGGCAGAAGTTGTGCTGCCGCTCGAAACCTACATCTCACGGCGGCTGACACCCAGATTTCTCAGCACTGGCAAACAGATGTTCGCGCGCCATCGGGCGATGCTCGAGGCAGTGGAACACCGCTATGGGGTGCCCGGCTCGGTTATCGCCAGCATCTGGGGTATAGAGTCCAATTTCGGCCGGTTCAGCGGCGTGCGGCCGACGATTCCGGCGCTTGCGACGCTGGCCTGGGATCGGCGGCGGGCAACGTTCTTCCGGCGCGAGCTGTTCAGCGCGCTCGAAATCCTCAACCGCCGCGACATCGAGCCGGCGCGGATGCGCGGATCCTGGGCCGGGGCCATGGGCCAGCCGCAATTCATGCCGTCCAGCTATCTCGAATTCGCCGAGGACTACGACGGCGACGGACGGCGCGACATCTGGAACACGCCTGGCGATATTTTCGCGTCGGTGGCCAACTACCTCAAGGGCCACGGCTGGGTCACCGGCCAGCTCTGGGGCCGCGAGGTGAAGGTGTCGAGAGAAGTCGCCAGACGGGTCGCGTCCACGGTCGCGCGGCGGGAGGGTTCGTGTCAGGCGACGCGTGACATGACGGTCGAACTGCCGCTCGACGGCTGGCAGCGGCTGGGCGTCAGGACGATGAGCGGGTCGGCGCTGCCGAAAGCGGACATCACCGCGTCCTTGGTCGCCGGCAGCTCGAGGTACTTTCTGGTCTATCGGAACTACCACGCCCTGCTGCAGTACAACTGCGCGCACGCGTATGCGCTGAGCGTCGCGCTCGTGAGCGATCGGCTCCGAAGGTAACCTATTGGCATGGCGGCCTACGAGTTCGACGACCGTGGCATCATCGTCCGCTGCCCTGGCTGCGGCCAGCGGAACCGGCTGCTCTTCGAGCGCCTGGGAAGCACGGTTCGCTGCGGCAGCTGCCGGAACGACTTGAGTGCCCCGTCCACCCCGCTCGAGATCCGCACGTCCGAGGAGTTCGACCACCTGATCGCAGCCTCGGCCGTTCCGGTGGTCGTCGACTACTGGGCTCCGTGGTGCGGCCCGTGTCGCGTGGTGGCGCCGGAGCTCGAGAAGGTGGCGGCGCGCGCCGGCGGCCGCTTCGTTGTCGCGAAGGTGAATACCGACGCCTTGAGCGACATCGGCGAGCGCTTTGCGATCCGGTCGATCCCGACGCTCGCGATATTCGAGGGCGGCCGCGAAGTCACGCGGACGACCGGTGCCCGCCCCGCAGCCGACATCGAGGAGCTCGTTCGAACGGCGACACGGCCACACTGACACGGGCGCCGAGAAGTACATCGACGGGAGATTCTCGCAAGGGCCCGAGCTGAACCGGGCCGATCGGTTTGCTCTGTTCCCGATCAGAACTTCGTGGCTCGTTCGCGCTGGTCGTGATACGCAGTGGTGAGATGCGCTCCAGAAAGAGCGGTCTCTCTCCGCGTGCGCTGGTCCCGGCGGTTGACGTCGTGGAGCCGACAGGCGCCCGTCGAGGGAATCCGGCGCTTCGAGACGATGGGTGGACGGATGCAGCAACGACCGTTTCGATCGTGGCTCGCGGGGCTCGCCGTGGCCGGTGTCGTGGCGGCGGCGGCCCTGGCGCATGCGCCGCAGCAGCCACAGCGATTCGCCCTCGAAGAAGCGTCGATCCGCGAGCTGCAGCAGCGGATGGCCGAACGCCTCGACTCGTCGCGCACCCTCGTCGCACAGTATCTCGCTCGGATCGATGCACTCGACCGCCGGGGGCCCGAGCTGCGCAGCATCATCGAAGTGAACCCCGACGCGCTGGCGATCGCCGACCAACGCGACGCCGAGCGTCGGGCCGGCCGCCTTCGCGGACCGCTGCACGGCATTCCGATCGTCATCAAGGACAACATCGCGACCGGGGACCGCATGCTGACGACTGCCGGTTCGCTGGCGCTCGCGGGCGCGGCGGCGCCGCGCGACGCCTTCATTGTCGAGCGGCTGCGGGAGTCGGGCGCCGTGATCCTCGGCAAGACCAACATGAGCGAGTGGGCGAACTTCCGATCGACGCGCTCGTCGAGCGGGTGGAGCGCCCGCGGCGGACAGACCAGGAATCCGTACGCGCTCGATCGAAGCCCTTCGGGGTCGAGCTCGGGCTCGGCGGTCGCGGTGGCCGCCAGCCTGGCCGCCGCGGCGATAGGGACCGAAACCGATGGGTCGATCGTTTCTCCCGCGAGCAACAACGCCCTGGTCGGCATCAAGCCAACGGTGGGGCTGGTCAGCCGCACCGGCATCGTCCCGATTGCGCACAGTCAGGATTCGGCCGGACCGATGGCACGCAGCGTCGCTGACGCCGTTCTCCTGTTGAACGCCATCGCCGGTCGGGATCCGGCGGACCGATCGACATCAGCCGCCGCCAACCAGCCAGCCGACTACGCCCGGTTTCTCGACCCCAACGGCCTGTCCGGCGCGCGCATCGGCGTCGTCCGCAACCGGTTGTTTGGCTACAGCGCTGCGGCGGACGACCTCGCCCGAGTCGCCCTCGCTGACCTGAAGCTCGGCGGCGCCGTGATGGTCGATCCGGCAAACATTCCGACGCTCGGCAAGTTCGACGAGTCGGAGTTCGAGGTGCTCCTGTACGAGTTCAACGCCGGGATGCAGACGTTCCTCGCCTGGCTCGGACCCGGGACGGCCGTGCGATCGCTCCACGACATCATCCGCTTCAACGAAGAGCATCGCGCGGAGGAAATGCCGCACTTCGGCCAGGAGATCATGACGCTGGCGGCCGCGAAGGGTCCGTTGTCGAGCGCCGAGTACAAGAAAGCGCTCGCCGCGAACCTGAAGATGGCCCGCGCCGACGGCATCGACCTGGTGATGAAAAAATATCGCCTCGACGCGCTCGTGGCTCCGACTGGCGGCCCGGCGTGGCTCATCGATTTGGTGAACGGCGACGGAGGCACCGCGGCCGCGCCGGCGCCGTCAACGGTTGCGGCCGTCGCCGGCTATCCTCACATCACGGTTCCGATGGGGTTCTACCGCGGGCTACCGATCGGCCTGTCGTTCTTCGGCAAGGCGTGGAGCGAGCCGACGCTCATCAGGATCGCCTTTGCCTACGAGCAGGCGACCGGACATCGACGACCGCCGACTTTCGCGGCCACCGCCGCGCTCGACGGGCCTTGAGCGGGGCGCGGAGCTGTCACCCGCGGCTTTGCCAGATCGCTCGCGCCACGAGAAATGGCCCCAGGCTGTCGAGATACAGAGCCGTCTGCTGTGTCTTCCTCATCGTCTGAACCACGGCCGACAGCGGGAACAGGGCCTTCCCAATCAACCCGATGACGAAGTCGTTGTCGTCCTTGTCGAGGCCGTGGCAGGCCAGCCGGACGTCGTGCGCGTAGTCGCCGGCGCCGAATGCCATGCCGATCGAGCCGTGCTCGGCGAGGATCACGCGCTGTTCATCCGCCGGCAGCTGGGCGAACCTGCCGTTGCGCCGGAGCGGATACCACACCGCCCACTTCCAAGCCGGGTTCAGTACCGTGCGCCGGGGACGATCGATCAACACCTCCGTGAGGTCCGGCTCGTAGCCGATCGCATAGGTCCGGCCGAGCATGGCGTACTCCGGCTTCAACGTCAGCGACGCGAACGGCGCCGAGTTGAGCAGCGGCCGCACGGAATCGACAAACCTGTTCGGGTCCTCACTCAAGGTGAGCAGCGCGATACCGCGCGGATCGTTCAGATCTTCGTAGAGCACGCCCGAGACTCCGGTCTGCTCGAGCGCCGAGGCGACCGGCCGAGCGTCCGGGCAACCTCCGAACGCCAGCAGCTGCATGAACAACCGGCTGTCGGAGCGCTGCGGCTGACCGTTCTTCACGCCGCCCTTCTCGCTCAGGTCCGGTGGCTCGGGGCCGCGGCGGGTGCGTTCTGGTGTCTCCGTGGTATCTGCCATGTAGAAAGTATAATCGGCGATTCAGGATCGAGATCACATCATGCCCACCTATCGCGTCCGTCCCGCCACGCTTGGCGATGCCGACGCCCTGGTCCACCATCGCATCGCGATGTTCACCGACATGGGCGTCGCGCTCGACGCGGCGACGCTCGACCACGCGTTCCGGTCGTGGCTCGGACGGGTGATGCCGGAAGGCATCTACCGCGGCTGGTTGGCCGAGACCGACACCGGTGACATCGTCGCCGGCGGCGCCATCACGATCATCCCGTGGCCTCCCGGCCCGCGCTATCTCGGGGACCGGGCCGGTTTCGTCTACAACGTCTACACCGAACCGGCCCACCGCGGCCGCGGGCTTGCCCGTCGCCTGATGACGGCGATTCACGACTGGTGTCGCGTCGAGGGCGTGTCGTCGCTGGCGCTGAATGCCAGCCACGCCGGCGAGCCGCTCTACGCGTCGATGGGCTACACGGTGGCGACGAGCCCGATGATGTTTTTGGCGTTGTCATAAGCGCAAGGTATAATTCCCCGTTCACGGTCCGGTTGCGGCCGGACTCTAGGTATCGAGCTCGATTTTCACGGACACGACGGAGATTCGCCAGCATGCCCTTCATCATCACAGACCCCTGTATCGAGACCAAGGATACGGCCTGCGTGGACGTCTGTCCGGTCGACTGTATCCACCCCCGCAAGGACGAAGCCGAGTTCGCCGAAGCGACGATGCTCTACATCCATCCCGAGGAGTGCATCGACTGCGGCGCGTGTGTTCCGGCGTGCCCGGTCGCGGCCATCTACGAGAGCATCGACGCCACCCCGTCGCATCAGGCGACACTGATCGAGGCCAACGCGGTGTATCGGCTCGGCGATGCCGACGCGATGGCGCAGGCCGAGGCGCTGGTCCAACAGCACGTCGCCGCCCATCCCGACATCATGGCGATCCCGGCAGCTGAGCGTCAGGCATCCCACGCTCGCTTCTAGCGCTCGAGAATCTGGTCATTTCTAGCGACCCCTGTCATCGGGGTCATTGATCATTTGATCATTTGGTCATTTGATCATTTGGTCATCTGGTTATTTGGTCATCTGGTCAATGGGTCATCTGGTCAATGGGTCGTCTGGTCAGCAATCGTTCAATTGAATGACCAGATGACCAAATAACCGGATGACGAAATGGCCTGAATGACCGAACGTCCAGATGAAGATTGCCACCTGGAACGTCAACGGGATCCGGGCGCGGCAGACGCAGGTCCAGGAATGGGTCGAGCGTGAGCGCCCGGACGTGGTCTGCCTGCAGGAGATCAAGGCCTCTTCCGATCAAGTGCCCGCCGCCCTCTGCGAGATGGAGGGCTACTGGTGCTACTGGCACGGCGGCAAGGGATACTCGGGCGTCGGCCTGCACGTCAGCAAGGACATCTCCCCCGGCCGTCCGATCTTCTCGCACCCCTCGTTCGACTACGAAAACCGGATTGTGACGATCGAGGTCGCCGGGGTAACCGTGTCGTCGGTCTACGTCCCGAACGGCGGCAAGGACTTCGTCGCGAAGGTGCGGTTTCTCGAGGCCATGGCCGCGTACGCCGGGTCCAGCCACGACGCCGGCAGGACGATCGTCTTGTGCGGCGACTTCAACGTCGCGCGCACCGACCGCGACGTGCATCCCAAGGAGCGGAAGCCTCGCGCCATCGGTCAGCTCCCCGAGGAGCGCGACATCCTCGAGCGCATCATCGGCAGCGGGCTGGTCGATCTCGGCCGGGCGCTCGATCCGGACAACGACGGCCTCTTCACGTGGTGGGCGCCATGGCGCAACATGCGCCAGCGCAACATCGGGTGGCGGCTCGACTACGTGCTCGCCAGCGCTCCGTTTGCCGAGCGTGCGATCTCGTGTCCGGTACAGAAAGAGGTCGGGACCAGTGATCACGCACCGGTCGTCGCGACCTTTTCGCGGTGATACTGATATTGCAGGATTGCAGGATCGAAGGGATTGCAGCAGCCTTTCGACATCCCTGCACTCCTGCAATCCCGCAGTCGATCTCAGGTCTTTCGGCCGCCGGCCTTCTTCTTCGCACCGCGGCTCGCCTTCCGCGCCGTTCCGCCACTTTTCTTCGTGCCACTCGATGCCCGTTTTCTCGGCACCTTGCCCCCCGCCTGCCGCGCTTCACTCAGGCCGATGGCGATGGCCTGCTTGCGGCTCGTCACCTTCTTTCCGGATCCCCCTGAGCGGAGCGTGCCGCGCTTCCGTTCGTGCATCGCGCGTTCGACTTTGTCCTGCGCCTTCTTGCCGTACTTTGCCATTCGTCGGCCTCCCGCCGAAGCCAGTGCAACGCCTGTGCCTCGTTCAGCGGTGCAACGCCGCCCCCGACATCGCCTCTCGGTCGTTCGTTGCATCGGGGCAGGGCGATGCCCTCCCCGAGGAGCGACGGTGAAACTGCGCTTCAGTGCGATGTGGGCTGTTCGTCGATCATCACGATGGCGCCGCGCACTTCCTTGCTCGATCCGAGGAGCGGCGTGCTGCTGACCCTGCAGGTGATCGCCCGGCCGCGGCGGTTCGTCGCCTTCACCACCACCTCCGAGTGCTCCTGCTCCCCGGCGAGACACGAGTGGATGCCCGAGCGCAGCTGATCGGCCGGCAGCCCGATGTCGAGGCTCAGGAAGTTCTGGCCGCGCGCTTCGTCGGCGCGCAGCCCCCATAGATCTTCCGCCCGGTGATTCCAGGCAATCACCTGGAGCTCAAGGTCCACCACCACCACTCCGCTTCGGACGCCGGTGATCACCGACTCGAGGAAGGCGTTCGTGTGATCGAGGTCGTCGCTGCGTTGGCGCAGCTCGTCGTTCGTCGTCTGCAGCTCCTCGTTCGTCGACCGCAGCTCTTCGTTCATCGTCTCGAGCTCTTCGTTCGTCGACTGCAGCTCCTCGTTCGTCGTGTCGAGCTCCTCCACCGTCGATTGCAGCTCTTCGTTGGTCGTCTGGAGCTCCTCGTTCGTCGACTGCAGATCCTCGTAGGCGGCCTCGAGATCGTGCTTCGAGCGATCGAGCTGGAGCTGCAGCTCGTGGGCGCGCGTCGTATCGGAGAACGACAGGGCGACGCCCATCACCTGCGAGTCCCCCCTTTCGATCAACGGCACGACGCGGACTTCGTAATATCGCGCCTCACACCCCGGGGCGGACCATTCGACGTCCTCCTTCAGCGTGACCGGCCGCTGCTGGTCGGTGACCTGGCTGATCAGCGAACGCATCTCAATCGGCCGATACGACAACTCGAGATCCTGGACCGGGCGGCCGAGGTCGGTCGGCGCGAGGCCGAACAGCCCCCGGGCGTCCTCGTTGAACAGCGCCAGGCGGCCGCTCGCATCGACGACCAATTGCGCGTTCGGTGCGGCGCCAAACGCCGCCAGGTGCAGCCGGCTCGCCGGCGCGCGGTCGTTCGTCTCGTCAACCGCAGCACGATTGAGCCCGCCCGGGCGATCGCGCCAGGCCCCGCCCGCCGCTTTCCTGAAGACGCGACGCCGCATGTCGATCGGAACGAACATCTGCGCCTGCGTCGGCAGCCCTTCCGCCTTGCCCAGCAGCAAGGTCCCGGTATCGGACAGGGCGAAGTGGAACCGCGCCAGGATCCGGATCTGGACCTCCTTGTTGAAGTACATCAGCGTGTTCCGGCAGCTCAGGATGTCCACGCGCGAGATCGGCGCGTCCTGGATGAGATCGTGTCGGCCGAAGATCACCGCGCGTCGCAGATCCTTGTCGAACAGGTACCCAGCGTCGCCACGCGTGAAGTAACGGTCGAGCACCTCTGGCGGAAGCAGCTGAACCCGTTTCTCCGGATACACCGCCGCGCGCGCCTCGTTCAATGCCTGCTCGTCGATGTCAGTCGCGTAGATCTTGACGCGTTCCCGGAATGCGTCGCGCCCGAGGACATCGGCGAGCGCCATCGCCATCGAGTACGCTTCCTCTCCCGATGCGCATCCCGCCGTCCAGACGCGCAGCGGACGGCCGTCACGGGTGGCGTCGGCAAGCATCGGAATGGTCTCGTGGCGCAAGTACTCCCAGGCGGGCTCATCGCGGAAAAACGAGGTGACGTTGATCAGAATGGCGTTGAAGAGCTGATCAAGCTCCTCGGGATTCACCTCCAGATAGTCCGCGTAGTCGACGAAGCCTTCGACGCGCACGGCCGCCATGCGTTTTTCCACACGGCGAGCCAGGCTCGCACGCTTGTAGGCCGTGAAATCGAAGCCGCGGGAGCTCTTAAGGTAGTCGAGGAGGGCGTCGAACGCCGGGGAATTCTCGGCGGCCGGAACAGTGCTCATCGCGTCGCGGTACACGGTATCACAGGCAAAACCCCCACGATGTTTGCGGGAGGAGCATCATGGCTCACCGGATCGGCGTGGCCGTTGGAGCAACGGGAGGGGGGCAAGCGCTCATGGAGGCGTGACGCGGGGCGCTGAAACTCTGCGATAACGGTTGCATCGTCCCCGCACCCTCACTACGATAGGACCCTTCCGGACCCTCAAATGCCCAACGCCGTGAACTCGTTCAACGTGCCGGGCCATGCGGAGTCGATGCTCGCCCTGATCGTCGATCGCGACGACGATACCAGAGGCATGTATGCGGAGTTCCTGCGTGCCGCGGCATGGAAAGTCGAGCAGGCGGCCGACGGGCGTGAAGCACTGGCCAAGGCAATCTCGCTGCGCCCCGGGATCGTGATCACCGAAACGCGGCTTCCGGGAATCAACGGGTTCGATTTGTGCGGCCTGTTGCGGCAGGACACCGTCACCGCCGGCACGCCAATTCTGGTGGTCACCGGCGATGCATACCCGGCGGATGTCGAACGGGCACACGCGTCCGGAGCCGATGCGGTTCTGGTCAAGCCATGCCTGCCCGACCGTCTTGCAGCCGAGATGTGCCGGGTGCTCTCCCAGTCGCAGGAAGCCCGGCAGCGCGCGCGGGAGGCACATGAAACGGTCACCGAACGCCTTCTGCACGCGGAAGATGCGCTCGGCAGGTCGCGCGCCATCACGCGAAAGTACAACCTGAAGCTGACGCACAAGCGCGGCGACACGACCACCCCTCCGGTGACGCCCCTCGCGTTTCATTGTCCCGCGTGCGACAGCCAGCTTGCCTATCAGCGCAGCCACATCGGCGGCGTGAGCGTTCGGCACCAAGAGCAGTGGGACTACTTCGCGTGCCCAGCCGGATGCGGCACCTTCCAATATCGCGTGCGCACGCGGAAGCTGAGAAAAGTGCTGTAGACCGGCGGCGCGGGGCTCCGATGGCCCCACGCCGGCGGATTCGTGTCGGCCGAGTGTTACCGCCCGAGACGCGTAATCGTCACCGAATATGCGCCGCTATTGTCCGGGAAATGATCATCATTCACTCCCAGCATCAATCGACCGGCTACCGGCATGGTCATCGGCTGGTTGTTGGCGCCGATGAGGAACGGGGCACTGTTGCCGATGCGGCCGATCAGCGCGCCGACTGGCGCATTCGCGACCGGGTACTTGCTCGTCGGCGCTGTTACAGCAGGGCTCCCGCCGACGCCGGAGCTCGCATTCGCGCCGATCATGATGTCGCCGCCGCCGCCGAATTGGAGCCGCTCGCCGCGCGCCACGATGATCTCGGCGTCGGTCCACGGCTGGTTTCCCTGAACCGTAACCGCGCCAGGCGCGCCGGCGACGACACCCGGACCAGCGGTGCCAACCCCCTGGGCCGCGCCGCGCCCACCCAGGTGGATTTGCGCAACGTCATTCGATGTGAACTCACGCTGGCCGCCCGCGGTGTCGATGGTGAGCCGCAGTGGACGCGAACCGCCCACGTCGCTCAGCTGCCCCTCGACCACCTGGCCGCTGCGCAGAATGACGAGCGCCTGCCCGGCGTTCACCCGAGCCTGCGCCTCGGGCGCCGGGGCGCCGACAACGAACTCTACGGCCCTGACGTCGCTTTTCGAGAATTGCCGGTCCTGCCCCGAGACCCGCAGCGTGAACCCGCTCGCATTCAGGTCGACCAGTTCGCCGCTCGGACGCTCGCCGTTCTGCAAGACCAGCGTCGCGGTCTCCTGGGCGTTTGCCACGCCCGACAGCACGAGACTGCATAATCCTGCTCCGACCAACGCCGTTGTCGTCTTCAGCATGTCAGCTCCCTTTCCTTGACTGGAGCCTGAGCAGTGCAACGGCAGTGCCACGGTTTCTGGTATCCTGGGGCCGGAAATTCTCTATGGACGAACCAGATCTGCCAACTACCGTCGCCTGCGAGGGACAGCCGCCCGGCGGAACGGTTCCGACGCCCCCCTCGGATTCAGCCGCGGGCGCTGAGCTGCCCGGGCTCCCGACCGAGTTGATGCATTCGGATGGCGCTCCCGCCGAAGCGGAGCTCCCCGTCGGATTGGCGGATTCAGGTGCGGCTGCTGGCACTCCGCCACTCCCCACCGAGTTGGCCCCGCCGCGTCCGAGCGCGTGGCGGCGCATGGGCAGCGAGATCGCTGCCGGTGTGCAGACACTCTTTTCTGCTGCCGTCTACGCGACGCTGATCGTCACATTCGGGTTCCAGGTGGCGAGGGTCGACGGACTGAGCATGGCGCCGACACTCGAAGATCACGATCGGCTGATCGTCAACAAGCTGGTCTACGAGCTCGGCGATCCCCGGCCCGGCGACATCGTCATGCTCTATTACCCGCTCAACCCGGAGAAGATGTTCGTCAAGCGCGTCATCGCCCAGGAAGGCGATCGGGTGCAGATCGTCGAAGGGCGGGTGTATGTGAACGACGTGCCGTTGCACGACGATTATGTTCCGGCCGAATTCCGCAGCCACGACGATCTCGTGCCGACGGTGATTCAGCAGGGCTACTATTTCGTGATGGGCGATCACCGGAACAACAGCTCCGACAGCCGCCACTGGGGCCAGGTGCCGAAGAAGTACATCGTCGGCAAAGTGAAGCTGCGGTGGTGGCCGCTGCAGGACGCCAGGATCTTCTGAACGCGATCAGCCCGACAATCAGATCTTCAATCTGAAGTCTGCAATCTTGGATGCGAGGACATCCTCCCTGAGGATCGTGTCGTCGCGTTCGGAGCCGGTCGAAACCAGCGCCGCCGGGACGCCGGAGACCTGTTCGAGCCGCGCGATGTACCGGCGGGCGTTCTCCGGAAGCTCCGCGAAGCGGCGAACCCCTTTCGTCGGCGTGGACCACCCGGGTATCCGTTCGTAAACCGGCTGGCACGCCGCGAGCTGCGTGATGTCGGATGGAAACTCCGTGAGCGTTTTCGAGCCGCACCTGTAGGCGGTGCAGATCTCGATGTGCTCCAGGCCGTCGAGCACGTCCAGCTTGGTCAGCGCCAGCGCGTCGAGCCCGTTGATGCGGACGCCGTACCGCACGGCGACCGCGTCGTACCAGCCACACCGCCGCGGCCGACCCGTCACCGCCCCGTACTCGTTGCCGCTGTCGCGGAGACGGTTGCCCATGTCGCCGGTGAGTTCGGTCGGCAGCGGCCCCTCGCCCACCCGGGTCGTATAGGCCTTCACCACGCCCATGACGGCGCCGATTGCGCGCGGCCCGACGCCAAGCCCGGTGCAGACGCCGCCAATCGAGGCATTCGACGAGGTGACGTAGGGATAGGTGCCGTGATCGATGTCGAGCAGGGTCCCTTGCGCGCCTTCGAACAGAATCGTCTTGCCGGCGCGCTGCGCCTCCGCGAGCATCAGGGAGACGTCGCGCACCATCGGCTGCAGCCGCTGCCCGATGAGCACCAGCTGGTCGAGCACCGACTGCCAGTTCATGGTGGAATCGTGGACCAGCCGGTTTCGCGCCAGCACGTTGTCGCGGACGTTCTGTTCGAGCGCCTTCCGATCGGCCAGGTCGCCGACCCTGATGCCGCGGCGGCCAATCTTGTCCTCGTATGCCGGACCGATGCCGCGGGAGGTGGTGCCGATCTTGCGCTCGCCGCGCCGGGCCTCGGACAACAGGTCCAGATCGCGGTGATACGGCAGGATCAGATGTGCTTTGTCGCTGACGAACAGCCGCGACGTGACGTCGATGCCGCCACGCGCGAGCTCGTCCACTTCGGCGAACAACGCCTGCGGATCCACCACCAGCCCGTTGCCGATCACGCAGACGATGCCGGCGTGGAGAATCCCGGACGGAATCAGCCGCAGGACGAACTTCGTGCCGTTGACGTAAACGGTGTGCCCGGCATTATGGCCGCCCTGATACCGGGCGACGATGTCGAATCGGGGTGTGAGGAGGTCGACGATCTTTCCCTTCCCCTCGTCGCCCCACTGCGCTCCAAGCACTGCGAGATTCATGGTGGTGAGCTACGATTCTACTCGACCCGCGGCGATCACGACCGCCGCTGGCGCGCCTGGGTTCCGCTCGCATGATCGCTCGAGTCAAGTGAAAAAGTTTTTCGTTTTCGATTGACAACATCCGTCGCGGTTCTTAAGTTCTATTCTTTCCCGGAAACAAGATGCTGACGCCACGGTCCACTCTCACGCGACGCATTGCGGCTTCGCTTGACGCCTCCCCTTCGCGCATTCCGGTTCTTCTCGGCGGCTGCGGCGCCGGTCGGACCACCCTGCTGCAGCAGCTGCGGGAACGCTCGACGCCCGGCGCGACGCAGTACATCGACGTCGAACGGACCGCGACGACGCCCGAACGGTTCAGGCGCGCCATCACCGCCGCGTCGCCGTTTCCCTCGGGCGAGCCGACGGTCGCGGGCGCCCGCGCCGCCTTCGACGCGGCGCTCGCCTTCTTCGCGAGGGCCCGCTCGAGCGGCAGCGCGCCGGCGACATTCCTCCTCGACGAGGTGCTCGAGGTCAGGACCTTCGAGAGCTTCCCCGGTCTGCGCCACGCGCTGCACGAGCTGATCGACAGCCTCGCCAGCGGCGGCAACAAGTTCGTGCTCACGAGCCGTTACACCGCGCGCGCGCTTCGGCTCCTGCACGACCGCTCGGGCCGTTTCGAGGTGATTCACATGCCGGCGCTGACCGCCGAGGACACCCTCGACATGCTCGGGCTCGCCGCCGGCAATCTCTCGTCCGGCGACACGCACGAAGCCGAGCACACGGCGCGGGCGGTGCAGGCGCTCGCCGACGGCCGTCCAGTATATGTTCGCGCGATCGCCGACGAGCTTTGTGCGATGCGTGACCGCGGCGGTCCCGGTAGTAGCGACGCCGTCAGCGCGCTGGTCGCCCTGCTGTCGCCCGATGCCCGCATTGCTCGGCAATGCGGCTACAGCTACGAGCTGCGGCTCCACCGCGCCCGAGGCTACGGCGCGCTCAAGGCGATTCTCGAGATCCTGGCCGAAGAAGAGTCGCTGACGCTCACCGAGATCTCGCAGCGTCTGCAGCGCACCCCGGGATCGACCAAGGACTATCTTTCGTGGCTCGAGGACGTCGATCTCGTCGCGACGCGGCAGAAGCGCTACAGCTACATCGATCCGCTGCTGCGGGTCTGGGTGCGACTGCACTGCCACACCACCGCACCCACCGGGGACGATGTCGCGCGAGAGGTTCACCGCTACGCCCTCCCTCGCCTCCCACCGCAGCCGGAGCCGGCAATGGCGATGGCGTCAGCCGGCGCCACCCGCGAGGACGAACGCAAGGAATGGGGAATCATCGAGATCGACTGACTCGGAAGGTCAATCGGGAAGGAATCGAGGAATGCTCGATTCCTGATGGCTAGCTCCTGATCCCCAGCTTCTGCAGCGCCGCCCTGGCGCATTCCTGCTCCGCTTCTTTTTTCGAGGGCCCGATCCCTTCCGCGAGCACTTCGCCGCGAACCGCGACCTCCACCTGAAACTGTTTTCGGTGATCGGGTCCGATCGTTCCGGTGAGGCGGTACTCGGGCAGCGGCAGGTCGTGCGACTGCAGGTGCTCCTGCAGCGCCGACTTGTGATCCTGCGCGCGCAGACCGTGGTCGCGGACCTCGACGAGCTGGCTGGCGAACTCGCGCGCGACGAACGCGTGAGCATGCTCGATTCCACCGTCGAGATAGATCGCGGCAATCAGCGCCTCATATCCGTCCGCCAGCAGCGCCGCCTTCCGCCGCCCGCCGGTCTTCTCCTCACCGCGCCCGAGCAGCAGATGATCGCCGAGCCGCAGCTCTTCGGCCAGCCGGGCCAGCGTGCCGGTCGACACCAGCGACGCCTTGATCTTCGACTTCTGCCCTTCGTTGAGCGAGGGAAACTCGCGAAACAGCAGGTCGGCGATGACGAACCCGAGCACGGCATCGCCGAGAAACTCGAGCGATTCGTTGTCCACGACGCCGCCGCTGACGTCCTCGTTCGCCCGCGACGTGTGCGTCATCGCATGTTCGAGCAGCCCACGGTCCCGGAACCGGTAGTCAATCGCCTTCTGCAGGGTCTCGAACTCGTCACGCAGCCGCACCAGTTGACCGCTGGTCACCTCCGTCTGATGACTGTCGATGACGCGCCTCGCTTCCTCCGCATCGTCGGCTCGCACCGAGATCGTCACCCCCTGCTCGTGAACGGTGAGTGGAAAGAGCGACTGGCTGACACCAGACGAGACCACCGAGGGCAGACCGTTCGCCTCGAGCAGGCCGCGAACGATGCTGGCTTCCACCGGCGACTGCGTCTTGAAGATGACAATGAGAGTGGTGCTCATACCGTCTGCTTCGCTGCCTCGACTGCGCCGCCGATGCCCGCCAGCGCAGCCACCTCTTCGATCCGCAGCAGGATCATCGTCATGTCGTCGTGCTGGGCCGCCGTGCCGACGAAGGCGGCGATCTCCCGGAGCACGCGCTCGCGCAGCTGATCCGACGGCAGATGCGCATGCTCCTCGACCAGTTGCGCCAGCCGGGTCTCGCCGAAGCAGTCGTGCGCCTCGTTCATCGCCTCCGAGATGCCGTCGGTGAAGAACAGATAGAGGTCGCCGGGGTTGATCGCGATCGTCTCCTCTTGGAGCAGCCGCTCGAACATCTCGCCATTGTCGATCTTCAGCCCGAGCACCAGCCCGTCCGGAGCGAGGATTTGGAGCCGCCGGTGGGGGATGCCTGGCCCCGGCAAGTAGATGAGCGGCGTATGTCCGGCCCGGGCGTAGGTGATCGTGCGCGCCCTCAAGTCGACAACGGCATAGGTCATCGTGATGAAGCTTCGCGCATCGAGGTGCTCGGAGATGAGCTGGTTTGCCGTAATCAGCAACGCACGCGGCGACGAGTAGATTCGGCTCAGTGACAGGACCAGGCCTTTCAGCTCCGCCATGTACAGCGCCGCGTAGGTCCCCTTGCCGGATACATCCGCAATCAGCACGCCGACGCGATGATCGTCAAGCGGCAATACGTCGTAGTAGTCGCCGCCGACCTCCCGCGCCGGCACGCACAAGGCCGTGATCGACATGCCGGGGAGGCTCAACGGTCCCGAGGGCAGGAGCGACATCTGGATTTCATGCGCGATTCGCAGCTCCTCTTCGAGCCGCTTCTTCTCCGCCACGTCGCGCAGCAGATCTTCGATGCTCGCGGTCATCGTGTTGAACGACGCCGCCAGCTCGCCAAGCTGATCGCGGGCGGTGATCTCGATCTTGTGCGCGAAATCCCGCTGCTGCACCCGCTCGGTGCCGACAAACAGCC
>WHSN01000071.1 GCA_009380045.1 Luteitalea sp.
CCGGGAGCTTGCCGGCCTCGATCGGCTGGCGGCGTTGTACCTCCTCGTCCTGGTCGCGTCGTTCGCGGCTGAATACATCCAGACCTGGACGATGCAGATCACCGGGCAGCGGATCATGTACGACATGCGGATGACGATCTACCGGCATCTGCAACGTCTCGATCTGCGGTACTACGACCGCAATCCGGTCGGCCGGCTGATGACCCGCGTCACCTCCGACGTCGACGTGCTGAACGACCTGTTCACGTCCGGTGTGGTCACCATCTTCGGCGACGTCTTCACGCTGGCCGGCATCATGGCGGTGATGCTGTGGATGAACTGGCGGCTTGCGCTGGTCGCCTTCGCGGTGCTGCCGCTCATCGCGATCGTCACCCAGTGGTTTCGCCGCAACGTCCGCGAGTCGTATCGCACCGTGCGGGGGCTGATTGCCCGGATCAACGCCTTCCTCCAGGAAAACATCACCGGGATGGCGACGGTGCAGTTGTTCCGCCGCGAAGGAGTGAACTTCGGGCGGTTCGATGTCATCGATCGTCAGCATCGCGACGCCAACATCGACTCGATCTTCTACTACGCGGTCTTCTACCCGGCGATCGAAGCGGTGAGCGCCCTCGCCTCGGCGCTGATCATCTGGTACGGCGGCGCGAGCGTGATTGGCGGGACGGTGTCTCTCGGCGCGCTGGCGGCGTTCCTCCAGTACTCACAGCGCTTCTTCCGGCCAATCAGCGACATGTCCGAGAAGTTCAACGTGCTGCAGTCGGCGATGGCGTCGTCGGAACGGATCTTCAAGCTGCTCGACGAGCCGGTCGCCGTGGAATCACCGGCCCAGCCGGCGGTCCGGCCGCCGGCGTCGCGACGCGGCCGCATCGTGTTCGACCACGTGTGGTTCGCCTACAACCAAGCGCGCCCGGATGGCGAGCCCGACTGGGTGCTCAAGGACGTCTCCTTCGACGTCGAGCCAGGTCAGCGCATCGGCATCGTCGGCGCGACGGGATCCGGCAAGACGACGCTGATCAGCCTGCTGCTGCGGTTCTACGACGTGCAGCGGGGCCGAATCACCATCGACGGCGTGGACGTCCGGGATCTCGACCTCGGCGACCTGCGCGGGTTGTTCAGCCTCGTGCTGCAGGACGTTCACCTGTTTTCGGGCACCGTCGCCGACAACATCAGGCTGGGAAACACGGCGATCACCGACGAGCGGGTCCGCGCCGCCGCCACCGCCGTCCATGCCGATCGGTTCATCGGGGCGCTGCCCGGCGGCTACGGGGCGGCGGTCGCCGAGCGCGGGGCGACGCTGTCGGTCGGTCAGAAGCAGCTGCTTTCGTTCGCACGCGCGCTGGCGTTCGATCCCGCGATCCTGATCCTCGACGAGGCGACGTCGAGCATCGACACGGAAACCGAGATGCTGATTCGAGACGCGCTGACGGCGCTGATGGCCGGACGCACCACGATTGCGATCGCCCATCGCCTGTCGACGATTCAGGACATGGACAAGATCCTGGTGCTTCACAAGGGGGTGGTCCGCGAATCGGGCACGCACCAGGAGCTGCTGGCGGAGCGGGGAATCTACTTCAAGCTGTTCGAACTGCAGTACCGGAATGCCGACGCCGCACCCCAGAGCCGCGAAGTCGGCGTGCAATCCTGACCGACGACGCGCGTCGGTCGTCACCAGGCCTGGTCACCGGCCGGATTGGCGTCAGGAGACGGTCCTTGTTGATTCAGTCACGGCAGGTCACCACGATTGCCGCCGAACAGCCTCCGCGAGCGCTACGGCGGCCCGCGAAGCGACGCCCGAAGGCGGAGCGCGCTGAGCTCGCGGAGAAGACGAACAGGAAGAGGCGACTGACGACCACCGGCTACTGAGACCGCGGGAACAGCCGTTCCATGAACTTCGGCGCGGTGGCTGCCGGGTCCCAGCCGCGGCGGAGCACCGTCAACCCGACAGGACGTCGTCCGAACGCCAGCGCTTCATGGCAGCTCCACATGTAGATGTCCACCTCGCGTCCCTGTACGGCCGGTCCGGTGTCGAGCACGGTGTAGATTCCGTCGTATCGATCCTCCCGCGCATCGAGTTGAATCACCGAGCCGAGCGGAAGCAGGGTCGGATCGGATGCGACGACGCCGGCCTTTGCCGCAACCCCGGCACTGGTGACCGTGCCCTTGCAGTATGCGGTGGCGGTAAAGGTCACGCGTACACCCGGTGATGGAGACGGCGGCGTGCCGAGCGAAAGCATCGGCCAGCCCAGGGGACGCACCAGGTGCCTCGAGTCCAGAATCGTGACCTCCAGCAGCCAGACGAACGTCCCGGCAGCCAGGGTCGTCGCGAACGCCTTCAGCCAGAAGGATCGTGCGAGGCGCATTCAGCAAGAGATTGTAGTCTGCGGCGGCGGCGGCGCCTTACGAACGCCAGCGCCAGAGGATACGCGATTCCGGCGAGCGCGACCGACCCCAGCAGCGATCCCACCATGTAGGGCCAGAACAAGGGCCACAGCAGGCGTCCGAGCTCCTGCCAGAAATCCCCGTGCAGCGTCGACAGCTGAAACATCTCCCGAAGACGCTCCCCGAACCCGGGCGGGAGCCGCGTCCGCAGAATCGCCGCACCGATCATCGTCGTGAAGGCGTAGTAGGCGGCAATGATCCACGGCAGGTTGGAATAGACCCCGAGCAGGACGGCGACTCGGTTCAAGTTGAAGAGGAAGGCGAGGAGAACCCCGAGGAGGGTATGGAAACCGAGGAAAGGGGAGAATCCCAGGAACACGCCGAGCGCGAAGGCCGCCGCGGTCCGCTGCGGGGTGTCGTTGACATGGAGCAACACGTCGAGCCAACGCCGGATCAGCGCCTTGGTGAGGTGAATCATCGGAAATGCCCGAACCCGGGCGGCAAGGTCTCCTCGACTACGCCTCCGATTGTTCGCTGCAGGCGGACTCCGCCACCTGGCGTGCACACGCCGACGCGGGCGATCGCCACGCCGGCATGGTCGATCACTGCGCGCAGGCGTCCCCGATTCCGCGGTCTGACCGTGAACATCAGCTCGTAGTCGTCGCCGCCACGCAGGCTTTCGGTCACCGGGTCGGCGCCTCTCGCCTCGAACCAGGAACGTGTTGACGGGTCGATCGGCAACGCTTCCGCCTGAAGAATCATACCGACCCCGCTGGCCTCGGCGATCCGACGCGCTGCGTCCGCGGCGCCGTCACTGAGGTCGATGCATGCGGTTGCCGCCCGGTTGCGTCCGAGGAGCACGCCGGTGCGCACTCTGGGCTCTGGATAGCGGTAGCGACGGATGCACTCGGCGTAATCGTCACCGGCCCCCGACGGCTGGGTCCGAAGCGCCTGCAGTCCGGCACTGCCGGCGCCAATCGTACCCGTGAGGTACACCTCATCCCCCGGCCTTGCGCCTGCGCGAGTCAGCACGCCGCGGCGCTTCACGGCGCCGACGGCGGTCACGTCAACCACCAGCGGACCGGGAGACTTCGTGAGGTTGCCCCCGACGACGTGGATGCGGTGGAGGGCAGCGAGCGCGGCGATGCCTCGAGTGAGCGCATCGAAGTCGTCGCAGGGGAGCGCCGGGGGCAGGGCGAACGACAGGAGACACAGCCGCGGTGTTGCGCCCATGGCCGCGAGATCGCTCAGGTTCACGGCGAGCGCGCGATGACCAATCGCATCGGCCGGAGTGAGCCGCGGGTCGAAGTGCACACCCTCGACAATCGCATCGACCGTGAAGACCTCCAGCCGGTTACGGTCCGGCTCGACGACCGCGCCATCGTCGCCAATGCCGACGGTCAGCCAGGGTGGCGCCGGTTGAAGCGTCTGCTGAATCCGGGCGATCAGTTCGCGCTCGGTGAGATCGGAAACCGTCACTTGGCGTAGTCGACCGCGCGCGTTTCCCGGATCACCGTGACCTTGATCTGACCGGGATACTCGAGCTCGTTCTCGATCCGTCTGGCGATGTCTTTCGACAGCCAGATCGCTTCTTCGTCGGAAATCTTCGCGCTTTCGACCATGATTCGAATCTCACGTCCGGCCTGCAGCGCGAACGATTTCGACACCCCTTTGAACGAATCCGCGATCCCCTCGAGCTTCTCGAGCCGTTTCACGTACGACTCGAGAATGTCCCGGCGCGCGCCAGGACGGGCCGCCGAAATCGCGTCGGCTGCCTGCACCAGCATCGCCTCGAGCGACGGCCAGTCGATGTCCATGTGGTGCGCGGCCATCGCCATCACGACCTGGTCGCTCTCGCCATGTTTCCGGAGGAAGTCGATGCCGAGCTCGAGGTGGGTACCCTGCATCTCGCGGTCGATCGCCTTGCCAATGTCGTGAAGGAACGCCGCGCGAACCGTGACGTGGGCGTCGAGCCCGACCTCCTTGGCCATGATGCCGGCGAGGCGGGCAACTTCGGAGGAGTGCGAGAGCACGTTCTGCCCGTAGCTGGTGCGGTACCTGAGGCGTCCCATCAACCGGAGGATCTCGGGATCGAGGTCGTGAAGGCCGAGCTCGAACGCCGCCGCCGCCCCTTCCTTCCGCACTTCGTCGTCGATTTCGTCCTTCACCTTTTGGACGACCTCTTCGATCCGCGCCGGATGAATCCGGCCGTCCGCAATCAGGCGCTCGATCGCCTTCTTGGCGACTTCACGCCGGTACGGATCGAACCCCGACAGAATGATGGCGCCTGGCGTGTCGTCGACGATCAGGTCGACGCCGGTCGCGAGCTCGAGCGCGCGGATGTTGCGGCCCTCGCGCCCGATGATCCGGCCCTTCAGATCGTCGCTCGGCAGGTCCACCACCGAGACCGTGGTCTCGATCGCATGTTCCGCCGCGCTCCGCTGAATGGCTTCGGTGATGTATTGCTTGGCGCGGCTGGCCGCCATTTCGCGTGCCTCGGTATCGAGCCGTTTCAAGAGATTGGCCGAATCGTGGCGCGCATCGTTTTCGATCTGCTTGATCAGCAGCTCCTTGGCCTCGTCGGACGTGAGGCTGGCGACCCGTTCGAGCTCGTGCTGCTGTGCGGCGACGAGCTGGTGGTACTTCGCCGACGCCTGTTCAGCGGCGCGCTCGCGGGCGGCGACGGTCTGCTCCCGGCCGTGGAGATCCTTTTCCAGCCGCTCGACTGACACCTGCCGGGTGGTCACGTCGGTCTCGCGGCGGAGCAGGGTCTGTTCGAGAGCGTGTGCCTGCTGTCGATCCTGGCGGGCCTGTTGGTCGGCCTCGGCGAGGAGATCGTGCGCCTTTTCCTTGGCGTCGAGGATCGCTTCCTTCCGCCGGTTCTCGCCGTCGCGCTCGGCGTCCTTGACGATTCGGCGCGCCTGCTCCTCGGCGCGGCCGACGGTTTCCGCCGCGATGCGCTTCCGATTGGCAATCCAGACGGCGAAGACGGCGCCGGCTGTGACCACGGTGACCAGGACGTCGATCAGGTATTCGACAAACGGCAGCACGCGTGACGTCCTTTCCCGCGACCGACATCGGGCGAGCTCAGGTCGCCGCGCACGGAGGTTACGCCCCCGCGAAGTTCAGAAAAGAAAGAAAAGGAGGGGAGCAGACGAAAGGCCCCGCTTTGCCGTGTGGGGAGGTCGATGAACCTGCGTAAGCAGGTGGAGTCGCTCGGGAAAAGCCGCGCTTCAGGCTTCCTCAAACAGAGGCATGCACACCACGCGGCATCGCAACTCACTTGGGTGAAACGTTGGCTCAAACGAGCCTACCGCCATCACGAGCAAAGCAGGGAACGTAAACGCTGAGTGGATCTTAGCGAAGACCGGTGCGCGGTGCAAGGCGGGAAGCTGCGGCCGCCGGGCGCGAGCTACGCCATCAGGACGCGGTCGACCAGGCGCTCGATCTCTTCGGTCCGTTCGGCAAGCTGGCCGTCCCTGACGCGCGTCTGATCGCGGCATCGGAACAGCTCGTCGGCGATGTTGAGAGCCGCGAGCACTGCCAGGCGCAACGAATCGCCGGTCGGGGTCGAATCGGCAGCGGCCCGCATCTTCTCGTCCACGTAGCCGGCGAGCCGGGCGACGTAGTCCGGATCGAGCGTGCTTCGGATTGGGTACCGCTGTCCGCCGATTTCGACCGGAATCACGCGGCCTTCGGCCATTTACAGGTTGAGCGCCTCCAGCTGCTCGAGCATCTCTCCGACGCGCGTCCGGATCACGTCGCGCTCTTCCTTGAGGTACGAGAGCTCGCTCGCGAGCGTTTCGCCCGCCGACAAACGCGCGCGCATCGAGTCGAGCTCGCGGGCCAGCCGCTGGTTTTCTTCCGCCGCGCTGGCCTGCTCAGACTTCATCCGCTCGACCATGCCGACGAGCAGCCTCACTTTTTCCTCGAGGCGATCGATCGGTTCGAGCTCGACGCCGCGAGTTGCCGTTTTCACCATGCGAATCACCGTTGGCGGGCGCCATGGTCCGCGACCAGCGCCGCGAGAATTCTGTCGAACGTCTGCTGAACTTCTGCGTCGGTCAACGTGCGGTCCGCCGCCTGGAAGGTCAGCCGCACCGAGACACTGACCGATCCCTCCGCAACGCCGGCGCCCTGGTAGCGGTCGAAGAAAGTGCTGCTCACCAGTGGCGCGCCTGCCCCCCCGGCGGCCGCTTGAATGGTGCCATGAATGATCTCTGCAGGCAAGGCATCGGACACGATGATCGAGAGGTCGCGCACGACAAACGGGTGACGCGGCAACGGCCGCACCCATTGGTCGCCGCGGTCCTGAGCAGCCGTGAGCAGTTCCAGATCCAGCTCGGCGACGACAATGCGATCCTGCCGCGGTGCGCCGCGCTCGTCGACGATGGCAGGCGCCAGCTGCCCGACGACGCCGACCACTGCACCGCCCGCCAGCGCATGTGCAGCCTGTCCTGGCACGAGATACCGGGACGCCGCGGGCGTCAGGCGCACGTGCACCTTCAGGGCGGAACACAGCCTCTCGACGACACCGGTCGCGTCGAACAAATCCACCTCGCGCGGAGGCGCTGACCAGTGCGCAGCGGCCGTACCGGTCCATGCGAACGCGACGCCGCGGGTTTCACCACCGGTCTTGCTGAAGCGCGACCCGATCTCGAACAGGCCGACGTCACGCCGGCCGTGGCGCCGGTTGTGCGCCAGCGCATCCACCAGCCCTGGAAGCAGCGAGGGCCGGAGCATGTCGAATTTCGCGGACAGCGGGTTCGCCACCCCCACCAGTTGCGCGGCATCCCCGCCGGGTGCGAATCGCTCCGCCGCTCTCGCTTCGATGAAGCCGAACGTGACCGCTTCGGACATGCCCGCGGCCGTGATCACGCGCCTGACGAGGTGGTCGCGGGATACCCGTGGATCCGGCGCCGCGGCGGCAGCCGTCATGATCGGAAATGCCGGTTCGAGCTTCTCGAAGCCGTGGTGCCGCCCGACTTCTTCGATCAGATCGACCTCGCGCAGCAGATCGACGCGAAACGTCGGCACGACGACCGACCAGCCCTCTGGTGCGTCGCTCACGAGGAGGCCGAGCGACCGCAGGATGCGGGCCACCTCTGTGTCCGGCACGTCCAGGCCGAGCAGGGCGCCGAGCCGAGCACGGCGCAACGGGACCGTGCTCGGCCCCCGACGCTCGGGATAGCAATCAATCACCGGCCCGACGAGGCGCCCGGCGCCGATCTCCTGCATCAGACTGCTCGCGCGGCGAAGGGCGACGACCGGAGCGTTGATATCGGCGCCACGCTCGAACCTCGAAGACGCCTCGGTCTTCAGGCCGAGGCGTTTGCTCGTGCGTCGTACCGACGCGGGCGCGAAGTACGCGCTCTCGAACGCGACGGTCCGCGTGGCATCCCCGACCTCCGACGTGCTTCCGCCCATCACCCCGGCAATCGCTTGGGCACGGCGCTCGTCTGCGATCACCAGCATCTCGGGCTCGAGCGTTCGCTGCACGCCATCGAGCGTCGTGATCGGTTCGCCGCGTCTTGCGCGCCGGATGCGCAGGGCGCGCCCATCCAGCAAGTCGAGGTCGAACGCGTGCATGGGGTGGCCGAGCTCGAGCAGCACGTAGTTGGTGATGTCCACGAACGGGCTGATCGGCCGCACCCCCGCCGCCTGCAGTCGCGTTGTCATCCAGGCGGGCGAGGCGACAGATGTCGTCTCGGCAACTGCGGCCGCATACCGGGGGCACAGACCGGGCTCTTCGATGGCGATCGTCAGCCGACCGGACGGGCATGCTGCCGCCGCCGTGCCTGCGCTCGTCGAGTCAGGCTCGGTGGCCGGCAGGCGCACCGGCAGGCCATACGCCGTCCCGATCTCGCGCGCGAAGCCGACCACGCTGAGGCAGTCGGGCCGGTTCGCGGTCACCTCGAAGTCAATCACCGCATCGCCGCCGTCGCGGTGCTCGATCGACGCCACTTCGAACCCGCGCAGAGCCATCGTTTCAGCGATGTCGGCCGGACGAGCGGTGATGTTGACGAACTCACGAACCCACGAGACGAGGAGCTTCATCTGTTCGGCGCTCTACTCACTGTTCAGCGTGCTCGCCACGAAATCACGAAATCAGAGTCGTGTGTCTTTCGTGTTCTCCGTGTCCGGTGAACGTCCTTGGTTAGTACGGGAACTGCTCGAGGAACCTCAGGTCGTTCTCGAAGAACAACCGGATGTCCTGCACCTGATGCCGAAGGATCGCGACGCGCTCGATGCCAATGCCAAATGCGAACCCGGTGTCCCGCTCGGCGTCGTATCCCACCGCCTCGAACACCGCCGGATGCACCATCCCGCAGCCGCCCACCTCGAGCCATCCCGACTGCTTGCACATCGCGCAACCTGTGCCGTCGCATTGCCAGCAACTGATGTCCACCTCGGCGCTCGGCTCGGTATACGGAAAAAAGCTGGGCCGGAATCGGACGCGTGAGGTTGCCGAGAACATGTCGCGTGCGAATGCGACCAGGGTCCCCTTGAGATCGGCGAGCGAAACCGCCGGCCCGACGACCAGCCCTTCCATCTGGCTGAACATCGGCGTGTGCGTCAGGTCGAGATCGTCGCGGCGGTAGACGCGGCCAGGGGCGACGATCCGGATCGGCGGCTGGTGCGCCTGCATGTACCGGATCTGGATGGACGAGGTATGCGTCCGGAGCATCGTCCGAAAATCGTCGGGGCGTCCGGTCTCACCCTTGACCGGGGTGGCCAGATACAGTGTGTCCTGCATGTCACGCGCTGGGTGGTCGGCCGGCATGTTCAGCGCGTCGAAGCAGTGCCACTCGTCCTCGATCTCGGGACCCTCGACGATGGCAAAGCCCATCCGCGTGAAGATGGCTTCCATACGCTCTCGCACGATCGTGAGCGGATGGCGGTGGCCCAGAGGTGGCATTCGTCCCGGCAGCGTGACATCGACGGCGCCCGCGGAGGGCGCCTCCGCGGCTGCGGATGCCTGATAGTCGGCCCACAGCGCCTCGATAGCCTGCTTCAGGTCGTTGGCCGCCTGACCGATCTTCTTCTTCTGATCGGGCGGCGCGCTGGCAATCGACTGCATCCACGACGCGACGATGCTGTTCTTGCGTCCGAGGTACTTGTCCCGGATTGTCTGAGCGTCGCGAGGGGACGCGGCGGCACGCAGATCGGCGGCGAAGGCCCTGATCTGGGTCTCAACGGATGCGCTGTCGGGAATGGGCGGCATCGGCAGGAGCGCTGTAGATTCACTTACGACAGATGGGCATGAGCGCGGGGCGCACCGGGTTCGAGAGGCTCCCGGTGACGCGAGCCGTGCGCCGGGCAGCCTCTGCGATTGACGTGGTCAGGCCGGATGATCCATCGGACGAGGTGGTCAGGCGTTGGCCGGCGCTGCGACCGGCGCGGCGGTCTTGACGTTCGCCTTGGCCTGCGCGGCGATACCGGCGAAAGCGCCTGGATTCGACACCGCGATCTCCGCGAGCATCTTCCGATCGAGGCTGACGCCGGCGCCCTTGAGGCCGTTGATCAACTGTGAGTAGGTGAGGCCATGCTCGCGAGCGGCGGCATTGATCCGCACCACCCACAGACGCCGGAAATCGCGCTTCTTGCGCCGCCGGCCGACGAACGCGTACTTGAGCGCCGTATCGACCGATTCCTTCGCGGCGCGATAGAGCTTGCTCTTGTTGGCGTAATAGCCCTTTGCGAGGCCGAGCAGCTTCTTGCGCTTCGCCCGGCGGACCGTTCCTCTTTTTACACGCGGCATCGCTCTGTTACCTCACACGGGATTGCAGGATGGCAGGATGGCAGCAATTGCAGGAGGGGCGGTTGATGGCACCCGCACGTCTTCAATGTGCGTCGAGACGCTTGCAGCCTCGCCATCTTGCGATTTCTGCCATCCTGCCATTCCTACTTGTAGGGCAGCATGCGCGCCAGCTTGGGCGCGTCCACGTCTGCGACGGTCGTTGATCCTCTGAGCGCGCGCTTCCGGCTCCGGCTCTTGCTCGTCAAGATGTGCTGCTTGAACGCCTTGCTCCGGAGAAACTTCCCGCTCTTGGTCCGCTTGAAGCGCTTCGCGGCGCCTCGATGTGTCTTCAGTTTCGGCATCTCAACCTCAAGTTCAACCGCGGGCGCTCGCCGGCAGTCCAAGCACACGCGTGCTCAGCGGCAGCCGGGCGCTATTTCGTCGTGGCAGACGCCGCCGCCGGCGCAGCTTTCGACTTCCCGCCGCCGCCCTGGGGCTTGCGGCTGAGAATCGTGTGCATCTGGTTGCCCTCCATGCGGGGCATCGACTCGGCGACCGCCACTTCCACCAGGTCCTGTACCAGCCGTTCGAGAATCCGTCGTCCGATCTCCGGATGCGCCATCTCGCGGCCGCGGAAGAAGATCGTCGCCTTCACCTTGTCGCCTTCTTCGAGGAAGCGCTCGATGTGCTTCTTCTTGAACTGGTAATCGTGCTCGTCCACCTTCGGGCGGAACTTGATTTCCTTGACCAGGATCACCTTCTGGTGCTTCTTCGCCTCGCGCGTGCGCTTCTGCTCCTGGTACTGATACTTGCCGAAATCCATGATGCGGCAGACCGGCGGCACGGCGGTGGGAGAGATCTCCACCAGGTCGAGCCCTTTCTGCTTCGCAATGGCCAGTGCCGCTGGTGGCGGCATGATGCCGAGTTGCTGGCCCGTGTCGTCGATGACACGGATCTCGCGGACACGGATGCGCTCGTTCACGCGTGTGCGGTCGTCACGGCGCGGTGATCTGTCGAAAGCGATAACGGCCTCCCCTTAAACGCTGGCGTTTTCGTGCGACGGAACTAGGTCGACTGCGCGGCTCGCCACCTCGCCGCGCGCGGCCCCGACGAAATCGGCCAGCGGCTTCGACCCCTGGTCTCCGCCCTTGCGGGTGCGCACCGCGACCGTGGCGTCCGCGATTTCGCGGTCGCCGACAACCAGCATGTACGGGATCTTTTGAAGCTGGGCCTCTCGGATCTTATAACCGATCTTCTCCTGCCGCTCGTCGAGCTGCACGCGAAGGCTGGCCGCCTGCACCTGGCTGCGGACCGAGGCGGCGTAGGCCAGGTGTCGATCGGCGATCGGCAACACCATCACCTGAACAGGAGCGAGCCACAACGGGAACGCCCCGGCGTAGTGCTCGATCAGGATGGCAATGAACCTTTCGAAGCTGCCGTAGATGGCCCGATGTATGACGATTGGCAGATGTTCGGCGTTGTCGGCGCCGACGTATTTCAGGCCGAAACGCTGTGGCATCTGGTAGTCGAGCTGGATCGTCGCACACTGCCACTTTCGGCCGATCGCGTCGGTGACGTCGAAGTCGATCTTCGGACCGTAGAACGCACCGTCGCCCTCGTTGATGGTGTAGGCCTGGCCGGACCGCTGGAGTGCCGCCTTCAACTGGGCCTCGGCCGAGTCCCATGTCGCGACGTCGCCGAGAAACTCCGCCGGCCGGGTCGACAGCTTCGCCGTGTAAGACAGCCCGAAATCGCCGTACACCCGCTGCACCAGGCCGAGCAGCCGCTCGACCTCGTCTTCGATTTGCCCCTGCGTGACGAAGCAGTGCGCGTCGTCCTGCGAAAACTGCCGCACGCGGGTGAGCCCCGACAGCACCCCGGACGCTTCGTTGCGGTGAAGCGGCGTCTGCTCGTGCAGGCGCAACGGCAGGTCGCGGTAGCTTCGGACGGTGCTGCCGAACACGAGCATATGCCCCGGGCAGTTCATCGCCTTCATGCCCATGGCTTCGCCATCGGTTGACTCGACGAGGAACATGTTCTCGCGGTAGTGGGACCAGTGCCCAGAGGTTTCCCACAGATCCTTGTTGAACACCAGCGGGGTCTTCACCTCCACGTAACCGGCCGGGAACAGCACCTCGCGCATGTAGTTCGCGAGCGTGTTGTAGAGGGTCGTCCCGTTGTCGAGCCAGAAGGCCGCGCCGGGCGCCCACTGGTGAAACGTGAACAGGCCGAGCTCGCGACCAAGCTTGCGATGGTCGCGCTTCTTTGCCTCTTCGACCTGCGCGAGGTACGCCTTCAGTTCCTTGTCCGACAGGAAGGCGGTGCCGTAGACGCGCTGCATCGGCTGGTTGCGTGCGTCACCCTTCCAGTACGCATTCGACGTCGTGAGGAGCTTGAACGCCTTGAGCTTGCCGGTGGTCGGGACGTGCGGACCGACGCAGAAGTCGATGAAGGTGTCCTTGTCCTTGATGGTGTAGCAGGAGACCTCGTGCTGACCTTCGGTCTTCTCGTCGATGAGCTGCACTTTCAGCGGCTCGCCGCGACCGGCGAAGAACGCCTTGGCTTCCTCACGCGGCCACATCTGTCGTTCGTATACGAGATCCTCGGACGCGAGCTCGCGCATCTTGGCTTCGATCGCGTCGAGGTCTTCGGGAACGAACGGCCGGGGCACGACGAAGTCGTAGAAGAAGCCCTCGTCGGTCGGCGGACCGATGCCGCATTGGACGCCGGAAAACAAGCTCGTCACCGCCGCCGCGAGCAGATGGGCCGCGCTGTGCCGGCACAGCTTCAGCGCCTCCGGGTGGTCGGGCGTCACGATGCGGACGGCGGCATCCTGTTCGAGGACGAACGCGAGATCGACCAGCCGACCGTCCACGATGCCGGCCAGCGCCGCCTTCGCGAGGCGCGGCGAGATCGACTCAGCGATGTCGCGCACCGCAGTGCCTGCGGGCACAGCGCGATTCGATCCATCGGGAAGTGTAACGGTGACCTGGCTCATTGCGGAACAGCGTGGCGAGGCTCGCGAGCAGTGGTAGGCACGGGTGGACTCGAACCACCGACCTCCTGCGTGTCAAGCAGGCGCTCTAACCTCTGAGCTACGCGCCTACACTCAGTAAAATACCGGCATTAGACGAACGATCAGTATAACAGAATCGGATCATCTCGTAATTTGGTCATCTGGTCATTGATCGGGTCATTAGCCCTCTCGGAGAGGGTTATTTGCCCTCTCGCAAATGGTCGACACGATTGGAGATGCGGGGTGGAGAGGCGGGGACATTCCCGGACGACCAAATGATCAGATGACCAAATGATCAGATGACCAAATGATCAGATGACCAAATGATCAGATGACCAAATGATCAGATGACCAAATGATCAGATGACCAAATGATCAGATGACCAATGACCAATGACCAATGACCAATGACCAATGACCAATGACCAAATGATCAGACTCGTGGTGGTCCTATTTGACGGCCTGCTTGAGCGCCTTGCCAACGGTGAACCGCGCCACGCGCCGCTTTGGAATCCTGATCGAGGCGCCGGTCTGGGGATTTCGCGCGGTGCGCGCCTTGCGGTTCGCGGTCTTGAACGTGCCGAAGCCGACAAACGACACCGGGTTGCCCTTCTTCAGTGACTTCGTGATCCCATCGATGATCGAAACGAGAGCCGCCGCCGCGCTCGTCTTCGTGATCCCGGTGTCCTTGGCGATCTTCGCCACGATCTCCTGCTTGTTCATGCGCTGCCTCGCGAAAGTGATTTTGTCCGGCCAGGAACTGAGCCGTTATACGCGTGTCGCTCGACAGTGTCAAGCGGCAAAAGGTGATTTTCTGGCCAATAGCAAGGGATTCAGGGGGCCCTCACCCGCGCGGCTCGCTGAGCACGGCGAGGCCGTGACCTTGTCCGACACCCAGAAAGTCTACGCAGCCTTCTTTTCGGCCAGCCGCTCCAGAGCTTTCTGAAGGATTGGATCTTCGGTCGGCGACGGTTGACCGAACTCGCCTTCCGGCTCATCGACCGCAACCGTGGGCTCGAGCCCCTTTTCATGGAGCGGCGCGCCGTCAGGCATGAGGAACTTGGTCGTCGTGAGCCACAGACCGCTGCCGTCGGGGAGCTTGACCAGCCGCTGCTGCGCCGCGCGCCCGATGGTCTGCTCGCCGATCAATTCCGCGCGGTTGTTGCCCGAGAGCGCGGCCGCGAAGAGCTCCGCCGCACCCGAGGTGCCAGAGTCGATCAGCACCGTTGCTGGCGTGGTAATCCCACCGTCGCCGGCTCCCGCGGCAATGGTCTCGCGTTCCTGGCCCCGCGTTTCTTTCATCGTCAGTGTGCCGCTCAAGACGAACAGACGGGCGAGCGCCAGGCCGCCGTCGAGCGAGCCGCCGGATGTGCGCCGGACGTCAACGATCAACTTCGAGGCGCCACTCTTCAAGAGGTCTGCGATCTGTGTCTTGGCCTGCTCGTTCGTGCGCGTTCCGATTGCCGCGATTCGCAAGTAGCCGACCCCCGGCGCCGCAATCCTGCCGCTCACCTCCGCTCCGGTGGCCGCCTCCCGGGTGAGCTCCAGCTCGTGCGGCTCGGTCGTGCTGCCGCGAATAACCGTGATCTTGACCTTCGAGCCCGGTGCGCCGCGCAACAGGCGCATACCCTCGAACACCGACATCTCGCGCGTCGGCTTGCCGTCGATCACCCGCACGTAGTCGCCGGTGCGAATGCCGGCTTTCGCCGCTGCCGAGCCGTCGCGCGTTGCGATCACCCGCAGATAGTATTGCCGTGTCAGATCGATGCCGATATCCCCCGGCGGCAGCGCCGGATTGCTTTCCAACTGCTTCACCTGCGAGGCTGACAGAAACGCGCTATCGGGATCCAGGCTGTCGGCCAGCCCGTGCATCGCCCCGGTCATCACCTTGTCGACGTCCACCTTCTCGACATAGTTCCCGGTGATGAGATTCACGACGTCGTCGAAGATGCGGAGGTGCTGGTAGGTGTCCTCACGCGCGGTGACCTTGCTCAGGAAGCCGCCGATAATCGCGAAGGCGACAACCGGCGCCGAGATCCACAAGACGATGCGGCGGGTGTGTGAGGGCATGAGCTACCTTTTTTTGAGCCATTGTACGGGATCCACCGGCCGACCGTCGACGCGTAACTCGAAATAGAGCCCGACGGCTCCGGTAGGCGCCACACCGATCGGCCCGACGACGTCTCCATTGGCGATGCGATCGCCCTTCGCCACCGCGAGCTCGGCCAGGTTACCGTAGAGGCTGAAGCTCTGGTAGCCATGGTCGATAATCACCAGATTGCCGAAACCGGCGAAGGTGTCGGCGAAGGCCACGGTGCCGCCGTGCACGGCCACCACCGGCGCCCCCTCTTCCGCCGCGATGTCAATGCCGGCCGGGACCGGGCCGGCAGCCAGCGTAGACCGGACGAACGGCCGCCGCAGCGCTCCGCGAACGGGCCAATCCAGGTCACCGCGGAACGGGCCGAGCGGGAGTGTGCCGCTTCCGGAGGGCATATCGGCGCCAAACATGGTGAGGGCCGCCTGCAGCTTCTGCTGGGCCGCGAGCAGCTCGGCGGCCAGGCGCGCGTTCAGGTCGCGCCGCTGACTGATCTCTCGAATGAGCGTGTTGCGCGCGGCCACGGCCCGTTCCGGGCCGACCTTGGCTCGCGCGGCGGCTTCGCGAAGCGTCGAGGCCTGCAGCTGACGATCGAGCAGAATTTGTCGCGAGGTTGTCAGCTCGGCGACGCGACGCGTATGGGTGGCGAGCCGGTCCTGATCGCGCGCCGCCATGGCGGCCACGACGCGTGCGGCCTGCCTGATGCTGCTCGCGTCGGATGTCGAGAGCAGCAGCCGCACATAGCGCCCCTGGCCAAGCTTGTAAAGATGGACGAGGCGCCCGCGCAGACTCGGGCTCTCGGAGACAACCTGCTCCTCGAGCTGCCGAAGCTCGCTGTCGAGCTGGTCCAGCGCCACCTCCGCGTTGTGTGCGGCGGCGTCTGCCTGCCGGAACTCGGTGACCTTGATCTCGCGTTCCACCTCGAGGCGTCGGAGGTCGCCGAGCAGGCTCCGTTCCTCCGAGAGCAGGCGGTCAGCGTCCTGGTGCAGCGTCTGGAGGCGGGCGCTCGCGCGGCGGGACAGGGCTTCGGTGAGCACACGGTCGGTGTCCTGAGCATCGAGGGGGACGCCGGCCAGCAGGACCCCGATCACCGCGGTCGCACGCACACCGGCCGTGGTTCGTCCTGTCATGAAAGCGTGATGAGGTGAGGAAATTATAACATCTGCTGGTGCGTGTCGTGGCGATTGATGTCGGCAGACGGCGGGTCGGCCTTGCCATCAGCGATCCGACTAGGACCCTCGCGCGACCGCTGTCGACGATTCCGGTGTCGGACACGGACGCCGTCGAGCTCGTCGCCCGGGAGGTCGCCCGGCTTGCGGCCGAAGACGATGGGGTGACGCTGATCGTGGTGGGAATGCCAGTGGGGTTGGACGGGTCTCCCACCGCGCAAACGGCGCACGTCGTGCAATTCATCGAAGCGTTGAGGGCCCGTACGATGATTCCGATCGCCACGGAAGGGGAGCGTCTCACGAGCCGCGAAGCGGAAAGCCGTCTGGCCGTGAACGAGCGCGACTGGAGAAAACGCCGGCAGCGGCTCGACGCCGCCGCCGCGGCGATCATCCTGCAGGATTATCTGGACCGGAGATGAGAAGACTCATCGTGGTGCTGCTCGGGTTGATGATCGCGGCCGCTGGCGCGGCGTACGTGCTCTACCAGCGCGTGAACCAGCCCTTTCGCGGCTACCAGGGAGAGGCGCAGCTGGTCGATATTCCTCCGGGAGCGACGCCGAGGACCATCGGCGAGCGGCTGGTTGCCGCCGGGGTCGTTCGCGATGCGCGGACGTATCGGCTGGCCTTGTGGCTGAGCGGAGATGCGCGCCGGCTGCAAGCTGGCGAGTACCGGTTCGATCGGCCGATGGCCGCCACGGAAGTCGTTCAGAAGGTCGCGCGGGGTGACGTGGAGCTGGTCACCATCACGTTCCGGGAGGGCCTCACGATTGGCGAGATGTCGAAGATTTTCGAGTCGAACGGCTTCGGTTCGGCCGCCTCGTTCGTGGCCGCCGCTCGAGACCCATCAGCCGTCCAGGCGCTCGACCCCGATGCGCGCGACCTCGAAGGCTATCTCTTCCCGGACACCTACTCGGTCCCGAAGCGCACCGATGCGATTCGTCTTGTCAAGGCGATGACCGACCAGTTCCTTCGGGAGCTGACGCCGCCGCTGCATCAGGCGGCCCAGGCGCGCGGCCTCACCGTACGGCAACACGTCACGCTGGCGTCGCTCATCGAGAAGGAGACGGGACGCGGAGAGGAGCGCCCGTTGATCGCGTCGGTCTATTCGAACCGCCTGAAGATCGGGATGGCGCTGCAGTGCGATCCGACGGTGATTTACGCGCTGATGCTCGCCGGCCGGTACGATGGCAACCTGCGCCGCGACGATCTGCTGTTCGACTCGCCGTACAACACCTACCGGTATGCCGGGCTGCCTCCCGGGCCGATCGCGGCACCCGGCAGGGGCGCACTCGAAGCGGCTGGATCCCCGGCCGAGTCGGAGTATCTCTACTTCGTGAGCCGCAACGACGGCTCACACGAGTTCGCGCGCACCCTCGCCGAGCACAACCGCAATGTGCAACGCTGGCAGGTTCAGTACTTCCGCGACCGTCGCGCCGCAAGTGCAGCGCGGTGACCCTTGTGATCGGTCGGCACGAAGATCGATTGTCTATCGGCAGAATCGCCGATTCCTACCGCTCTCCCCACTTCAGCTTCGTGCGAAGCACTTCGAAGTAGCTTCGCGTCGAGGGTTTGATCAGCCGCATCGGAGTGTCGGCGCGCCGGACGGTGACTTCGTCGCCGGCCTGAAGTTGAAACCCGGTCTGTCCGTCGAAGGTGACGAATACCTCGTCCCGTTCTTCCATGTTCGGCTGCACGCGGACCGCCGACGTCGCCGGGATCACGATCGGCCGATTCGTGAGCGTGTGCGGCGCGATCGGCGTCAACAGCAGCGCGTCTACGGCCGGCTGCACGATCGGGCCGCCCGCCGCCATGTTGTACGCGGTCGAGCCGGTCGGCGTGGCGATGATCAGGCCGTCGGCCTTCACCCGCGTCACGAATTCATCACCCACGTAGACCGAGAGGTCGATCATCCGCGAGCGCGCCGTCTTGGTGATTACGGCGTCGTTCACGGCAATCGCGTTGGCGAACACCGCTCCCTGTCGCGTCGTGGTCGCCCGCAGCATGAGGCGCTCTTCCATGTGCAGCCGCCCGGCGATCGCCGCTTCGAGCGCCCGATACATCTCGGGAAGGGTCACCTCGGTGAGGAATCCCAGGCTGCCGAAGTTCACCCCGAGGATCGGCACGCCCGAGCCGGCCTCGCCGATGCAGTCCGCCATGCCGAGCAGCGTGCCGTCGCCGCCGAGCACCAGGACCATGTCGACGTCGGCCGCCAGCGAAGGCTTGTCGAGCACGACGCGGACATCGGAGGCAGGCATCAGCGAGGCGGTGCAGGTTTCGAATACCGCGGTGATGCCTCGCGCCTCGAGCCACGCCCCCACCTCGATCAGGTGCGTGGTCGCCGCGTGTAGGTTCGCCTTGGCGAGGACGCCGACGCGGGAGATGGGCACGATCGGGAGGGTCGGCATCGGCGTTTATCCTAGCAGGTGGGCCGCAGCGCACGCAGTGCGGGCAGAAGACTCTGCGGTCCGGATTGCTCCGGGTAACGGGTCCGGCAGGCAGCGGGGCGTGGACGCGAACGGGTCCGGGCCTCTTGCTAACCGGCAGCTGCCGCCGGTTTCAAGTGGAGGAAGAACTCGCGGTTGCCGGTGGCGCCGGTGATCGGAGAGGGTGTCATCGAGACGCGCGTCAGCCCGTTTGCCGCAGCCGCGTCGGTCACTCGGGCGATGACGGCTTCATGCACCGCGGGATCGGTGACGACACCGCGCCGGCCAACCTCCGAGCGTCCGGCTTCGAACTGCGGTTTCACGAGGGCGACAATATCCGCGCCGGGCGCGAGGAAGGGGGGCAGGGCGGGAAAGATGTGCCGGAGCGAGATGAAGGCGACGTCGATGGTCACGATATCGACCGGATGGGGGACATCGTCCTCCGTCAGGGCGCGTGCGTTCACCCCTTCGCGAACGATGACCCGGCGATCCTTCCTGATCTTCCAGTCAAGCTGGTTGTGCCCGACGTCGAGGGCGACGACGTCCGCAGCCCCGCGCTGGAGCAGCACGTCGGTGAACCCACCGGTCGATGCGCCGATGTCGAGTCCGCGGCGCCCGGCAACCGGAATCCCCAGCGCGTCGAGGGCGTGAGCGAGCTTGACGCCGCCGCGGCCGACATACGGATGATCGGGAACCGCGAGCTGGACCCGCGCATCGACACCGATTGGCGTCCCCGCCTTCGTCAGGACCTGCTCGTTCACGCGCACCTGGCCGGCGAGGATGA